>LOES01000028.1 GCA_001515955.1 Clostridia bacterium BRH_c25 | reverse complement strand
CTCCTATAGCCCTGACCTTCTTGTTCTCTGCAAGAGCAGCCAATACTCCGGCAGTTTCCTCATCCATATACGATGCATCATGAGGGTGGACCCCTACTGATGCATAAATGAACTCATATTTCCCTGCCAGAGCAATAGCTTTGACTGAGGTCTCCATATTGCTGCCGGCATTCAGAATCAACTCCACCCCGTCCTGTTTGCACTTCCTTATAATCTCATCCCTGTCCTCACCGAATCTGTCATCATCCAGATGAGCATGTGTATCAAAAAGCATCTGCTGTGAACCAATTTCGTTATAGGGCATCATCGTACTTGAGTCCCTGAAGGTATTTCAGAGAGAGGAGTCACCACAACAACTGTTTCATCATCTGCAGCTGCCAGTATCATCCCATTGGATTCCACCCCACGGAGCTTCACCGGTTTGAGGTTTGCCACCAGCACTACAGATTTGCCGATCAGGTCTTCCGGTGTATAATATTTGGCTATTCCCGAAACTACCTGGCGTTTTTCGCTTCCTAATTCCAGCTGTAGCTTCAAGAGCTTGTCGGAGCCTTCAACCTTCTCACACTCAAGTACCCTTGCAACTCTCAGATCTATTTTGGCAAAGTCATCAATAGTTATATACTTTTCCTCTTGCAGTATCTCTGCAGCCGCTTCTTTCTTCTCTTCTTCAACCGGCTCTTCTTCCTGCGCCTCAGCTTCATTAACTCCAATAATCTCAGCAAGCTTTTTTTCTTCATCTATTCTCGCAAATAAAGGCTTTGCTTCATTTACCACTGTACCGGCAACAGTCCCGTCAAAGGTTCCCAAGGTCGCCCAGTCGGTTTTCTGTGCATTTATCTGCTTTTGAATCTCCAGTGCGGTATCAGGAATAAAGGGCTGCAGCAGCACTGAGGCTATCCTGATGCTCTCCAGCAAATTATACAATACTGTTGCAAGTCTTTCTTTCTTGCTTTCTTCCTTTGCAAGCACCCAGGGCATAGTCTCATCTATATACTTATTGCTTCTCTTAAGTAAAGTCACAATTTCATCAAGTGCATCTGCTGCCCTGTACTCATTCATACACTCTTCTACTTTGCCCGGAGTCCCAAGAGCCAGGTTTATAAGCTCATCATCTATCGGCTCCTTGCAGGTTGCCCCGGCAATTTTTCCGTCAAAATACTTGTTCACCATTGTAACAGTGCGGTTTACAAGGTTACCCAGGTTGTTAGCCAGATCGCTGTTCATTTTAGCAATCATGTGTTCATAGGTTATATTTCCATCCTGTGCAAAGGGCATTTCCTTTAAAAGGTAATACCGGACCGCATCTACTCCAAAGTGTTTTACAAGCTCTTCGGCATATATTACATTGCCCTTTGATTTTGACATCTTATCTTTACCCTGCAAAAGCCATGGATGTCCATAAACCTGTTTCGGCAGCTCCACACCCAAAGCCATGAGTATAATTGGCCAATATATGGTATGGAATCTTACTATATCCTTTCCAATCAAGTGCAGATCGGCAGGCCAATATTTGTTGAACAGCTCCCCGCTTTCACCCTCGGGATTATAACCCAAAGCCGTAATATAGTTGGACAAGGCATCTATCCATACATATACAACATGCTTTTCATCAAAGCTCACAGGCACTCCCCAGTCAAAGGAGGTCCTGGATACGCACAAGTCCTGAAGACCAGGCTTTAAGAAGTTTTTAATCATCTCATTCTTCCTGGACTCAGGCCAAATGAAGTTGGGATTCTTCTCAATATGCTTCATCAATCTGTCCTGATACTTGGACAGCTTGAAGAAATATGCCTCCTCGCTTGCATGAGCTACTTCACTTCCGCAGTCAGGGCATTTCCCATCCACTAACTGTGATTCGGTGTAGAAGGATTCGCATGGAGTGCAGTATAGCCCTTCATAGGAGCTTTTGTAAATGTCCCCCTGCTCATAAAGCTTCTTGAAAATCTTTTGGACAGTCTCCTTGTGCTGTTTGTCTGTCGTTCTTATGAACTGGTCATAGCTTACGTTCATGAAGTCCCATATTCTTCTTATTTCTGCCGCTATCTTGTCTACATGCTCCTGAGGCTTCAAACCGTCATTTTCAGCCTGCTCCTGTATCTTCTGCCCATGTTCGTCGGTTCCGGTCAGAAAATAAACATCATTTCCTGTCAATCTTTTAAACCTTGCTATGGCATCTGCCAGAACCGCCTCATAAGTATTTCCAATATGAGGTATCCGTGAGGTGTAGGCTATTGCCGTTGTAATATAAAATTTCTTTCCACTCATTTTTATTCCTCCCATAGGTGAATTTATAAAACAAAAAAGCCTTCGCCCCATGAAGGGACGAAAGCTGTTCGTGTTACCACCCTGATTCTTTCCTGCCTCACGGCAGAAAACTTAACAAGTGACTCGCCCAAAGGGCTTCATCACTGTGCTGTATAACGTCAGCCTACCGGCACAGGCTTAGCAGCTGCCTCACCTGTACAGTTCAGGGGCCATGTTGGGTTGGTTTTATGTGCCGGTTCACACCATTCCCGGTTCTCTTTGACATGTATGCCAACTTACTCTTCCCATCATTACTTTTATGATTTTAGGTATATGTTAAAAATATACAACATATTTTTAAAGGTGTCAATATTCAAACTCTATATCTACTATTCCAAGTGACTCATTGATTATCCACTTTGCACCTATACCCTGCTTTAACCTGCTTTTTTCTGCGGCTTTTTTTATCAGCTCTTCTATATTATATTTGGTGCTTTTATAGTCTGATATCTTTATTATCAGCTTTTCTTCCCTGTCTGAAATGGCCTTTACAAGCATCGAAAGAGTCTCCGCATAATCCTTTGCAAAGAGTTTGCTATATATGAAATAATTGTATTTTGTGCCTGTACAAGCAGGGTATCTGCTTTTATCCCATATGTGTGTCTTCTGCATTTCTTCATCGCTGAGATTGAGATAGTGATAGAGCAGTTCAATACTATCCCGCTCTTCCGACACATCATCCCAAGTAGCATCTACATGATAGTATTCTCCGTCTATCCTGACAATATTCCATGCATGGTCAACTTCACTAGGCCTTTGTCCGGTGGTTCCGGCTTTGCTGCCCTCTACAAGCATACATTGGACTCCTGCCTTTTCCAAAAGCAGTTTAACAGCTTTGGCATAGCTGTCACATACTCCGATGCCCTCCACCAGCACTCCATAGGCCTCATGCTCCTCCGGAGGCAATGTATCACTTTCTGCATTCAACCTGTCATATCTTGAACTCTTGATCACATAGTCATGAACAGCCAGTACTTTTTCATAGTCACTCATTCCTGGTTTTATTATTTTGTTGATTATATCATTTGCTTTGCTGTCAGCCGCCCTTCTCATGGCAGCAACCTTTTCCCCTGAGTAATAATACTGCAGCTTCAACTCAATAACTGCCGCTTCCTTCCCCAAAGTAGTTGTAACACTTGAATTGCAGCCTGCGATAAAACCCAGTCCGGCATCCTCATCCAGTATTTTCTTTAATACAGCATTTGCATCATAGGTTTTCTCATCATATCTGACTATTTTTATTTTGATATTGTCCTTTACTTCCCTAATAACATCATATATTACGGCCTCAAACTCTTCACTGCTTCTGACTTCAGCATCGGCATCCATGATGTTGGTGGAGAGCCCCAGCATGTTATAAACCCCAGGGAGCTTAAGGCTGACGGCCATCAATATAATAAACAGGAATACTAAAAATCTTCTCAGCTTCATTGAAAATCCACCTTAATTACATTATGTAATTCAATATTCTACATTATTGACTCAAACTCCTTTTAATAAACAGTATCTAAAATCAGAACAAAAAAAGCCTGCATACCAGTATTGCAGCTGCCACCCCTGCTATGTCGGCAATCACGGCCGCTGCCAGGGTATGACGTATGTTTTTTATCCCTATAGAACCAAAATATACAGTAATCGTATAGAAAATCGTTTCCGTACTGCTCATTATTATGCTTGCCAGCACTCCTGCATGGCTGTCGGCTCCGCTTCTTTTCAATATATCTGCAAGAATCCCCAATGCACCGCTGCCTGACAAAGGCTTCATGATAATCAGCGGCATCACCTCTTCAGGTATTCCTGCTGCATTTGTCAAAGGCCTCAAAACATACAGCATAAAGTCCAACCCGCCGGAGCTCCGGAGCATTCCTACCGCAAGAAGCATCGCTGCTATGTACGGAAGTATTTTTACGGTAATCAATAGTCCGTCCTTTGCCCCCTCTATGAATGCGTCATAAACCTTAACTCCTTTGATATATCCGTGGGCAAGTATAAGCAGTATAATAAGCGGAATAATGAAATTCATCTTACACCTCCCCTCACCCTTTCAAGCAGTTTGCAGGCTATGACCCCGACGGTCACAGCAGAGAAGGAAGCAATAATTGCCGGAATAATTATTATACCCGGGTTCGTTGAGCCGACTGAAGCTCTCAGGGATAATACAGTGGCAGGCAGCAGCTGTATTGGTGCAGCATTCACTACCAGAAAAAGACACATGGCATTTGTTGCTGTGTCCTTTCTCGGGTTAAGCTCCTGCAGCTCCTGCATTGCCTTCAGCCCCATGGGGGTAGCTGCGTTCCCGAGGCCTAACATATTGGAGGTAATGTTCATTATCATTGCTCCCATAGCAGCACTTTTTGATGGTATTCCCTTGAAAAGCTGCCTCATAACAGGTCTGATAAAATCAGATATATTATCTACCAGGCCTGATCTTTCGGCCACCTTCAGCACCCCGCACCAAAGCATCATCCCCCCTAATAATCCGATACCCAGGTCAATGGAGGACCGCAGGGAATTAAAGATTTCATCTGTGAGAGTCTCAAGTCTTCCTCCAGTAGCTGCAAATGCCACAGCTATGACTATCATATAGAACCAAAGCTTATTAATCAAAAAAAACCACCGCCATACATTTATTGATAATAAAATGTATGGCGGTTATGATGGTTTTATGTGGTTTTTAGTTTAGACTGTATATTTCAACCAGCTTAAGTATCACCTCAACAGCCTTGTTCATTGAATTGACGGATATGTATTCATATCTTCCGTGGTAATTATGCCCGCCTGTAAATATGTTTGGCGTAGGGAGACCCTTAAGGGAAAGTCTTGCACCGTCAGTTCCCCCTCTGATAGGTTTCACTATGGGAGTCACCCCTGCGGCTTCCATTGCTTTCTTGGCATTCTCAATAACATGGATCACCGGTTCGATTTTCTCCCTCATATTGGAGTACTGATCAACCAACTCAAGCACAATTGTCCCTTTTCCGTACTTATCATTCATATAACCGGCAATTTTCCTCATGCACTCTTTTCGCGCTTCCAGCTTTGATTTATCAAAGTCCCTGATTATATACATCATCGAGGTCATTTCCACTCTTCCTAAGATTTTCTCAAGATGGAAAAATCCTTCGTAGCCTTCTGTATGTCCAGGTGTTTCATGCTGTGGCAGCATTGCATTCAATTCCATAGCCAATAGCATGGAGTTTATCATTTTATCCTTGGCAGTGCCCGGATGAGCATTTTTCCCATTAATGACTATTGTAGCTTTTGCTGCGTTAAAATTCTCATATTCCAGCTCACCCAGCTGTCCTCCGTCAATAGTATAGGCAAAATCAGCATTGAACTTTTTTAAATCAAAATAGTCAGTGCCTCTTGCTATTTCCTCATCAGGAGTAAAGGCTATACGTATTGTTCCGTGAGGTATTTCCGGATGCTTCAGTAGATGCTCTACAGCTGTGATTATTTCTGCAATCCCTGCCTTATCATCAGCTCCCAGAAGTGTTGTACCATCGGTTGTGATCAAATCCTGTCCTATGTAAGCTGTCAACTCGGGAAATTCTTTAGGTGAGAGTACCAGATTCTGCTGTTTATTCAGCAGTATATCCCCCCCATCATAGTTCTTCACTATACTGGTTTTTATATTGGCTCCACTTACTCCATCACTTGTGTCCATATGTGCCAGAAAGCCAATAGTCGGGATACTTTTGTCAGTATTTGCGGGCAATGTTGCCATCAGGTATCCATTCCCATCCAAGCTTATATCCTCTAATCCCATTTCTTCCAGTTCCTTTTCCAATTCCCTGGCAAGTACAAGCTGTCCGGGAGTACTGGGTACTGTTTTTGATTCTTCGATGCTCGTCGTATCAAAACTGACATATTTAAGGAATCGCTCTACTACTTTATGCATAACAACCTCCTGAAAATTAACACTACTTGTATATAAGCCAGATTAAAAAGCCTATTTCGTAGTTTTATATTAATCTAATATTACCACAACGAAAGCAATAATTCATCATATTTACAAGACTCCAACTTCTGCAAGGAGGGGTAGAGTCCCCATCTGAGTCCTCGATGTTCAGCTATGGCTGAATGAGTTCACTTTTCAGGAAGTTCTATCCTGGCAATAAGAATTCCTTCGTTCCAATCTTCGGTTTCAAATACACAATTGCCCTGTGGAGCAAAAACATAGCCTCCTCCTGGGAAATCCTCATCATAAGTACGCCCTGCCTGTGTTGCTGCTGCTATATAAATTCCGTTCTCTGCTGCATATCGTCCCAGCTTGTTTTTACATTCACTTCTCCACCAGTCAAATCCCGACTCCCAATCCCTGGTATCCTGTTCACCGTATAATCCGGGTGCAGAGCTTTCAAAAACCAAACCGACACCCCGGTCTGCATATTCCTTAAAAATTCTGCCATCTTCAATATCTGCACATATTGCCAGCCCAAAGCTGCTTCCTGAATGAGAAAATATTAGAGCTTCAGTACCAGGACTGAACCACTCGGACTCATTACCGCTTAGAGTCTTCTTCCTGTAGCAGCCCACTATCTTGCCATCCTTTGCAACAAACTGAGTTATATAAGGCTTCCCCTTATAGTTCTTCTCTGCAAAACCAGCTATTATAATAGTCTGGTAAATAAAGCTCATATCGGCTACTCGTTGGATTGATGCATTATATCTCGAGATTACTGCATTTGGATATTTAAGTGGGTCTATGTAGCCGGTTATACTCATCTCAGGAAAACAAACTATCTCCACACCCTTTTTTTTACATTCCTCAAGATACTTATACATGCTTATTATATTGTATTCTATTGCCCCTTTTTGACACCGCATCTGAACAAGTCCCAGTGTCAATTCACCCATATATATATCCCCCCTTATACAAACAGTCATATGTAAGATGTTTCTCCATTTGTTACATATCCCCTCTAATAATTATATAAAATGTGCCATTTCTTGCTTGTTTGGAATCTCAACATTGTTATTCCTACAATTATTGCAGAAATACAGTAAAATAAAAAAGTCTCTATCGAAGAGACTCTTTTTATGCGTACTACATTATGTTTGGGTCAATCTTATTCTTGCTATGGCAATCATGCTGAAGCTTATTGATTGCAGGCCCTTCAATTATTTCGCCCTCATAGGTGAATCTGGACCCATGGCATGGGCAGTCCCATGACTTTTCCGCATCGTTCCATTTCAATTCACAGCCCATATGTGTACAAGTGGTATCTACAGTATGCAGCTGACCCTTTTCATCTCGATATACCCCCATTTTATGTCCTTCTATCTCTACTGCTTTTGCTTTTCCTTTTTCAATGTCAATATCATGAGGCACAGGCTTTAGTTTTCCTGTGATGAATTTAGCTGCAACATCTGCATTTATTGATATAAAGCTGGTAATCGAAGGGTTGGGGATAAACCTGGAAGGGTCATATACATCTGCCCATGGATTTTCGCCTTTCATGATCAAGTCCTTAATAATCATTGCAGCTGCTGTGCTGTTTGTCATGCCCCATTTTCTGAAGCCTGTTGCCACGTATATATTAGGAGTCTTTGAGGTCAGCCTGCCTACATAAGGTACTTTGTCAATAGTAGTGTAATCCTGAGTGGACCATCTGAATAACAATTCCTGTACATCATAGTGCTTCTTCGTAAATTCCATAAGGTTTTCATAATGCTTATACAGGTCTGTTCCATGAGCTGTTTTGTGATGTTCGCCGGAAACAATCAAAAGCTCTTCACCCTCATGTTCCTGAGAACGTACTGATTTTGCAGGATCTTCTGCTGTAATATACATACCTCCCAGGAATTTCTCCTTAACCTTTACTGCCATTGCATAGGACCTTTCAGGATACATTCTGGCAAAGTAAAAGCCCATACCATCATAGCAGGGAAAATGTGAGGCTATGATGACATTATCAGCAGTTATCCTTTTCCCTTGATTGGTAATTACAATACCCGGATTCCCTTCATTTATATCGGCTACTCTTGTGTGTTCGAATATAAAGCTTCCATCCCCATCTATCTTACCGGCCAATGCAAGAAGATATTTGCGGGGGTGAAACCGGGCCTGGTCATCAAACCTTACTGCACCTTTGACCTTAAAAGGCAACGGTATATCCTCAATGAATGATGCTTTTATGCCAAGACTGGCCGCTACATTGGCCTCATCAGCTATTTTTTGTAAATATGAATCAGTAAGAGTAAAGGTGTAAGCAGGTTCCCAGTGAAAGTCACAGCTAATTCCCTCTTGTTTTATCAAGCCTGAAATAGTACTAATAGCTGCTTCATTTGCTTCTGCATACTGCCTTGCTTTTTCCTCTCCCATATAATTTTTTATCTTGGCATATATAAGACTGTGCTGTGAGGTAATTTTTGCTGTAGTATGTCCTGTTGTTCCCTGTAGGATTCTATCCGCTTCAATCACAGCTACTCTCAAACCCGCTTTTTTCAGCAGATAGGCGGAGGTTATACCCACCATGCCTCCTCCGACTATTGCAGCGTCTACTTTTATATCATTATCTAATGCCGGATAGTTGGTTCTGCCAGAGGATGCCAGCCAGTAAGGCTCAGGAGGAGTCTCAAAATCGATATGCTTCATGTCTTTACCTTTTTCCATTAACATTTTCACTCCCTACATTTTTCAGAGACTAGACACTAGTCTCTAGTCTCTAGATTTCTTGGTATTCCTTATGGGTACAGGCTTAGCCCAGTCTTCGGAGGCCTACCCTAATCCTAGCGACTAGAGTCTAGCGACTAGTGACTGAAGAATGCTTCGCATTCTTCTTATCATTTGCGGCTTCATGAAAAATATTCGTGCTGCATCTAAAGGGTCAACAGTGAATATAATTAATGAGATATTAAAAGGCAGGGATGCACTTATGTCAATCATTAACCGCGTTATATCATTTGTTGTTTCAGTGGCATTAGCAATAATATTATTATCTGCTCTTGATGAATATGGGCAAGAATATTTCAAAGAATCAGAAACAGATATGAAGGACCTGGTGATAGTCATCGATCCTGGACACGGGGGAGTGGATGGGGGTGCCTCCTTGAGTGACCACTTCAATGAAAAGGATATTAATCTTGATATATCGCTAAAGCTAAAAGAGCTTCTTATGAATGACGGTATGAAAGTTATTCTGACAAGAGATAGGGATGTATCTCTTGAAAGCAAGAGTAATTTGCAGTTGTCCAGGTACAGAAGAGATCTGGATGGGCGGCGGAATATAATAGACAATAGCGAAGCAGATGTATTTGTGAGCATACATTCCAACTGCTTTCGAAGCAACCCTCAGACAAAGGGCGCAATAATTTTCTACTATTACGACTCTGAAGATGAAAAAAGATTGGCTCAATGTATAGGAAACAGTATAGATGAAATCCTCTATAGAAGTTTTTTAGAAAATGATAAACTTACTTCTAAAGTGCTGCCTGAAAACTTATATATACTGCGAAGTACAAAAACTCCCGGTGTATTGATTGAGGTAGGATATATGACTAACCTTGAAGAAGGCAGGCTGCTGAGGCAGGACGATTTTCAAACAGTTATGGCAGAAGCTATATATGACGGACTGAAAAAATTTTTTTCGGATATGTATTCTTCATTATAGTCTATTATACAATGATATATTGAACGCACAAAAGTATTTACATTGGGCAAAGTGCGAATTCAATAACAATCAAGGAAACATTTACGCGAAATCTGAATTAAGAATGTAAAATGTTTTTCGCGAAATATATAGCATAAGATATTTTGATGAATAATTATTATTTTATTCATTTTATACTGTTGACTTTTATTGTCATAAATGTTAACATTTAATTGCAGAAGAAATTGTCGAATTTTGTTATATAATGTAAAGGAGGGAGATCTAAGTTGAAGTCTACAGGTATAGTAAGAAAGGTTGACGAGCTCGGCAGAGTTGTAATTCCAATAGAATTGAGGAGAACTCTTAACATAGAGGAAAAGGATTCCTTGGAGATTTATGTTGATGGCGAGCATATCATATTGAAGAAATATGAACCAGCATGCATATTCTGCGGAAATGCAAAAGACGTAATACAATACAAGGGCAAGAATATATGCCCGGCTTGTATGGAAGAGTTCAAGAAGTAATTCAAAAGGTTAGGAGAAATCCTAACCTTTTATGCTTCACTCGCCAACATTATTCAAATCAGCCAGTAACTGTTCTCCATCGAAACCATGCACCATTGCAGCCTGTTCTACAGATTCTCCTGTAGCACCAGGGCAGCCAAGACAGTGCATTCCATATCTCATGAAAACTTCGGCAGTCTTGGGATTTGCTCTCAGAATCTGGGCAACAGTCATATCTTTTGTAAATTTCATTTTATGTCCTCCTTTCGAAAATCCTGACAGGCATTAGAAAGCAAAAACGAATTATTCAATATTACACCCTATTTTATATATTTCCTTCTTCGGCAGCTTTCTATCCTCTGCTACTTTTTTAATTGCTTCCTTTTTATATAATCCCTGTCGCAGATACATTTTTATGTGATCCTCAATGGTTATATTATCCCATTTCTTCACTTCAATATCAACAAGTTCTTTCTCATTTATACCTTCGATAATCAGAACAAATTCACCTTTAATCGAACGTTCTTTATAAATTTTGATTATTTGGCTGATGTTATCCCTTACAGTCTCTTCAAATTTTTTGGTTATTTCTCTTGATACTGATATTCTTCTATCTCCAAGCTGTTCCAGGATGTCACCCAGTGTATCCATCAAACGATGCGGAGCTTCATAACATATAATGGTTCTTGTTTCAATGGAAAGTTTTTTTAATCTTTCTCTTTTCTCCTTCTTATTTACCGGTAAAAAGCCTTCAAAACAGAATCTTGCCGTGGAGAACCCCGAAACAATTAATGCTGAAAGTGAAGCAGTAGGCCCGGGAACCGGGATTATATCAATACCGTTTTCAACACAAAGCCTGACCAGCTCTTCTCCCGGATCAGATATGGCAGGCATGCCTGCATCAGAAACAAGGGCTATGTTTTTTCCTGATTTCAGAAGCTCTACTATGTCACTACCCTTTTCAAATTTATTATGTTCATGATAGCTTATCAAGGGTTTGCGGATATGTATATGGTTCAACAGCTTGACGGTATGCCTGGTATCCTCGGCAGCAATAATATCTACCTCTCCGAGTATCCTGATGCACCTTAAGGTTATATCCTCAAGGTTTCCTATGGGAGTTGCGCATAAGTATAAAATTCCGGTCATTATTTTGTCCTCCCGTATATCCTATGTATCTCCTCGGTGTATTCTCCATTTTCATCGCGTATGTACAAGGGGTCCATGAACTTAAGTTCCTTATTCCCCCCCCTGGCTCCTTCGATCAAAAGCAAATTAGGCCTTTTCCCTATGGAAGGATGCACAAATCTTATCCTCTTCGGTTCAATGCCGTTATTTCTCATTTCATATATTATGTCTGCCAGGCGGTCAGTTCTATGCACCATAAAAAGCTTTCCTCCAGGTTTTAGCAGCTCTTTAGCTGCCATCAGAACCTCCTCCAGGCTGCACATTATTTCAAAACGTGCAATTGCCTTGGACTCAGAGGGATTATTTATCCCGCTTTCCTTTTTCACATAGGGGGGATTGGTCACTACACAATCATACCTTGCCTTTCCCAATAGCATGGGAGCATCCTTCAGATCCATACACAGCACTTTAATGTTATTGCCAAGTCCATTCAACTTGATACTGCGTTCTGCCATGTCAGCCATATCCCGCTGTATTTCCACTGCTGTTATTTCTGACGGCTTTTTCTTGGCATATATCAGTATAGGGATTATACCTGTGCCGGTTCCCAGATCAATGACCGAATGCTCATGCTTTATATTGGCGAAATCCGCCAGGAGCACAGCATCAACGCCAAACCTGAAGGCATGGCTTTTCTGTATTATTTTGTATCCATTCTGCAAATCATCAACGGTTTCATCCTGCAACATACGTTCTTCCATGACATACCTCTCCTAAAGAAAATTCGGGGGCATCGAACCCCCTCATTTTGTCTTTGTTGCTACGCAGACAAAGCCTAAATGGAAAAAAAAGACCGTTTCGGTCTTTTTTTAAACTTAATCAGTCCTGCACCGGAGCATCAACCGGGCAAACATTTGCGCATGCGCCACACTCGATGCATTCATCGGGATTTATAACGTATTTATCATCGCCCTGGCTGATACAATTAACCGGGCATTCTGGTTCACATGCACCACAGCTTATGCAAGTGTCTAGTATTTTATATGCCATAGTAACACCTCCTATATAAATTACATCTACATTCTATCACTAATCCTTTACTAATTCAAGATTAGCTGTCTTCAAGCATCTCCAGATTCTCTATATCGCCCTCAATATCAGGCTCAATATCCTTCCCGGGTTTCAGCTGTACTATCTCCTTGATAGTATAATCCTTAATAACGCGCAGATTGCCCTCCATCAGCTCCAGCTTTACTTTTACCTTTTCCAGAAGCACATTGGATTCCACCACTTCCCCACGGCCTTCAGGAGTGTCAACCAAAGCTCCCACCTTAGGCATGTATTTCCTTGAGCATTCATATGTGTCGTGCTCGTATTTCAGGCAGCACATCAACCTTCCGCAAATACCGGATATTTTAGTGGGATTGAGGGATAGATTTTGTTCCTTTGCCATTTTGATAGAAACGGGTGCAAAATCACCCAGGAAGGTCGAACAGCATAGGCTCTTTCCGCAAGGTCCCATACCGCTTATCATTTTGGCTTCATCTCTTACGCCTATCTGACGAAGCTCTATTCTTGTCTTGAAAACTGAAGCCAGGTCCTTTACAAGCTCCCTGAAGTCTACACGGCCGTCAGCTGTAAAGTAGAATATGATTTTGTTGTTATCAAAAGTATACTCCACATCAATAAGCTTCATCCCAAGATTATGATGATTTATTTTCTGAAGGCATGTGTTGAAGGCTTCCTTTTCTTTTGCCTTGTTGTCTTCATACACTTTGTTGTCCTCTTCTGTTGCGATTCTCAGAACCTTCTTCAGCGGTGCAATTATTTCATTCTCAGACACTTCTCTTATTCCCAATACAGCCTTACCGAATTCAATGCCTCTGATGGTCTCTACTACAACATTGTCATCAATATTTATTTCCAAATCACCGGGATCAAAGTAGTATATCTTGCCGGCTTTCTTAAACCTTACTCCAACCGTTTTAACCATTGTACAAACATACCTCCGCAATATTAAATAGCATGCCATCTATACTGTTTTTTATACCAACGTTATACTTGACATACCTCGCTGTGCTCTTGATTATATCTATTATACTGTTTAATTTACCTTCCGTCAAAGCAGAATTATGTCTTGATAGTTTTTCTACGCTGTCAACATTGATAATAAGCTGCTCATAAGCCCCCTGGCTCTCCCTTAACACCATTACATCCCTGAACCACGTCAAAGAAAATTCCATGAATCTTTCTGCCTCATCCTTGGATTCAGCTACTGCTGATGCCATTAGCTGTGCCTCACTCCCATTCCCCAGCAATGCCTTCTCCAGTATATCAATGAAGACAGTATGAGCTTTATAGCGCTCCTTATCCTGAAGAAGCTCCAACACTTTGCCTACCACCCCTTTTGAGTACCTCACTGCAGCATCAATGTCTGCTGATGAAAAATCATATCTGGCTTCTACAAAATCCTTTATCTCTTTGGCAGCAACCGGTTTGAACTGATAAACCTGGCACCTCGAAACAATTGTAGGCAGCAGGAGATTTTGATTTTCTGCAAGCAGCAAAAACACAGTATTCTCAGGGGGTTCTTCAAGTGTTTTCAGGAAAGCATCCTGAGCATCATGAGTCATCTTTTCCGCATTCTCAATAATAATTACCTTGTATCCGCTCTCAAAGGGTTTTTTAGCTGTATCACTTATTATTTGACGGATTTGCTTGATTTTTATACTCAGTCCGGTAGGTCTCACGATCTCTATATTGGGGTGATTGCCGCTTTTCGTCCTTATACAAGAGCTGCAGCTTCCGCACGGTTTGTCAGCAGCTACCCCGGTGCAATTTGCAGCCATGGCAAAAATGAAGGCCATGAGTTTCTTGCCACAGCCCTTTGACCCACTGAAAATATAGCCGTTTGATATCATATTGTTTTTAACGGCATTCCTCAGACTCTCAACTATAACCCTTTGTCCTGCTATGTCATTAAACCCCATACTATTTCTCCTTATATAAGCATTATGCAAAAAATCATCACAAATAGTCCAATCAGGTTTTGCAAAATGCTTTCCTTCCTGTTATTGAATTCGCACTATACTCCATGGGAATACTTATGTGCGTTCAATATCATAAAAAGCTACATGTACATATCAAACAGCATTCCTTTTATGGTTCCTATGCTTTCAAGTATCTTTATATTATCCTTCTCTTCTTTAAGAAATTCTCTGCTAAGCTCCTCAACTTTTGCATTGACCTTTCTTACAAGAGCATATACCTTATGCCTTCCTCTTCTATCAAAGCTGCTTTGCTTTGAGAATTTAAGTGAATTATTCACTACCTCATTCATAAATTCGGAAATAAGCTTTTTATAGTTCTTCAATTCTTTTATGTCCATGCTCTTGGCAAGGTGCTCACCTTGTTTTTCGATATCATGCATGAGTCTGTTCAAGCGGCTGGTTAAGTCCTGTTCTTCAGTTTTTTTCAAAGTATCACCAAAGCTTGACCTGTCGCTTGTGATATCAGACCTCCTGTCTTCCCGTGCAATAGTGCTCGTAATTGAAGAAGGATGGTTTTTTATATCTGATATTTTCATAATGATGCTCCCTTATACTTTTTCAAACCGGTCTATATCGACAACAAATATTGTCGCTCCACCAACCATTACATCAATAGGATATGGAATGAACACTCCTGCTGAGCCTGTAGGCGGAATAGGCGTTGTGAAGGTCTGCTTCCTGCTCTTGCATATATCCTTGATTATTGTTATTACCGAGTCCACCCTTTCCTTATCCACACCAATCAGGAGCGTCGTATTCCCTTCTCTTAAGAACCCCCCTGTTGAAGCAAGCTTTGTACTGCTGAGCTTCTCTTTGACCAACCTTTCCACCAGTTCATCAACATCATCATCCTGTACAACTACTATTACAAGCTTCATTATTATTCCTCCTTAAAAATATAATATTATCAATACATACAGAGTCTGTACGGGCGATTCATGAATCGTCCCTACCCCACATCTCGAAATTCCATAACCCCGCGCCTCATACCTGAACTACAGAGCCTTACCCTAAAGCTAGAGACTAGCGACCAGCGACTAGTGACTGTCTTTTATCACCCACATCTTTTCCAGCTTGGCATCCGAAGCTCCATTTATCTTTATTCCCTGTTCCACACAAGATTTCAGATATTCATATGCTTCCGGGGTAATTTTCTCTCCAGGTATCAGCGCTGGTATTCCCGGGGGATAAGGTATTATCATCTCCCCACATGTCCTGCCTATACTTTTTCCAGCTTCCACCTGCTCTTTTTTACAGTATACCGCTTCCCACGGCATTAAGCAAAGCTCTGGAGATTTATGAAAAGCTGCCGGGAGCTTTATTTCCTGCTTTGCCTTTCCTGCTGTTCTGGCTATGCTCTTTAGCGCATTCACCAGCTTTTCATAGTCTGCTTGTTTATTTCCTGTTGCAGCTATTGCCACTATATTATATAAATCGGACATTTCGACTTGTATCTTGAAGTCCCTCCTCAGGATAACCTCAGCTTTTGTGCCGCTTATGCCGGCTGCTCCAAAATTTACTGTTATCCTTGTAGGATCCAAATCAGCAACCCCGCATCTTCCTACTCTGTCTGAGCCTAAACAATAGAGCTCCTGAATATTATTTATTTCATTTCTTGCCCAATTGCTCCAAGCTATTGTATCATCCAGAAGCTCCCGCCCTTTCTCCTGCATAATGTACCTTGCAATGTCCAAGGATGCAAGAAGTATATGCGAAGGACTCGTTGTCTGAGTCAGCTGTAAAAACAGCTTCAGCTTCTCAATGTCTGCTTTTGGGGATTTTATATGCAGCATTGAACTCTGGGTCATGGAGGGAAGGGTCTTATGTATGCTTTGAGCTGTCATATCAGCCCCAGCCTCCAGCGCTGTTATGGGCAGCCTTTCATTGAAGCCGAAATGAGAGCCGTGAGCTTCATCCACAAGAAGCATCATATCCCTTTTATGTACGATTTCCGCTATTTTCTTCAGATCAGAGCATGCCCCGTAATAAGTAGGGCTAGTAATTACTACAGCTTTTGCATCTCTATGCTTTTCCAATATATATTCTATCTTCTCCGGTTTTATACCCATTGCTATCCCAAGCTCATCATCTATTTCTGGGTTTACGTACACCGGCACCAGCCTGCCTAGTATTACTGCACCATGAACCGACCTATGGCAGTTCCGTGGTATGATAATTTTATCTCCGGGATCTGCTGCTGCCATTATCATTGAATATATCCCCGATGTGGTGCCGTTTACCAGAAAGAATGTATGATCTGCGCCAAAAGCTTCCGCAGCAAGGCTTTGGGCTGCCAGTACTGCACTTTCAGGACAGTGGAGATTGTCAATCCCGGGCACCTCTGTAGTGTCCATGGCTAACAAATCCTCCCCCGGAAATCCCATGCCTGCTTTTTTATAAGAACTGCCACTTTTATGCCCTGGCATATGAAATGATACAGCTCCCTCATCCCTGTATTCTATGAGCGATTTTAATATTGGTATGCAATCCGTATTCATTTATTCACTACCTGAGTAAACTTATCTTTGTATTTCTGTGGCTCTATATGGTAGAGATTATTTCCCCTGCTGTCAATGGCCACTATGAGAGGGAAGTCTGCTACTTCAAGCTTTATAAGTGCTTCAGCACCAAGCTCTTCGTAAGCAATTACCTCTTGTGATTTAATTGTTGCTGCAATATACGCGCCTATACCTCCTATAGCTGCAAAGTAAACAGCATTGCCCGCCTTCATCGCTTCAACCACTTCAGCGGTTCTGTCTCCTTTCCCTATCATCCCTTTCAGCCCCAGCATAATAAGCTCAGGAGCATACTTATCCATTCTTCCGGAAGTGGTAGGCCCGAATGGGCCTGCAACGGCACCAGGCTTGGCTGGGCAAGGTCCTGCATAATATATGACCTGCTGTTGTATATCAATGGGCAAGGCCTGCCCCTTCTGCAGCGCTTCATGCATCTTTTTATGAGCTGCATCTCTGGCGGCATATATCACCCCGCTAAGCAGTAGGCGGTCTCCGGCACTCAATATGTTTATATCTTCATCCCTTAAAGGTGTTGTTATCCTCTTATACATAATAGCATACCCTCCTTAGATAATTTTCTCCATATGCCTCGATGCATGGCAGGTAATATTCACAGCCACAGGCAGACCGGCAATGTGTGTGGCATAGGCTTCAATATTAACTGCAAGAGCTGTAGTGATGCCTCCCATTCCTTGAGGTCCGACACCCAGATTATTTATCCTCTTCAGAAGTTCTGTTTCCAGCTCTCTGTAGAAAACACCGGCATGGCCCTTATCCAAGGGGCGCAGCAGCGCTTTCTTAGCAATTAATGCTGCCTTTTCAAAGGTTCCTCCTATTCCAACCCCTACAATTATGGGAGGGCATGGATTAGCACCTGCTTTAACAACAGTGTCCAGCACAAACTCAATTATTCCCTCCACCCCATCTGAAGGTTTCAGCATTCTAATGTCGCTCATGTTTTCACTGCCAAAACCTTTTGGCATGATCTGTATTCTTACCTTGTCCCCAGGCACAATATCATAGTATATTATTGCAGGGGTATTATCTCCGGTATTCCCTCGACCTATCGGATCTGCTACAACAGACTTTCTTAGGTACCCTTCCTTATAAGCTTTCCTGACTCCGGAATTAATGGCTTCATTAATATCACCTCCGACAAATAAGACCTCTTGCCCGACTTCAAGGAATATTATACTCATGCCGGTATCCTGACATATAGCTACTTGATTCTTTGCAGCTATATCAGCGTTTTCTATTATTTTATCCAATATTTCCTTTGCTATTTGAGAAACCTCAATATCTCTATATTTCTCAAGCTTGTTCCTGATATCCGGGCATAGATAGTAGTTTGCGTTTATGAAAAGCTCCTTTATTGCTTCGCATATGATATCCACATTTACCTCTCTCAATTTCATTCCTCTCCTTCGTGAATATTTTTATCGCTATTGGCTATTATTAAATATAATTATACTAAGAATTGAAGCTACAATAAAGGATTATAGTAATATACATTTTATAAATTTAGTGTAAAACATATAGATACAAATATTCCGTCTGATTTTGTCGCAAAATCCAATCATTTGTTTGATTATTACTCTTGCATTATATATAATAAAAATAGCTACATATTCTTCACTGCAGCATATTAAGTAATAAGCTATATGTTTCGCACTAAATCCATTAAATAATTGTTCAATAGTGCGAAACGTTTTCCTTGATGTTATAAATCGCTTCTACTCTATGTAATCTTCTTTGTGCGATTTATATACTTTTTTTAACAGTAAATAATATATTAGGAAGTGGTGCTATGGTCCGACCAGAAATAGAAAAATACCTGCATTTAATACTCCGAGTACTGGCATATTCAACTATAGTTCTGATTGCATATTTTGCCCTTAGACTCTTATTCATATATTTTACCCCCTTTATTACAGCATTAGTATTATCCTTCATAATAGAGCCCCTTGTTAAATTTTTTCAAAGGTTCAAGCTTAAAAGGGGCATATCGGTATTATTTTCAATCTTGCTTTTCCTTGGAGGCTTCATTGCTTTTTCGATATTTGCAGTTACCAGAGTTGTATATGAGTTTATGAAGCTGTATGACAGATTGCCGAACTATTATGACAGAGTGTTCAAGCTTTCCGCCCAAATAACTCAGCAGGTCACTGATTTGTATCTGCAGCTGCCTCCTGAAGCTCTCAATATCATTCAGGATGTACTGAGAACTGTCTTCGGGAAGGTCACAACCTTCTTAAGCCATACAACAACAGTGCTGATTAATACTTTGACTACACTGCCATCTACAATGATATTCCTGATCATTACACTTATTGCAACCTTCTTCCTTACAAAAGACAAATATTTAATAAAGGACTTTATTTTCAGACAGCTTCCCTCATCCTGGGACGCAAAATTGACTTTATTAAAAACAGATCTCTTCGGAGCGTTGATAGGCTTTTTAAAGGCTCAATCCATAATACTGAGTATAACCTTTATTGAATCCTTTATAGGTCTGACAATTATAGGTGTCGACTACGCCTTCACTCTGGCAATTATAATCGCATTGGTAGATATACTTCCTGTGCTTGGCACCGGAAGCATTTATGTCCCTTGGGCCATAACCAGCTTTATATGGGGAAACTACAGGCTGGGAATTGCGCTTCTTGTCTTGTATGGAATAATTACAGTCGTAAGATATATGATTGAACCAAAGGTAGTTGGACAGCAGTTGGGGATACATCCTGTAGTAACACTTATGTCAATGTTTGCAGGCATGAAGCTTTTAGGCGCGGCCGGACTGATTCTGGGACCCACAGCAGTAGTTGCCCTAAAGGCATGTCAGCATGCAGGGATAATTCCTAAGTTCAAGTGAATAAAAAAAGCCGCTATGCGGCTTTTTTAAATTCAGGAAACCTTGTTATTATTATTTATTTCATATCTTTTAGCGGCGGGAAGCTCTATAACAAAGGTAGCTCCTCCGTCCAGATTATTAAATGCAAATAGCTTTCCACAATGGTTTTCGATTATCTTGTGTGATATTGCCAGTCCTAAGCCTGAGCCATTGTCCTTTGTAGTAAAGAATGGCTCAAAAATCTTGTCCAGATATTCCGGCTTTATTCCACTGCCATTATCCTTGAATTCCATTTTAATCAAATCATTTATCTGATCATACCAAATGCTTATATTCATACTTCCGTTTTTTGGTAAAGCATCAATCCCGTTCTGAACTATATTCACAATCACCTGCCTTATGTTATCTCTGTCAGCATTAATACTTGGCATATCCTTCTGCAAATCTACGTTGATATTGATATTCTTGTTTTCAGCGTAGCTTTCAATCAATGGCACTATTTGTTCAAGAACACTGTTCACTCTGACCATTTCTAGTTTCGGCTTGTTCTGAGCAAGTGTCAGGAACCCTTGCAGCAAAACACTTATCCTATCTATCTCATTTGTTATCACTTCATAATATTTGCTGTCCTCAAGGCAGTGCTTTTTTCCCATAATCTGAATAAGACCCTTGATAGAGCATATTGGGTTTTTAATTTCATGTGCAAGCTCAGCAGCCATCTGTCCGGCAGTTGCAAGCTTTTCTACATGCATCAACTGCTGCTCAAGCCTTTTTCTCTGAGTAAAATCATGTATTACTGCAAGAACACCAATCACATTCTTGCTTTTATTCCTTAGCATATATGTAGATACTGCGAGGTACAGTATTTCTGAATCCCTTACAAAGACTTTTTCTTGCTGTCTGAATTCTTGTTGGGTCTCCAAAGACTCAATCACTATTCCCGGCAATGCTTTGTTTTCAAAATTGCCGTCCCATTCATTAAGCAGGCTGTATATATTCTTGTTTATTATTTGCTTTTCCTCAAGTCCTAATATATTGCACAAGCCTTGGTTTATGTTTCTGATCCTGCCTTTACTGTCTACCACTATTATACCGTCTGAGATTGTATTGAATATTGGGCTGCCCTCAGATATTTCGTCTCTAATTATGCCGGAAATACCTCTCAGCGCTGAATCTCCCTTTATAAGGTTGTACATACTGTAACTGATGAATACTATCAGAAGCATCTGGCTGAACGCTAGCGCTCTGAATATCTTATCACTGTATGTGGTAGAGTTCGGATAAATAAATGATGCATATACTATCAAGAAAACAAAAAACAATGTAGCTGACAATATCAAGACATATTTGATTTTAGGAGATACACTGCTTAATATTTCTTTCATAATATATCCATCCTTTTTCTGCATTACGTCCCAGCTTTTACTAGCGAAGTCAGATAAATTAAGTATAGTCTATTAAATGAATTTTATACATGCCTTTTATATATATAGTGATTTAGAACTATAAATAGATCCAAAAAACTACCGAGTTACCAATTATATAATATAATGTGCAATTCAAAAATAATGTATTGACAAACATCAAATTATATGTTGAATTCTGTCGAATTAAAACGAAATAGAGTTAACAGCTCCATAAATATTACTGTGCAGAAGACATTCCTTAATTTACGGACATCAACGAAGCGTAGCTTCATTGCTAACGGGTAATATAAAAAAATCAACAGTAGAAACTGTTGATCTTTTTACATTACCCGGCGGCGATCTACTCTCCCAGGACCCTTCGGTCCAAGTACCATCGACACTGGAGAGCTTAACTTCTGTGTTCGGGATGGGAACAGGTGTGACCTCTCCGTCATTGCCACCAGATGAATTCAGTCTCTAGTCACTAGTCTTTAGTCACTAGAAGCCTGATATTGAATTTTCCGGTACTACTCTAGAGACTAGCGACTAGTATCTAGCGACTGCGTCAGCTCCGCTGACGTGTACCTTCAAAACTGCACAATTACCGTTACGATTTTTTTAAGAATTCTTTTTAAGTTTGCTTTAAGCTTACTTATATAAGTTTGCTTTTAACTTACTTATACAAGTTTGTTTTTAACTTACGCAATTTACGCTAACAAAATCCACCTCTTTTGCTTTCCGGTATCGCCTTAGCCGGCGAACCGCCGCAAAAGGGATTTTGTAACCGTAAATTGCTT
>LOES01000027.1 GCA_001515955.1 Clostridia bacterium BRH_c25 | reverse complement strand
GTGGATTCATGGGAAGTCGCAGCAGCATCCGGCCCCCAAAGCCGCGAAAACATTTGAGAAGAAACGCTCTAACCCCAAGCCTCCTCAGAATCCTGAGAAGCGCAGAAATCGGCCGGTTGAGATTGAGACAGATTATAATACTGTACCTCCCACCGGGAAAATGGAGTCTCATCAAAGCCCGGAGATAGTGCAGAGCCCCGATTCTGCAACGAAGAAACCCTTCCTTCAGCGTGTGCTGCAGCGCATATTGGGCAAGTAGGAGTTTACACGAATATTTGGATGCAGTGAACTCGTTCAGCCATAGCTGTATAATGAAAGGGGTTGTTGCATAATGCGGAACGGTCAAGACCGTTCCCTACATACTGCGTTATCAATAATGAGAATACGCAACATACTGTAGGGATGGGTCTTGACCCATCCGAAATTTTGTTATTTTGCAACAGCCCCTTTTGGAAATATGATTAATGTTTTATGCAGGACCTACTTATGTCTATCTGATATCAGCGTAGTTCCATTACCTATGTTGTCAAGGTCATTTTCTCTGATAATAGTAACAAAAGCTTGTTCTGGAATATTTAATATTTCACTTGCCTTTGTAGCAAACTCCTTAACAAGTTTGGCCTTTTGCTCCTTGGTAATTTGGGGACCATCAAGTGTGATTACCGGCATTGTTTTCACCTCCCCCCTTACTATTGCGTGGATATTATGTGATATTATATGCAAAGTACCTTTTCAATATCGGTACGGTTTAGGTTCTTACCAACAGCAAGTCCGTTGGCAAGTATCAGCTCCCTTGCTTCATCGGAGCTTAAGCCCGGATTCAGCTTCATCCACTCCTCCGGTGCCCAGTTCTCTGTCTTATCATATACATTGGCCGCCCAACCATAGGGCTGGCCATATTTATCCGTTTTCCGCCTGCTTCCGGCAACAGTAATGTAATAGTGCTGCTGTAATTCCTTGATAGCTCTATCAACTTTACTTCCACCCTTTTTTAACGTGACTCCCAGCTCCTTCCTTATATCACTGGTGTTCAGCAAGGTCCTTCCTTCGAAAAGCTGCCACAGCTGCCAGACTGTCTGGCTTACCTGCCCTGCTTCTCTCCTTTCCTCCATATGCTCCTGCGGATGAAAAGCTGTATAAAATATGGAGTACATGCGTGCCGATACAAAGCCCTTATGTCCGCCAATAATACAGCCGAAGGCCAGACGTTTTTCCTCTGCAGCCCTATCCTTCCAGCGCCATGGGTCAGTGTCCGGATCACCGGTATGCCAGTTCTCTTCAGGAGTCTCTTCAGAAACAGAAGGGAATCCAGGTAAAATATTTGATAATGTCATAAATCCAAGCTCATCAACTCTGTTTAAAAAGTTCTCATATCTTTTCAGTATTATCATCTGTAGCCTCCGATATAAAATTCTACTTCAAGCTCAGTTCCTCATAGCCGGAATCAATCCATAGGACCATTTTCTCAGTAGAAAATTTTAGTATGCAATATTCCGGATCAGCCGCTCCCCCTGGAAAATGATTAATAAACCAATCCACCCACATCTCCTTTTTAATTTCAGGTTCAGTAAGGATTTCTACCGTACCCATGAGGGTGACATTGTTGCTCCCGTCACAGTAACACAAGCCTGCTTTGTTATTCAACCTGATACATTGTGCCTTTCCGGATTTCAAGCCCGTTGCAAACCACGCGTGGCTTATTCCTTCCGTTTTCAAGCTGGATATTGTAGATGCCCTGGGAAACCCGTCTTCATCAATCAAAGCTATTACCGCAGTTTCAGCCTCTCTCATTATAGCTTCCGCTTTTGAAATCATTTCATGCTCCATGTGATTTCACGCTCCTTCCCGGACCACATATTGCTTCAATCATATGCAGCCGCCTTTTTGCTTTATACTATCACACCGAACAAGACAACTATATGTCTTGTTCATAATTCAGGATAATATTTTTTGCCTTTTCCTTTATCTCACCGGCCATATCAGCAGGCTCAACAACCCTTGCCTTATCGCCAAACCCCAGCACCCAGGATATCATATAAGCTCTGTTGGTATATCCAATGGAGAATTTCAGATTTCCATCCTCTGTAACAATGTAGCAATCAGGTCCGTATTCCTCAACCAGACGGTATTCCAATGATTTATCAAACAGTATGATAATTCTGTTTTCATCCGTAAGATAATCATCCAGTTCAAGCTCTTCAGCAGGTATTTGTCTTGGAACAAATTTATCTTCAAGGGTCTTTTGTCTCCATAAGCGGTTAAGCTTGAACAAGCGAAAGCCATTCCTATCTCTGCAGTAGCCGAAAACATACCAGGCTGTCCACTTAAAAGTAATAAAATATGGCTCAATCCTTCGGTTTGAAAGTCCCTTTTCCGAATAGTAATCAAAGCTCACAAGCTTATTTTCCGATATTGCAGCTTTTATGAGGCTGATTTTTTCTGAAAGACTGGATTTGTAATGAGATGACAGATCAATGAGTACATTATCCTTTATTGAAACGGCAGCTTCGTTTTTAGGTGACAGCTTCGAAATTAATATTTCAATTCTTGCAGTGTCGGACACACTGCCAAGGCTTTTTAACCCGGTTATGATACTCTCGAGTTCCGCAACCGATAACGCACTTTTATCCAGCTTATATCCATCCGCAATAGATATTCCCCCATCACCGCCCTGATAGGTGATAATGGGTATGCCCGCTTTACATATATCATCAACATCCCTATGGATGGTTCTGCGGGAAACCTCAAATTTTTTTGCAAGCTCAGGTGCTGTTACCTTATCGCACTGTAATAATATTGTGATAATTCCCAATAAACGGTCTATCTTCATTTTCACCCTTCTCCAAAGCCTTAATAGTAAACTCGTGCCTTGTACTTACATTGCATTTCCTGCTATAATTGAGCGTACTTTTTCATGCAGCCCGTTAGCCTGATCCTTTGTGAGTCCAATAGTCTCAATAGGCTCAGATATTACGACCTCTACTTCTGCCGGCTTTATTACAAACCCGTTTTGTTCCATCAATTTAAAGCTTCCTTTGATAGTGACAGGAACAATAGGAACATTTGCCTTTATTGCTATTCTTAAGCTGCCGGCTTTAAACTCTCCCATTGTTTCCCCTTTCGAGCGGGTACCTTCAGGAAAAATAACCATTGAATATCCCTTTTTTAAATATTCTGTGGCCTCATTCATTATCCGCAAGGATTGGCGCAAATCATGCCTGTCCAGGAAAACACAGTTCATCTGCTTCATCCAAGTGCTAATTAGCGGCATCTTGAGCATTTCAACTTTTGCAATAAATGCCTTGGGCTTATCAACACATCCCAATAATATCGGTATATCAAAATTGCCCTGATGGTTGCTCACAAACAGGACTGTACGATCCGGAGGTACATTATCTGCACCAATAACCTTCACCTTGGCACCGGCCAATTTTAACAAGTCTCTTGCCCATTTCGATGCCACTGAATCTACCAGCATATCCCGTTCTTTGATTTTCCCCTCTTTAAAAAAACGATTTACTTTAAAATATTCAGGCATGATTTTTATAAGATAAAACCAGAAATAACCGAACCAAACTATCGTGCGAAACATATTATCACTCCCGTAAGTATATTAATTCTGCAACACTCTTTATGAACCTCGATGCTCAGCTATGACTGAACAGGTTCACTCAATCACTTTAACCATTCAGGCTTTTCTCTGATATATGGCCGAATTCCATGCTTCTTTTCGTGATTATCCAGTATCTCTTTTCTGGTGCTTTCACAAGTCATAATTTTTTCAATGTGTTCCTCTGGGATTACATCACTGAATGGGCAGCTGGCCAGACAAATTCCACAGTCAGTACCCAAAACCCTCCATTTTTTATAGCATTCCGCTGAGTTGATTTTCCAGCGTTTAATGCCGTCAGCCTCTACTTCCGGTCCTGAGGGAATAGCCTTTCCGGGGCAGGTTCTTACACATTTTTCGCATTCCCTGCAGAACTGGGTTACTCCAAACTCCATCGGGCTGTCAACAGCTAAAGGTAAGTCCGTGGTAACAACCCCCAACCTCACCCTTGGACCATATTTTTTCGTGATCAGGAGTCCGTTTCTCCCGATTTCTCCCAGGCCCGCATCTTGTGCTACAAGCGGTGCAACAACCAGATAATTGCCATCCATATGGTTTCTCGCCTCAAATCCAAGTTCCCTTATATAATAGGATAAAACCATTCCTGTAACTGCCGCATCGATGTAGCCCTTGGTTACCGCTATTGCTTCCGGCAGCTGTGGGGCTCTGAAAATCATTTCCTTCTCCATTTCTACAGCAAATACAATACCATACTTATGGAGCTTTTCTATTCTCTCACCATAGTTCTCTCTGTGCCTGCCTCTATGGGAATAATAGTGATATTCTTTCATCTCTGTGATCCCCACTAGCTTGGCATTATACAACTCTGAGATTCCTTTGATTCTCTTTGTTATTACATCCATGTCCACCGCCGGAGCTTTGTCCGGCTGTTTTTCACCTTCTGAGTATTTATTGATATCTCCCAAAAAACGAAAGCATGCATCTATAATAGGAGAATTGACTGGGTCATAAGTGGCCGTTCCTTCTCCACTCATTCCGGGCATGGCTCTTAGGGCATCATCCATATCTTTGTTCTGCGGATTCCGCCTATAGTAGTCATCATATTCCGGTGTACCCTGTTTATAGTTCATTCTGGCAAATATAATGTCCCTTTCATCAGTTCTTTCAGTATTGCTCTCTTTCATATGGAAGTCCTCCCCCTGGCTATCTGTATAGTTCTATTATATCTGTCAAACTCATCATGTCTACTTTATTTTGCCTTAGTAAATTGTATAATTTTTGTTCAAGCTATTTTATGGATTGGTAGATTTCATACAATTTATCATTTGGTTTTATATCGAGATCTTCCTTTAACAGCTTTATGTATGAATTGAAATGCCTGACTGCTTTGCTTTTTTCTCCGGTTTTCATATAAAGTCTGAGCAGAAGCTCTGTAATTGTTTCTTCATAAGGATTTTTGACATAGGCTTTTGCTAATTTGCTCTCTGCCTTATCAAATTGTTTTTTCTCAATGTACTGCTGCGACAGCTTTATCAGGCATTTCTGATACAGCTTTCCCAAGCTCTCTCTTTCAGAATACGTCCATGGGAAGTCTTCACCTTCCAAATAATCACCTCCATAGAGAGCTTCCATTTCTTCAAGCATCTCCATATTATCAGCAACAGCACTTTTCTCGAGATCATACAAACGCTTTACATCGGAATAGGCCGATCCCAGCTTCAAATTGTAACTGCTGTCGATACATATGATGCTTCTGTCAGCTCCGTATTCCTCCAAAGCCTTACGTATATAATAAATACCATTATAGAGCTGCCGGATGGCTTTATCAGGATCATCCTCAGGCCAAAGCTTGTCTAAAAGCTCCTCCTTCGATGTTTCCCGCCCCTGATTATGAAGTAAAAAAGCAAAAATCTCCTTTGTCTTTTCTGTACGCCACTTGATAGGCTCCTGATTTTCCCAGGCCACCTGAAACTGCCCCAGGCATTTTATATGAAGCATCCGGTCACTGCTTTTCCGAGCTCCGAACTTTTTCATCATCATACGCTCTATGGTTTTCCCCAAACGTTCTGTGCTGATTGGCTTTAGTATGTAGTCCAACGCATGGATTTCAAAAGCTTCTATGGCATATTGGTCAAAAGCCGTTACAAAAACAATATCTGTATCGGGACTTAAGTCCAATATCCTTGAAGCTGCGTCAATTCCCTTAAGCTGCGGCATGTTTATATCCATAAATACAACCTGGGGCTTCAGAAACCCAATCTCTTCTATGGCGATTAACGGATTTGTGTACATTCCTATTATAGAAACCTCTGAATAATTCTTTAATAAATGCTCAAGCCCACGAAGCGCAGGTCTTTCGTCATCCACAAGCACTGCTCTTATCATTTTTTATGCACTCTCCCTACTGTAATAATATTGCTATGTATAGCAAAACCTCCCTTTGGCAATAGTATCTGTCAATTCTACTTTACCAAATCGGGAGGCTTTCTGCTATTATTCTACCAAATTTTATCTTCGGCTTTTATCTCATTTTTGTAAGAGATGTATCGCAAAGCTGCCAATCTCTTCTTTCAAGAAGATTGCGATCATTTTATCCCCTTTATATTTTGCCGTATCCTCTACCACTTCAAAGCCTCTGTTTTTCAGATGATAAACAGCCCTCTGAATGTTGTTGGTGCGTATTGCAATATGACCGCATTTCCCCAGCCCTGTTTTATTTGTGATCTCAATTGCTGAGCCGGCAAAGTTAGAGCTGCTTCCATACTTAGGCACCAATTTAAAGGCGGCTTCAAAATCCCTCAGAATCTTCAGAGAGTCTTCCTCACTCTCTCCATTTATGCCAATGTGGGCAAATTCAAAACCCAAAAGGGTATCAACTGCTTTTAAGGCTGTTTCAGTGATATTTTTAAATCTATGATTATTTATATCCTCCGTACTGCATAACCAGCCGCCTCCAATCGCATGAATAAACGGCTTATCTGCATATTCTGCCAGGTTGTCATTATTTACTCCACCTGTTGGTATGAATTTTACCCCGACATGTCCATATGGTCCGTTTAAAGCTTTGCAAGCCTTCACTCCTCCATAGACGTCTGCCGGAAAAAATTTCAAAACTCTAAGACCATAAGATAAAGCCTGATCAATTTCAGAAGGTGTTACACAACCTGGTGTTATAGGGATATCTTGATTAACACACCATTCAACAATTTCCGGATTAAATCCAGGAGATACAATAAATTGGGCTCCTGCGCCAACAGCTTCTTTTGCTTTCGCAACAGACAATATCGTCCCCGCTCCTACAAGCATATCCGGATAAGCCTTTTTTATATTGGTAATTGCTTGAATCCCGGCATCAGTCCTCATTGTAATTTCTATAATATCTACTCCCGCATCCAGCAATGCTTTGGCTGCAGGTATGGCATCTTCCACTTTTTCAATCACAACTACCGGAACCAGCCCGGTAATTCCGATTCTTTCCAGTGCATTCATGTTATACCCCCTAATAATTATCTAGTTATCTTTCCAATTGATTACGATACCTGATTCTTCTTGCAACCCAATTAAAGCATCAACTACATCCTTTGGTAATGCCAGACCATTTTCCTTTGCAACCTTATATTTATCCCATTCTATCTCTCCCGGATAGTAGATTCTTTCTGTGCCTTTGGCCTTGGGTGTTGAATGCAGCGATTCCACCAAAGCTTCCATTCTTTTATTGAAGAGGTCTGTTTCCATAAATTTGGATACATCTACTGCGATAAACATATGGGAAACATTATTCTTCTCTTCCACACTAAACAGCCAACTGGGAACTTCAGACATAATCCCGCCTCCAGATAATACCCCGGTCAAAATCTCAATCATAAGAGCGATTCCATAGCCTTTATGCCTAGCCATTGGCTGCATTGCCCCAACATCCGGGTACCCGCCTGGATCAGTTGTAGGAAGCCCATCTTCATCTATAATCCAGGTGTCCGGAATAGTTTTTCCATCTTTTCTAGCCTGAACAACCTTTAAAGATGCTACAGTGCTCATAGCAATATCAAGAAAAACAGGCGGGTAGCATCCGGCAGGCACACCATATGCCATTGGATTATTGCCCAATACTTTGCCTTTTGCACCAGGTATGGTCATATTGGCATCAACATTGCTAAATACAAGTCCTACCATATTCTTTCTTGCTGCCATAACAGCATAGAAACCTGCCGCACCAAAATGCGATGCGTTTCGTACCAATGTAGTGGCTATTCCAGTGTCCCTGGCTTTATCGACAGCTAACTCCATGGCTTTATATGCCGGTACCATTCCGATTTCAGCATGGGCATCAATTAAAGTGTAACCGGCGCCATCCGTAAGAATTTCAGGACTTGCGTTTAGTTCCATACCTCCGGCCCTCACTTTACGAATGTAATTATGCAAGTTTTTTGTCCCATGAGAATGAGTTCCAAAACAATCAGTTTCACTGAGAACCTCTGCTGTGATTTGTGCATATTCCTCATTCATACCCTCTTTTTTTAAAACTTGCATACAAAATTCTTTTAAATCCCCTGTGTCAATTACTTTTTGTTTATCCATTATTATTCCTCCTACACACCCCAATAAGCGGAAAAACCGCCGTCAACAGGTATAATTGCACCATTAACAAAAGAAGCTGCATCTGAACATAACCACAGTACCGATCCTGCAATCTCTTCCGGTTCTCCATAGCGTCCCATTGGTGTTTTATCCAATACCTTTCTACCTCTCTCGGTAGGATTACCATCTTCATCAGTCATAAGGAACCTGTTCTGATTCGTTAATAAAAAGCCTGGCGCCACAGCATTCACTCTAATATTCTTCGAATAATTCTGGTTGAAATGTACTGCCATCCACTGGGTGAAATTAGCTACCGCCGCTTTCGCCCCGGAATAGGCAATAGTCTTGGTCAAAGGATGATAGGCTGCCATAGAGGATATGTTAATAACACAGCCCTTACCCGTTTCCAGAAATAACTCTCCAAACACCTGTGTCGTCAGAACGGCTCCCATCATATTCAGATCAAACACCCATTTCAAAGCTTCTATATCAATATTAAAAAAACTATTTTCCTCTGAAGTTGTAGCTTCTTTTTTATTACCACCGGCACCGTTAATCAGAATATCGACTGTACCGTATTTATCCACCACATACTCCCGGGCTTTTTTCAGGCTGTCCAAACTCAGTACATCCGCATTGCAAGCAATAGCCCGTCCACCATCGTTTTTAATTTCATCTGCAATGGCTTGTGCTTTGTCTCCACTATGCCCCAATATGGCTACCCGCACACCTTTTTTTGCCAATTCTTTAGCCATAACACTGCACAGGATCCCTGCACCTCCGGTAATAACCGCAGTTTTGCCTGTTAAATCGAAATTCACACTCATGCTATCCCAAACCTTTCTTTAGTTATTTACATTGTCATACCGCCATCAATGACAATAACACTTCCTGTCATATATGCGGCTTCCTCGCAGGCAGCAAATAACACAGCTTGAGCAATTTCTTCCACACGTCCCAAACGCCCCATTGGTTGTCTTTCTACAAAGGTTGCCTCCATAGCGGCAGGATCAGCAGCTGTGCGGATCTTTTCCTCAATGGCGGGTGTATAAGTAGTACCGGGGCAAATCACGTTGACACGGATATTATCCTTCACATGATCCGCTGCAATGGCTCTGGAGAGAGCTACTACCGCACCTTTGGACGCGCAATATGCAATTCGGTCCACATGCCCTTTAAGAGCTGCTACAGACCCAATATTTACAACAACACCACCATTTTGCTTTTTCATTTCATCCACAGCATACTTTGACATCAAAAAAGTTCCTTTTACATTGACCGACATTGTCAGATCAAAAGCTTCCTCTGTTGTATTATCCAGACGTCCGGGTATTACAATCCCTGCATTGTTTACTAAAACATCCAGCCTTCCAAAGGCATCAACTGCCTTTTTCACAATTGCTTCTGCTGATTTCGGATCCGATACATCTCCTTCAACAAAGATTGCCTCTCCACCCTTTTCCTTAATCATGTCAACAGTGACCACTCCACTTTGTTTATCATTGGGTTTTAACGCATTTGCTACAATCTTTGCTCCATTTTCAGCAAAAAGAAGTGATACTGCTCTTCCAATACCTCCACCAGCTCCAGTAATCAAAACAACCTTATCTTTAAAATTCATTTTTTACCTCCTTTTTTCATTCAAACCAATTGAAATATCTAGCTTCCAAAAACAATTTTCGGTAACCACAGACTCAGTTGCGGTACCAGCAAAATAATGATTATAGAAATTAGTACAGCTGACCATAAATATTTAGATCCCCTGATAAAATCCGGTATACTGCAGTTAAATATGCTGCAGGCAACATACATACAGACTCCAACAGGTGGTGTCAGCAACCCGCAAGTTAAAGTAAGCACCATTACAAGTCCGAAATGAACAGGATCAACTCCAATTTGTATAGCAACAGGTACAAGAATTGGTGTTAATAATAAAATCAGAACAGTGGAGTCCATAAACATACCTGCTATTAGCAAGGATACCACAAGAATCGCCATAATTCCTACCGGAGATTCGGTTATACCAAGCAAGAAAGTCATAATCTCCTGAGGGATCATCTCCCAGGTTAGTGCATAACCCAAGCTTCCCGAAAAGCAGATCAATATCATAATCATCCCTACATCAAATACGGTAATATTCAATGCATCTTTAAATTTCTCCCATGTTAACTCTTTATATGCGAACAATCCAATAACAATAGCATAAACTGAAGCAAATGCACCCGCTTCAGAGGGAGTGAAAAATCCAAAGCGCAGAGCAACAATCAATATTACAGGAAATGCCAACGCCCATATACAGTCTACAGCTGCTTTCATTATTTCCTGAAGGGATGGTCTGTTTTCTCTTTCTTTTGGGTAATTGTTTTTCTTCGCAGTAAACATAACAGCAAACATCATGGTTAATGTCATCAAAAAGCCTGGAATGACACCTGCAGTAAATAACCTTCCTATAGATACCTCACCTAAAGTTCCGTATAGTATAAGGCCGGTTCCCGGGGGAATTATCGGTGTTATAATTGAGCTGAAGGCTACGGAACCGGCTGCAAATCCTCTATCATACTTTTTCTCTTCCATGGTTGGTTGAAAAATACGGGATTGCATACTCACATCACCTATAGCTGAACTGGTAACCCCTCCCATCAACGCAGAGAGTACAACTGTAGTTTGTGAAAGACCTGCACGCATATGTCCTGTCAAGACACTGGCCAACCTTAATAAATGCTCCGTGATTCCCGTTTTGTTCATTAAATTACCGGCAAAAATAAACATTGGAATAGCCAATATAGAGAAATTCTGAGTCTGTGTCAATGTTAACTGCACCGGTATGGAGAAATTCAAGGTTTCCTGACCAATAAAAAAAACAAATCCACTGATTCCCATAACAAACGCTACCGGCATACCTAACAGAAGCAGTATCGTAAAGGTTATTACCACAAATATCATACTGCTCCCCCCTTGCTAATCAAATCTTTTGTTTTTAACAAGATTGTCACCAGCATCAAAAGGCACCCCAATGGTACCGATATGGTTACCCAGGTATAGCTAAGCCAAGGCAACCCCGAAAAGGAACGGTAAAAAGTAGAGATTGATAACTTTATTCCGTAGAAAACCATTACCGCTAAAAATACACTCATAATAATATTATTAATGAACATAATTGCCTTTTGAGTTTTCATAGAAAACTTTTTAACTAACAAATCAATACTTACCATCTTATCATTTCGTAAAGCTGCATCACCACCCAGAAATACTGCCCACGCAAAAAGGAAAGTTGATACATCTACTGCCCAGGACATTGGGTGGCCAAATTTCCTGCTCATAGCTGAGACAAACACCAAAAGCGTCATTATCAGCAAGCAATATTTAGCAATATTAACCTCTATTTTCCCAACCCAATTATAAAACCTCATACACAATCACCTCTTTATTCACTGGTTTCTGTTTCTTCTGATAAACAGGGCTATCTTTCGGTAGCCCTGTTTAGATAAATTATTAACTTAAACTTGTTTTTTCTTCTTACTTTTTACCAATTTCTTCCCATATTTTCTGTTTTACTTCAGTAAGCTTCAATACTTCATAAGCTTTTTCGCCGGCTTTCTTAAAAGCAGCTATATCCGGATCCTCATTGATAGTCATACCCTTAGCTTTTAAATCGGCCTTAATGTTATCAATATTTGCTTCCATTTCCTTGGAAGTTTCCATTCCTGCCTTGTCACATTCTTCCATAAGTATCTTCTGATAATCTTCCGGCAGGCTGTTAAACCACTCAGCACTGACAACCTGGAAATTAATCAAAAGTATATGCCCGGTTTCATTTGCATAATCCAATACTTCAAAAAGTTTTCCGCCCGGGATATTCGCATAAACCAGCTCTGCTCCATCAACAGCACCCTGCTGAATTCCACTATACATATCCCCAAAGTTCATAGCTACCGGTTCTGCTCCCAATGCCCTTACAGATTCCTGCCATATTGGTGAACCTGGTGTTCTAATTCTAAGACCTTTTAAGTCTCCAGGTTTGTCAATCTCTTTATTTGTAAAAAAGTGTCTTAATGTTTGTACCCAATTGTATGAGATTACTTTTAATCCGTATTTTTCAACTTCATCGATATATTTCTGTAAAGTTGCGCTGTCCTTTAATTTTGCTACTTCATCAAGGTTTTCCACAAAGTATGGTCCATTCATAACGGCCATCTCTTTTACATACATACCTAGTCTGGCAGAATCGGTATTATGTCCTACATTTACACCTTGCTTTGCCTGCTCCAGCAAATCTTCCTCAACACCCAGCTGTGATCCTGGAAATACTTCAATAGTCAATCCACCATTGGTTCTTTCTTTAACTGCTTCAGCCCATTTCATAAAACCTTTATTGAAAGGTTCTGTTGCTGAGAGAACGTGAGCATGCTTAAGTACATAAGTTTTTTCCGGCTGTGCTTTTGCTTCCGGTTCTGCTGCTGGTGCCGGTGCTGGTGTGTCTTGAACCTTCGGACTGCATGCAGCCAATGTAATTACCATTACTAGTGCTAGGATGATTGAGATAATTTTTTTACTCATTTTCCTGTTTTCCCCCTTTAATTTGTATAATATTACACCTGTAAATATTATACATTTTTTATTTTTCAAAAATTTCATACCTTCTTATATTACCTAACCTGTCAAATAGGTAATGAATAATAGGTAAACAATCTTTTTGAAAACCGTTCACAGAAAACCATTAAGAACTCATACATATAAAATTCCCTATCTATTAAAATGTAATGCCAGTTAAAAATTTTGTTTTGTTTCACTCTGTGAAACTCATATTCGCATAGTGGATTTATGTTTATATTATAATCTAATCGAGAAGCAATTACAAGCATATTTAATTTATACTTTTCTGTTTTTTTAACAGACAGGCTTTAAGCTTCCGTATAACCAAGCTCCATAGATATTAAATTTGCATGCTTTATAACTTCATTTGCCATTGTTTCCAGCTTTTCGTCTGTAATCCTAATAGCTGGTCCTGAAATGCTTATTGCTCCTTCTATTTCACCAAACCTATTAAATATTGGAGCTCCTACACATCGAACTCCCATTTCATTTTCTTCATTGTCTATTGCATATCCCTTTTCTTTTACCATGTTCAATTCCCTTTTTAGATCTTCGAAATTTGTAATGGTATACTTTGTAAGTTTTTCCACTTTGCTAATGTTCCATACCTCCTCTACCTCTTGAACAGGTAGATAAGCTAAAATCGCTTTGCCAACGGAAGTGCAATACATGGGGCTTCTTTTTCCAATGGATGAAGCCATTCGTATGGTATTGTTGGCCTCTACCTTGTCTATATAAACGATTTTGTTGCCTTCCCTGACAACAAGGTGCACTACCTCATTCACACTCTCCATCAACTTCTTGCTATATAGCTTGGAAGCACTTAATATATTCATTTTTTCTATTCTTTTATTTCCCAGCTCATACAATTTAAAAGTTATTTTATACCTGTTTGTTTCTTTATCTTGCGTGACATAATCTTTATTTATCAGTGTTGACAATAATCTGTAAACCGTGCTTTTATGAAGTTCAACTTTTTCACTTATATCTGTGACCCCCAACCCTTCACTATAATCTGAAAGAACTTCCAGTATGGATAATGTTCTTTCAACTGATTGAACCGTATCTTTCATTATTAAAATTCACCCTTTCGTTTTATAATATATAAACTGATTTATTTAACAATCAGAATTATAACACAGCTAAAGAATAGGTCTTGCATTTAAACTACCCTTTTATTATAATATAATACAAATAGTTTCATTCTGCAAACTCTAATTTCGTATGGTGGAATTATTATATAGGAGGTGTAAAATGAAAAAAGTTGTTACTCTGGGGGAAATAATGCTAAGACTTTCAACTCCAAGATTTGAAAGATTTGTTCAGGCTGAATCCTTTGATGTAGTTTATGGTGGTGGAGAGGCAAATGTTGCCGTATCTCTGGCAAATTTTGGCCTTGATGCTCACTTTGTTTCAAAACTACCTGATAATGAAATAGGTCAGGCTGCAATTAATCATCTTAGAAGATTTGGAGTGAATACAGATAATATCCTTAGAGGTGGAGAAAGAATTGGTATCTATTATCTGGAATCCGGAGCTTCCATGAGACCCTCTAAAGTTATTTATGATAGAGCTTACTCCGCTATTGCTGAAGCTGATGTATCAGATTTTGATTTTGATGAAATTTTCAAGGATACAGAATGGTTTCATTTTTCCGGAATCACTCCTGCAATAAGTGAGAAAGCTGCACTGCTTACCGAGGAAGCTTTAAAAGCCGCTAAAAAACATAATGCTGTTGTTTCTGTGGATTTAAACTTCAGAAAAAAACTATGGACACCGGAAAAGGCTCAGAAAGTAATGACTAATTTGATGCAATATGTTGATGTCTGCATTGGAAATGAAGAAGATGCTGAATTAACACTGGGTTTTAAACCGGGTAAAACTGATGTGACTACAGGTGATCTGGAACTGGAAGGTTACAAAAATATATTTAAGCAAATGGTGGATAAGTTCAAATTTAAATATGTTATCAGCTCTTTAAGAGAATCCTATTCAGCTTCTGATAATGGTTGGTCAGCATGTATTTATGACGGTAATGAATTCTATCAATCCAGAAAATATGATATTAGAATAGTAGATAGAGTTGGCAGCGGAGACTCCTTCGCAGCTGGAATAATTTATCGTTTGTTAACCGGCAAGGATTTTAAAGAGGCTTTGGAATTTGGTGTAGCCGCTTCTGCTTTAAAGCATACAATTCACGGTGATTTTAACATGGTTACCGTTAAAGAGGCGGAACAATTGGTAAAAGGGGATGCCTCCGGGAGAGTTCAAAGATAAATGTATTAAAGGGGTAAGGGGAGCAGACACATGTTTCGCCCCCCTTACTTATAATTAAAATCCTAAATAAAACATATAGAAAGCTATCAGCATAATAATTACGCCCATAAAGAACTTTAGCAGCTTGCTTGCTGCACTATATTTCTCACTTGCTGACAATCTTTGTACTAAGCCAATAGAAGTACCTGCAACCAGAATTAACACACTATGCCCTATTGAATATAAAAGTAAAAGCAATATGCCAAAAATAAGGCTGCCGCCCTTCGCAACAATAGCAAGCAATACAACCAGCACCGGTGTTGCACAGGGAGATGAAAAGAGGCCTCCTAAAATACCCGATAGAAAAGCTCCCAGAAAACCGCGCTTGGTATTTTTACTCAGTACGTTTGTAGACGGTATGAAATTAAAGACCTCCCAAGTCTGGAGTGCCATCAAAAGCATAAGTATGCCAAGAAACAGGTACCACCATGAGCCTGTTCCCTGCATAAGCTTTCCAACAAGTGAAGCGGCAGTTCCCAGTATTGTGAAGGTAACTGCCATTCCAGCTGAAAACACAGCAGACAGCCTGAAAGCTCTTTTGGTATCCTTCCCTCCAATACCTCCTACATATCCTATCACAAGCGGAACACTTGTCAATGCACATGGAGTGGCAGATGTAAGCACCCCTGCAAGCAGTGCCAGTAAAGGTGCCAGCAGCATATTTGCAGTTATGGCGGCTGAGAGTGACTCCAACCATTGATTTATTATTATATCCATCACTTCAACCCCATTTCTTTCAAGGCACTCAATAGTTGTTCTTTGGTCATACCCCCTTCATGTGCCGTAAATACATGCTCATTAGTCTCCCTAAGGGAATAAAGCTTCATCTGCATAGCCTCAGGGTCTTTCGGAGTATATGGCTTACCCTCCGTATCAATAAGTATCTGTGTAGGTATTACACTTATTGGATAGCCCTCAGCTAAAGCCTGATATTTCCAAACATCTACAAACTTTATAATTGCCTTTCCTTGCAGCTCTTCATTCAGTTCCTTCAGCACAGGAGCCATCTCTTTACAAGGAATACAGGAGTCGGCACCAAAATCAATAATAATAGGAAGCTTATATGATTTAAGCTTTTCAAGATCAATTTTCTCTGTTACATGCAGCGCAAAATCAGGATTGTCTACATCTATAGGTTCGGTATTCTTCTGTGAATTCTTGACCGCCCATATACCTGCCACAACGCACAAAAGTAAAATAGGTATAATGATTTTTATAGCCAGGCTTCCTTTGGATTTTACCGCACTTTCATTATTCATCTGCCACCCCCTCCCTTGTCGTCTCTACCGCCGCAACTGCAACCATCAGTTTATAACCTGTAGTAGTATACATATTTTCCGTCATACCCTTACCTCACTTTATTTATTGTTTTGTTATTTAAACCTATACTTCATTATTTAATTGTATGCTTATACAACTATTTATTTCTCGCTTTGATTTTATCCCCTAAAGCTTTTATACTATTAATAACTATTTCTTCTGTCATGTCGATGACTTTACATATTTCATAATCGTTAATCCTGTAATTAATTCTCAAACCATCCTTTTCACATAGGACAATGCCGGCTTCCTTAAGGATTTTAAGATGTTGGGAGAGATTAGATTGGCTAAACTCAACATCTTCTTTCAATTCGCAGACACAATAGATTTTCTCCCTTAACTTTTTAATGATTTTAAGCCTTATAGGATGCGCTAAAGCTTTAAAAATATTAACCTCCAAATATTCTAAGTCCACGATACCCACCTCACTTATCTTACATCGTATTTTGTTTAACTATTCCAGCTTATAAATACTGATTCATTTAGCAGTTGGTGCAACCGCAGCTGCAACCCCCACTTTTTTTATCACCAATATCGCCGACATACTGTATCGCTTCAGACGGACATAAATTCTGACATCCTCTGCATCCGCCGATGCAAGCGTCGGGCTTTACTACAACCGGTTTTGTACCCTCCAATTCATAAACTCCATGTGAGCATTTGTCAAAGCACGCCCCACATTCAATACAGTTATCGTAGTTTATTACGGGATACCAATTTTTTGCCATATCAATTCCTCCTTAAAACAATAATAATATGTATTAATATTTATGCTATCCATATGAAGTAAAAAGCTAATAGAACTAAAATTATGCCACCGACTTTTTCAAATACAGTCTGGTATTTTGACAAGCCGCCCAGGTTTTTCAAAATACCTGTAAAGGTTCCCACTATTATTAGCGGTATACTCTTTCCTATGGCATATGTGAACATCATCAGCATTCCATATATGGCGCTTCCTTTAATAGCCGAATAAGTCAGGACAGACCCTGTTATAGGCAGTGTACACGGGGATGCCGCAATACCAAAGGGTATGCCTAGTAAAAATGCTCCGAGAACACCACTACCCCTCTGGGGAGTTGCTAAGTCAAAATTCCCCTTTGGGTTAATATTTAGTACTTTCAGCATCCACAATCCCATGACCAATAATATACCGGCTACAACATAATAAAACGCCTTTGTCTGCAGTAGAAGCTTACCGGCTATACCTGCAAAAGCACCCAGTATAGTAAGTGTAAAAGCGATACCTAATGTAAAGGCTAAAGTTACTGTAAAGCTTTTTAGCTTTGAATTTTCAACTTTTCCGCTTACGTACCCGATAATCAGGACTATGGTTGGCAATGTACAGGGACTGAGGCTGCTAAGCAATCCTGTAGTAAAGATAATTGCCAAAGTAGTAAATAAACTGGCATCTGCACTTAAGCCCATCATTTTTTCACCAGCCTGTCTGCCTCTTCCCTGAATCTCTTATCATCAAAATAGCTAGGGAAGGTTTTATATGTATTCTTTTTCAATGCATCTCCCCCTTTATTCAGCTATATTCACAGGACTTTATAAGCTATTACTGATATCTAATATATTAGCTTATTACCATATAATCCCAATATTATTATATTAGTATTTTCTAATATAATAATATTATTACTATTCTCTGTCAACATTTAACAAACTTTTGGCAAAAAAGAAAATCAGAAGCCCGGGTATAATAAAAACCCTGCTTCTGATTTGAGCATTTATTAATACTTCATACAATTGTATTTTTCTTCGGAGATATTTTCAATCATCTTCCTAGCAGTATTCAGGATAAGTTTAATTTTTTCATCATAAATACTGTAATAAAAAAATTTGCCATCCTGCCTGACATTAACAAGATCACTTTCTCTTAAACATTTTAAGTGGTTAGATATTTTAGACTGGCTGAATCCCGTAAAATCCACTATCTCACTTACTGTTTTCTCACCATCCATGAGACTTTCGAAAATACAGATTCGGCTATAATCAGCAAATCCTTTAAAAAATTTGCTGACAAGCTTGATTCGCATTATATCTTCATTATTAAGCCTGGATTCCATTTGTCACCCTTCTTTCAATAATTAGTGTTGATATCATAATATCATGTTATATTATACTATTCTAACTCAACCCAGGCTTTTAATCAATCATACATTGTAAAGTGCAAGCTAACTGTTCAACGACCGGCACATAAATTACATTCTTTTTTGAAACTTGTTGCGAAGTAAAATAGCAGAAGCATTTACCGAAAGAAGTAATACGAGCAGAATAATTATTCCGGCAGAAGCTAATTCATGAAACGCTTCTTGAGGCCTTGATGTCCAATTAAATATTTGGATTGGCAGCGTTGTATAGGAATCAACTATTCCTTGAGGCAAAAAAGCTACATATCCCATGGCTCCTACCATAATTAATGGAGCTGCTTCTCCTAAAGCTCTTGATATTGCAAGAATTGTCCCTGTAAGGATTCCTGGCATGGCTGTTGGGATTACTATAGTTCGAATTACCTGCCATTTGCTTGCACCTAATGCGTAGGCTCCATGCTTCAATGACTCAGGTACACTTTTTATGGCTTCTTGGGATGCAACAATAATAACCGGTAAGATGAGTAATGCGAGTGTTAACGCCCCTGAAAGAATACTTCTGCCGAAACCAAGTAACCTTACAAATACGCTAAGTCCCAGCAGCCCATATACAATTGACGGCACACCTGCCAGGTTGGAGATATTCAGCTGCAACAGGGTACTGAACCAACTCTTCTTTGCATATTCTTCCAGATAAACCGCTGTGCCTACTCCAATGGGAAATGCAAATAACGCAGTCAGCAAAATAACCCATAAGCTTCCGGCCAAAGCAGACTTTATACCGGCTTTTTCCGGGAACCTTGATGGAAAACTTTTAAGAAAATCTATGCTCAATCTATCAAGCCCTGATTTTAGAATATCTGTCAGGAGCACAACAAGGATAATCACACCAAATAAGGTCGACAATAAAATTACTCCATGAAAAAGTCGATTTTTGAGCTTTCTCATCTTATAATTACTTTTCGCATTCGATATCATAATTGATACCTCCCGAATCTCTTAACGATTATCTTAGAAATAATATTCATCGCTAATGTAATCATAAACAATAGTGTACCAACGGCAAATACTGTCTTATATTCGATGCTGCCATGCTGAATATCTCCTAGACTAATATTCACCATAAAGCCTGTCATTGTCTGAACACTTTTTAACGGGTTTAATGTCAGTTGTGAATTTGCACCAGCTGCTATGGCTACTATCATCGTCTCTCCGATTGCACGAGAAATTGCCAGAACAAATGCTGCCGCGATACTGGAAACACAACCAGGCAGCACTACCTTTAAAGCTACCTCCATCTTGGTCGATCCAAGTGCATATGCTCCCTGACGGATTGAATCCGGTATCGCCATCATGGCATCTTCACTTAAGGACGCTACCATCGGAATAATCATAATACCGACAGCAATACTTGCACTAGCAACATTGAACACTTCTGTCTGAGGTAGTATCTTTTGAATTGCGGGCGTGATAACCGTAAGTGCAAAAAAACCATATACAATCGAAGGAATTCCTGCCAGTATTTCCAGCATAGGCTTTAGTATGCTTCTTGCTCTTTTGGGAGCATATTCACTTAAATAAATAGCGCTGCCCAATCCCAAAGGCAGAGAGATTATGCTTGACCCAACAGCTATCATCATTGTCCCCGTCAGTAAAGGCAATATGCCAAAGTTTCTTGGTTCAAGAGTTGGTGTCCATTTTGTACTGGTGAAAAACTCTTTGAGCGAAACCACCGAGAAAAAGCTTATTGTCTCCTGAGCTAATGAGAATATGATTCCTATTGTTGTCAATATTGAAATAGAGGCTATCAGCTTAAGCAGTATTACGATCAGGAATTCTTTAAATTTTCGAGTTTTTCGTACTTTACTCAATTCAATCATATACATCCTCCTTGCTAAACCTATGAGAGTTTCTCCTTCCTGCATATGTCTATTATTAAAGCGCCCTCATAGGAAGACGCTTTAATGTAACTCTGCTATTTTATGCTGGACAAACCCTTTGAGTATACTTCGTCTGGAAGAGCTACATAACCAACCTGAGGTACAATTTCTTTTGCCTTTGTTAAGTAGAATTTCACAAATTCCTTTACTTCCGGTCTCTCCATAGCGGTTTTTGTCACATAGAGGAAGAGGGGTCTGGAAAGTGGAGCATATTCACCGCTTTTGATTGTATCAAACGTAGGTTCGACTGCACCCTTACCATTATCAATTTTAACAATTTTGAGCTTATCCGTGTTTTCTTCATAGTATGCATATCCAAAGAAAGCCAACGCATTTTTATCACCAGCCACACCCTGAACCAATACGTTATCATCTTCACTTGGCGTAAAGTCAGGACGTATTGCCCCACTCTTACCATTGATCTCTTCTGTGAAATAATCAAAAGTACCGGAGTCTGTGCCAGGAGCATAAAACTTAATCGCTTCAGCAGGCCATTCTGCTTTTACATCCTTCCATGTCTTCACGGTGCTGTCAGGTGCCCAAATCTTCTTGAGTTCTTCTACCGTTAAACTATCAACCCAAGTATTCTCTTTGTTGATAACAACAGACAATCCATCATAAGCAACTTCGAATGCTACATATTCAATACCATTTTGTTGTGCTGCAGCAATTTCTTTTTCTTTTATTGGTCTGGATGCATCATTGATATCAGTTTCCTTGTTTGTAAACTTTGTGAATCCACCGCCTGTACCTGATATTCCAATAGGAATCTTTATATCAGGATATGTTGCATTGAATTCTTCTGCCATTGCTTCTGTAATCGGAAATACTGTAGAAGACCCATCAATTCGAATTTCACCAGATAGTTTTGCTTCCTCTGCCGGTTGTGCTTGGGTTGGTTGGCTGCTGCCACAACCTGTTAAAGCTAAGATGGCGACAACAAGAATCATGGTTACGGTAACAAATGCTTTTTTACTTAATTTCATTTTTTTATTCTCCCTTCATTTCTATCATTTATTTAACTACTTATGTATCATTAAATTATGTTATAATGATACGTAAGTTGATATACTGAAAAAGAGGTTTATAGGCTCCTTAAAGCTCAGAGGAGCCTATAAAAAGAAAAAAATTTAATATATTAGGTTAGGGATAGAATTATTTATTCCATGATATTATTATATCATGATATTCTGATATGTAAATTAATTTTATGTTAATTCTATGTTAAATCAAGTCAGCGTTTTATGGAAATTGAGAGGTTTATAGTAAACGAGAAAAGAAGGGTGTTTACAAGGTGTTCACATCTCTGCCTTGACGAAGTGCTTCTGCAAAAACGTCCAATAAATCGGATGAAATTATTTCCTTAGCAACCTTTTCAATGTCATAACTTACCCTGACAAACTCAACCAGCCTATTAGGAACATCCAGAATGCAATAACAGGCTCTATTATCTCCATCCTTTGGTTTTCCTACGCTCCCGGCATTGATAAACAGCTTGCCATTAACCCATTTATGGTAAGACAAGTGGGTATGACCGAATACAATAATATCTTCTTCAATCTCTGAGGCGATTTCCTTTTGAATCTCTAAATTATCTTCAAATATATACTCGCTAATTGCGTAAGGACTGGCGTGAGTTAGCAATATCTGTATTCCATAGTATTCAATCGATAGTCGTTCCTCCAATGTCCGAAGGTATTCTTTATTCTGCTCACTTGTATGATTGGCTGTCCATGTCAATGAATTTTGTGTCTTCAGTTTATCATTTTCAGAGTTGATATTGCAGCCACAATTTGGCAGATAAAACCCAACTGCCTCATCATAGTTACCTAAAACGGATATGATTTCATGTTGCTTAAGTAATTCCAATGTTTCATTTGGTCTTGGACCATATCCGACCAGGTCGCCAAGGCAATATACATTACTCATATTTATACCTTTATTCTTTATATCATTTACTACAGTTTTTAAAGCCTCATAATTTCCGTGTATATCTGATATAAATGCGACTTTATCTTGCATACAAATCCTCCTTACTCTACTTAGGTGCAACCGTATCTTATCAATTCAATGAGCCTATCGCCCTTTACCTCTGACCGCATCCATTCTATGACCGCAAAATTGCCCTTGGATATTTCATTTACCTTATTGATCCACTGCACTTCATTGCCAGCTTTTACTTTCAGAATGGCATTGGTTGTATTAGTTGCATAGAAGCTTGAATTGATAACCCACCACTTATTGTGGATACCAGCCCTTTCCAAGTCGTTTAGCAGCCTCATAGCTTCGTGAACCGGTGTAGTTTCTGCAAGAGTTACGATTATTACCTCTGCTTCCTTTTCATCTCTTAGCTTAGGCAACAGTTTTTTAACCGACTCCGGTATATCGCCTTGAGAGCGCTGAATCTCCTTGTGATAGCTCTGAGTGGAATCCAGGAGCAGCAGCGTATGGCCGGTGGGTGCTGTATCAATCACTACAACCTCATTTTCAGACCTGTCGACTATTTCGGCAAAAGCCCTGAATACTGCAATTTCCTGAGTACAAGGAGATCTTAAATCTTCTTCTACATAAGCAAGGTCATCATCGCTCATTGTTTCCCTTGCTTTGCTTAATACTTCTTCTTTATACCTTTCAAGCTCTTCTTTTTCATCAATTTTACTCAAGGTAATACCATAGCTTTCATCTAAGACGAATTTCAAGTGTGCCGCTGGGTCGGTAGTTGTCAAATGCACCTTTTTACCTTTCTTGGCTAACCCCATGGCTATAGCAGCGGCTATTGTAGTTTTACCCACGCCACCTTTACCCATTGTAAATATAATTTTTTTACCACTGGCATATAGATCTTCAATTACATTAAGCAGTTTAGGTATTTTTGCAGTATTTAAAATTTCATTACTGACTTTGATATTATTGTCTTTTAAGAACGCTCTTACATTATCTACACCTGTCACATTATAGGGCCTGAGTGGTATATAAAAAATTCCAATCTCTTTAAGTGCCTCCGGTATATCTCTTAGCGCACCTTGCTGCTTATCATATATAGCATTGGAAAGATAGTCGTCATGTTCTTCAAGTACACCGTTGATTATTAATACTTGATTGTTTACCCCTATTCCCCTAAGCTCCTTTGATGCTCTTTCAGCCTCCTTTAGTGGTGACAGTTCGGGACGAGCTACAAGTATAAGTGTTGTTTTTTCTTTATCCGCTAAATTATCTACTGCATTTTTATAGATTTCCTTTTTACCTTCAAGCCCGGAAAGCTGTCCCAGGCATGATGCTCCATGGGTGTTTTCACTAATGAAATTACTCCAAGCAGACGGAAGCTGAAGCATCCTCAAGGTATGCCCTGTCGGTGCAGTATCAAATATGATATGGTCATATTCCATTGCTGCCTTTTTATCAGTTATAAAGCTTGAGAATTCATTAAATGCAGCGATTTCAACAGTACAAGAACCGGATAGCTGTTCCTCCACATTCTTCAATACTACTTCCGGCAATTTGCCACGATAGGGGGCTATTACACTTTCTCTGTATTCAGCAGCAGCCTCCACCGGATCAAAATTTGCTACTACCAAATTTGGAACGCCTTTTATTTCAACTCCCTTATTATTCAATTCAGTATTAAAAACATCCTGAAGGTTGGAAGCAGGATCGGTGCTGATAAGCATGATTTTCTTACCAGCATCAGCCAAGGCTACCGCAGTAGCGCATGCTGCCGAGGTTTTACCTACCCCGCCTTTTCCTGTAAAAAATAAATACTTGGTTAAGTTTATCTCTGTCACATCAAAATTTTTATACAAAGTTCAATCCCTCTTTTCCGGATTAGCAGCATCCATCCCCACCACAGCACCCTTTAGATGCTCTTTTTACTTTGGCCTTCAGAAAATCCTCCGGTAAACCTAATAGCTTACAGAATTCTTCATCTGTCGGGTAAGCTTTTGTTTTTGCTACAATACCATCAACCATTGTTACCGGAAATGCTTCTACTCCATCACTATTCAACATATTGTTTATTTCTTTGTTATCAACAAATATTTGGGGATTACCAGACAGATTATACCTTTCAACTAATATTCCCTTATTCTTTAGGTTGTTTATTACTGTAGAAACCCTTAACAATTCAGGGTCTACAGCTGGGCCACAAACTCCTGATGAGCAACACATAGCCGGCTCAAAAATAATCATTTTCTTCATACTAATACACTCCTTCATTTATTTTCTCCACAAGATAAAATATCGATTACTTTTACTCTGTTAGAATTAGAGAGTACTTTTATAATGTTTGCACTTTCACCATAATTATTCCTCGCTACATCATCTATATATAGATGGTTATCTATATATAATGTACTTCCGCACTCGTATAGTGTCAATAGCAAATAACATATCAAAATATCAATTATGGTTATATTTATTGTTCTCTATATATAATATTATATTAACAAAATTAAAATTTGACCAGACGCGACAATATCGTCTGTTATCAGCCTTTCTTAAATAACTTTTCTTATTTTTACTTTAATTATATTAAATGTTAAATGTATGGAGATTGTATGGAGGAACCTAAATTTCTTCCATCTCCATAAAACCCACATATCTATTATATATACTCTTGATTTGTGAAGCAAAATTAGGAGGATATTATGAGTATTAAAAATGAAAAATTTAAAGTGTATGAAATGACCTGTTCCTCTTGTGAAAATCGTGTTGAGAAAGCTATTAAGCAATTAGAGGGAGTAATAACTGCCAAAGCTAGTTATAGCGGGCAATATGCTGTGGTTGAATATGATGATGAATTATGCAACGTGAACAAAATCAAAGCTGCTATAAAAAATGCCGGATACAGCACACAAGGTTCCAAGGATTATAAATTCATGGGAATTCTTATAGTTGTAGCTGCTGTAGTGTTGCTCGGTTTAAAGACCAGCGGTTTTGACATGGAAGCAAAGCTTGCTAATGCCTCCTATGCAGTTCTATTTGTGGTAGGAGTTCTTACATCACTTCACTGTGTAGGTATGTGCGGTGGAATTATGCTTTCACAAAGCTTGTCAAAAGAAAGCAATAATAAGTTTGAAGCTATACAACCGGCACTTTTATACAATATAGGTAGAGTTGTATCTTATACTATTCTTGGTGGAATAATCGGTACCCTTGGTTCTGTGTTTTCACTTTCAATTACAGCAAAGTCAGCATTGCAAATATTTGCTGGTATATTCATGATTATGATGGGCTTTAATATGGCAGGCTTTAGTGCATTCAGAAAGTTTCAAATCAAGTTGCCCCACTTTGCGTGTAAAGTAAAAAACAAGTCCGGATCTCCATTTATTGTTGGTCTTTTAAATGGACTTATGCCTTGTGGCCCTCTTCAAACTATGCAGCTTTTTGCTTTAGGCACAGGAAGTGCCACAAAAGGTGCTTTGGCAATGTTCGTGTTTTCTATAGGAACAGTACCCCTTATGCTAACCTTTGGTGCATTATCAGGGCTTTTAAGTAAAGGATATACCAAGAAAATACTCAAATTCAGCGGTGTGCTCATAATAGTACTTGGCTTAATCATGGGAAACCGAGGTCTTGCACTTGCGGGTATAAATACTAATCCTATGACAGCGTTTGCTAGCAATTCAGGTGGTTCTTCAAATGCATATGTTGCGAAGGCAACTTTACAAGATGGCATTCAGATTATAAATATGACTGCTGATAACAATGGTTATACCCCTAATGCTTTTTATGTTCAAAAGGGAATACCAGTTAGGTGGGTAATTGATGGTAAAGAAATGAATTCATGTAATAATGCAATTGTTGCACGGGAATTAAATCTTGAATGGAAAATAAAAAAGGGAGAAAATATTCAAGAATTTACTCCAGGGAATAAAGATATAAATTTCAGCTGCTGGATGGGTATGATAAGAGGTGTAATAAAAGTTGTTGATAATCTTGACTCCATTGATACATCAAAGGCCGATCCCTCCTTACCGCCACCAAGCACAGGTCCCAGCTGCTGTGCAGTTCCAATAGATGAGGATTCTGATGAGGCAAGTCAGTCTAGCATTTATGGTGATATAGATCAAGTTCCAACTGAAACATTAATCAATAAAGCACTGTTTGATGGAAAATATCAAAGTGCGACATTTAAAGGTATTGGTTATGAATTGCAGCCATTGATAGCTGTTACAGGCAGCAGAGAAAAGGCTAAGTTAACCTTTGATTTAAGCGATTTTGATAATGCTGAAGGTCAATACTTGATTTTAGATATTAATACAGGAGAAGAAGTTATCTCTTTTACTGGCAAGAAAGGTATAAACGAAGTCGAGTTTAGCCCTAATAAAGCTGGTGGGTATGGAATTGTAAAAGACGATTACATTCTGGGCATAATTGAAGTAGTTGACAATATAGAGACTACAGATATTGAAGAAGTACGAGAGCTATATCTCCCACAAAATTAAGCAATACAGATAGAGTGTTCCTCCTTTTAAGCGAGCAGCTGGTAAAATAAAAAAAATCCACTTCCTCTATTCCAGTATATATATAGGAAGTGGATTTATATGTTGCTCAGCTTCATGAGTTATCTTAACTTTAATCTTTTACCCCTCCTATTTTGGGAAGAGTTATTGTAAACGTTGTGCCCTCATTAATTATGCTTTCTACTGTAATTTTGCCTTTGTGTGCATCTATAATAGCTTTAGCAATAGTTAATCCTATGCCGGAGCCTCCAGTCATTCGATTTCTTGACTTATCAGCCCGGTAAAAACGTTCAAAGACATATGGCAGGTCTTCCGCAGAGATACCGATACCGGTATCTCTGACTGTAATTATTGTAGTGGCTTCATCTTCAGCTGCAGCTATTGTAACTTGACCATCATTGCGTGAATACTTTAGTACATTAGATATTAGGTTTACAAAAACCTGGCTAATCTTATCCCTATCAGCAAATAGCTTCAATTTTTCGCACTGTGTCTGAATTTTTATATTCCTCTGCATAAACTCATTTTCGAAGTTGTGCAGTATTCTTCTTATCAATTCACATAAACAAAACCCTTCTTTATCCAATATCATATTGTCGTTTTCGTAGCGTGCCAGCTTTTCCAAGTCACCAATCATCCTATTTATTCGCATTGTCTCTTCGTGGCAGCTTGTGAGTCTGTCAGAGTTTGGCTCCCATATCCCATCAAGCATTGCCTCGAGATGGCTTTGGAGTGTAGCAACTGGTGTTCTTAATTCATGGGCAACGTCACCAGTCAGGCGCTTTCGTAATTTCTCCTGGGTTTCCAAAGTTGCCGCCAGATCATTAATGGTGTCGGTTAACTGGTTGATCTCCTTTGTACTTGTTTGTTCATAGCTCCTATCGCCAAAACAACCCTTTGCTATCATTCGTGCTGTATTGATAACTCGAGTTATAGGTGTTGTAATCCTCTTCGATATGATTGAACCGAATAAAAAGGCTAAAAGCAGTGATAAAATACCTACACTAATAAATATGCGATTAAGTGTACTTATGAATGTCAAATCGTTATCGTTGAAATAAAAAGGACCGAAATACCCGATGTCGATACTACCGACCTGTCCACCTTTAAAGAAAACCGGATAACTAGTCTGAATCAGTTTTCCCTCCCAATTGGGATAACGGCTATACATGTTCTCTGTCATATGAGAAATCATCTGATTGCACCAACCATTATTATAAGTCATAGCATCCCATACACTACTTCCTGATAGATCCTTGACTTCAACAATAATTCCTTGCTCGAGAGCATAAATTCCTATATCCTGTATACTTTCTGCATCCCAATACTCATTTCGTTGATAATTGTTGAAAAATAGCGAGACCAATTCTTTATTCCTTTTCTCCTGATTTGACTTAATATAATCTTGAAAGTACCTTTCCAACAGGATATTGGAAAAAAAGCTTATCAATGCAACGCATATCAGTGCCGTTGCAACATGCGATAATGTCAGCTTGGTCCTTAATGAGACCTTCATATCACTCACCACCAAATCGATAGCCGACTCCATGAACAGTAAGGATATATCCAGGATCTTTTGTATCTGTTTCAATTTTTTGCCTTAGGTTCTTTATATGGGAATCGATTGTTCTGTCAAAGCCGTCAAACTCCCCGCCCAAGGCTGCAATTATCAATTCCTCCCGTGTAAACACCTTTCGGGAATACTTGACCATAGTCACAAGCAGCTTATACTCATTAGGCGTCAAATTTACTGCTTCCCCTTGTTTTTTCACTTCATGCTTTAATGAATCAATAACTAAATCTTCCTCATCAACAACGAGTATTTTAAATTCGTTCTGCTGCATTACAACATCCCCTTTAACATCTGCACTAATGCGTTTGAACGTTAGTTCAAATTCTTATTTGTTATTTTGCTTCGGTCGATCTAATTTACAACAATCAAGCTTCTCATTACCAAGATGAAATGCCCTCTCGATTATGTCTTATAATATTCTTTTTATAACAAATTTCATTTTATCTGTCTTTTTATAGTTTTTATCTATTTTAGAAGCCAACACATATGCTAATGCCATCAAACCAAAACCAAGGAATATTCCCAGTAGGTCTTTTGAAACGTTCAAGTATAAGATGTCTACCAAAGCACTTCCTGAGAAGATACCAATGACCAGCATTAGAAGAGGCAGACCGTAGTTAAAAAGAATAGCACTAAAGACCACTTTTGTTTGCATTTCAATTTCGACTTCTTGACCTACTGATGCTTCAATATCGTTTACTGCATCAACATAGGTGTGAGAAGGTGTACATCCACCTTTACAGCTAGCGCAGCTTTCTCCGCAGGCACTAACTCTCTTTACTTGCACTTTTGATATATTTCCATTTAATGCAACGACTTTTGCTTTTTCAACCATTTTTCTAATCCCCTCCTATAATTTACACTTGATGTGGAGTCTTGGAAATAAGATAAACAGCACTTACACATATATAAAATTGTGCCAATTTACTTTTAAGATAACATAATGATTTATTCCAATATAACAAATAATTATGGAAGTCTTATGAAGATATGAAAAAAAGGCTTCTATATCTTTTCAATTAGAAAATCTACATAGGCCCTTCAACTAAATCGCTGTACCCCCGAAGGTATTTGGTTTCACTATATAATCTTACTCAAGAAAGCCTTCGTCCTGACTTTAACAGGGTTTGCAAACAGGCTTTCCGGTGTATTTTCTTCAATAACTTCTCCATTGTCCATAAAAACTACTCTATCAGCTACTTCTTTCGCAAAGCCCATCTCATGAGTTACAACAAGCATGGTCATCCCTTCCAAGGCCAGAGAACTCATTACTTCCAGTACTTCAGCCACAAGTTCAGGGTCAAGAGCCGATGTAGGTTCATCAAAAAGCATAATCTCCGGCCGCATCGCCAGTGCTCTGGCAATAGCGACCCTTTGCTGCTGTCCCCCTGAGAGCTTTGGCGGGTATACATCCCACTTGTCGTTCAGTCCCACCTTATCAAGCAAGTGTATCGCATATTCTCTGGCACTGTTCTGAGGAGTCTTTTTCACCACTTTTGGTGCCAGCATGATGTTTTCCAGGACAGTCATGTGTGGAAAAAGATTGAACCGTTGGAATACCATGCCTATCTTAGGGCAAGCCTTTGATATCCTGTACTGAGATGGCTTGAATATGCTTTTATCATCTTTTCTATCGCAAATCAGTTCATTATTAATAAATATCCTGCCACCGGTTATCTTCTCCAGATGATTCAAGGACCGGAGAAGTGTGCTTTTACCTGAGCCACTGGGGCCTATTATACATACCACCTCGCCCTTTTCCACCGACAGATTGATGCCCTTAAGTACCTCAAGTGAGCCAAATCTCTTATATATACCTTCCAATCGTATCAATTTGCATCCCTACCCTGTTTCATATTTTTTTCACTTTGCCAAATGCCTTCCGAACCGTAACTCCATTCTGGATTGCAAAACAGCAAGTCCTGAACAGAAAATCAGATATATCACAGCTGCTTCCGTATATAGCCACAAGGGTTCGTAGGTTCGTGCAGTTATCTGCTGCGCCACCTGGAACATTTCCGTAACAGTAATTGCCGCTGCCAGAGAAGTATCCTTGACGAGGCTTATGAAGGAGTTGGATAAGGGTGGTATTGCCACCCTTATTGCCTGAGGAAGTATGACATGCCTCAAGGTTTGCACTTTTGACATTCCAAGGGCATGGGCTGCCTCCCACTGCCCCTCCGATATCGACCGGATAGCACCTCTTATTATTTCTGAGCCATAAGCCCCAACACTCAGGGAGAAGCCAATAACAGCAGAGGTTAAGGCACCCAGAGTGATTCCGGCACTTGGGAGTCCATAGAATATTATAAAAAGCTGCACCAGCAAGGGTGTTCCCCTTATTATCCAAACATAAAAACGTGCTATGACCGCAAAGGGTTTGATTTCTAAAATCTTTACTATCGCAACAACAAATGCTATGGCCACCCCAAAAAAGAAGGACAGGATGGTAAGCGGTACAGTAAATTGTATCCCTGCCTTTAAAAGCGGAAGAAAAGAATCAGTAAGTATTTGTACAATCCTCACCATTCTGTCTGACATATTAAATCACCTTCCTTCTTCCTATTTTGACACGTCTTCCCCGAACCATTTCTCAGATATCTTCAGATATGTCCCGTCAGCTCTCATTTCGTCCAATGCCTTGTTGACCGCATCTACAAGCTCGTTGTTTCCCTTGTTGAACATTATCCCTATTTGATCCTTTGTATCCATCTGGTCCACGATCTTAACAGGTGTATCCGGTCTCTGCTTCTTAAAATCCAAGAATGACAGACTGTCATTAATAGTAGCATCAATACGTTTGGATACAAGCAGGTCTATTGACTGATTAAACCCATCAACCTGTACTATTTCAGCCTCAAACGACCTTGCGATATCGGCCAGGTTGCTTGTAAGGGACTGTCCCGATTTCTTTCCTTTAAGATCTTCAAATGCCTTGATGTCATTGTTTTCTTCATTTACTATAAGTACAGCCTTTGAAACGATATATGAAGTGGAAAAATCATATTTTTCGAGCCTGTCTTCTCTTATTGCAACTTCATTTGCAATGGCATCAAATCTTTTTGCGTCCAGGCCGGCGAATATTCCATCCCATTTTGTTTCTATAAACTCTGCTTTTATTCCCAGGCGTTTTGCTATTTCCTCTGCAATTTCAACATCAAAGCCTGTAAGCTTGCCGGTTTCATCGTGGAAGGTAAAGGGTGCGTAAGTACCCTCAGTTCCAAACCTGATTTTTCCATTGGCTTTTACCTCTTCCAGAAGATTTTTCGGTTTCGTATCATTTTCTGTCTGGTTTGCTGCTGCCTGATTGGATGTACTGCATCCGCTGAGTACCAAAGCTAAAATGGTAATAATTGCTGTTACTAAAATAATTCTTTTTTTCATGATTAATCCTCCTCATTATTATGTGATTTGTGTAGTAGGAACTAAGGTTTTGTAGAAGAGCGTTCTGCGTTATTATACAAAAATAAAAACTCCCGCCTCTATGACAGAGGCGAAAGTTCATTTCGCGGTTCCACTCTGTTTATCTGCATCAAAATATCGGAATGCAAATAACTCGTAAATCTGGTACAATCATACCATTATGCTGTAACGGGCATACCCGTCGGAGCCTACTAAAACCAGGATTGTTTCACAATCGCCAATGTATTCGGTCCGGTGTTCCGAGATGCACTTCAGACAAGCTACGCTTAAAAATCCTCTCACCATTGGACTTTCTCTCTGTCAGTTTCTCTTGACCTACTCTTCTCATCAATACATTTCCCATTATTCCTACTTGTTTACTATGTATTATAATATAATAAAACTATTCTTTTGTCAATATGTTTTCTATGTTTTGTACTTACGGTCAAAAATGTAGGACTGCCGCTATACATTGCATATAAATACTTTCTTTGGGAAACCCCATAAAATCTTCACATTCATAAAGTATTATACAAATAAAGCTAATACATATTCGCTTTAGTCTCAATCTATTCAAACAAACTGATAGTTTATAACCCTATTATTGCAAAATATATTATATTAATCTGAATAATACTGTAATCTATTTCAAATATTAAGTTGGTTAATGAATAACGCTGCATAATTCCAATTTCAATCTATTCAAGTTAATGCTCTAGGAGATTTTTATGTACAATGATATCGTTTTAGACCATCTTTCAAATCCTCGGAACATTGGTGTCATAGAATTTCCCGATGGTATTGGGCAAACAGGAAATGCTTCCGACGGTGATAAAATTACAGTCTATATAAAAGTAGAAGAAAATACAATTTCTGATATTAAGCTGAAAGTATTTGGCTGTGGAGCCGCTATAGCTTCCGGCAGCATGTTGACGGAGCTGGCTCTTGGCAAAACTATAGAGGAAGCTCTGAAAATAACAAATGATGATGTAGCAACGGCTTTAGGCGGATTGCCAGAACAAAAACTTCTGTGCTCCAATATCGCAGCCACTGCGCTGCATAATGCTGTTAGAGACTATCAAATGCGATTTCAAGCATAATCGAGCATTTTAGGAGGGTATTGATTTGATACTGGAAAGAGAACAAATCCAAAGATATATGAGACATATTATAATGCCCGAAATAGGTGGACCCGGCCAAAAGAAGCTGCTTGACTCATCTGTCCTGGTACACTGTGAAAGTATTTCAAACTCCGCTGTTATGCTATATTATCTTGCGGCTATGGGTATCGGCAAAATAGATTGTTACGCTGAGAATATCGATGGAATGGAGTTTATATCTCGAAATGCCAAGGGACTTAACCCTGATCTGCAGCTTCAAATAGCTGATGTTCCTGGAATTGAAGAATATGACTATACAGATAATTATGATATCATAATTATATTTTATGAAAAAGCAGTGCAATCTTCAAGAATAAATGCCACAGATACTCCTGCAATATATACAGCTGTTGCCGGCGACTGGGGGTATATCAGAACTGTCAGGACGAAAGAAAGCATAAGCCAGATTATTGATGAAATAAACAACCTATATGCTGAGATTAAAAACCCAGAATATTTTTCATTGTTCAGTAAGGCATATCTTGGTTTTAACTGCACGCTTACTGCTATTGAAGCAGTGAAAGTATTATTGAATATAGGCAGTGTAAGCGAACAAGCATTGAAATATGATTTATCGACTTATAACTTTGGATATAATCAATTTAACAATGCGAAAAAGGAATATGTCATAAATCCTGAAAATGCAAGAAAGGAACTTAGTAAAGCAAAGGTCCTGATTATAGGCAGTGGTGGATTAGGCTCTCCAGCTGCTTATACACTAGCTATGTCAGGTATAGAAAAACTAGGGATGATTGACTTTGATACAGTAGAAACCAGTAATCTAAACAGGCAGATATTACACTCCACTGACACCATCGGTATGGCCAAGGTCAAGTCGGCAGAGATATTCCTGAAAAGACTTAATTCTGATGTAGAAATTTGTACATATAATGAGAAATTTTCCTTAGAAAATGCTGAAGCGCTTATTGCAGATTATGATATGGTAATTGACGGGCTTGACAATTTGCCTAACCGTTATTTGCTTAATGATGTTTGCTATTTTTTGAAAAAGCCTTGGCTGGAAGCAGGGGTTCTGCGTTTTGATGGACTTGCAACAACAATACTACCAGACAAAAGCATATGTTATCGTTGTATTTTCCCTGAAGTTAAGGGCAGGGGTCCTATACCCTCATGTTCTGAAACAGGAGTTTTAGGTGCTGTCCCTGGTGTTATGGGGATGATTCAGGCAATAGAGGCAATTAAGTATCTGACAGGTGTCGGAGTTCCGCTAGTCAATAAATTACTTGTATACGATGCCTTAAATATTGATTTCACCTTGTTGGATATTGACAGATCGCCCCATTGTAAGTTGTGCGGCACTGACCCTACAATTAAAACACCCAAGGAATATGAGTTTGTATGTACTAATCAATTTCAATAACAATCAAGGAAACATTTACGCAAAATTTGAATATAGAATGTAAAATGTTTTTTGCGAAATATCTAATCAATTTTATCTCATAAAATCAATAATTACTTTTGTCCCATTGCCTTCTTCACTTTCTATCCTTATCCTTCCATCATGAGCTTCAATGTATGCTTTAGTTATAGTAAGTCCGATCCCAGTTCCTCCAGTTCCACGATTTCTCGATAGATCACTTCTATAAAACCTTTCAAATACATGCTTAATGTCTTCCTTAGGAATGCCGATTCCTGTATCTTCAACAGTAACTCTAATTACGTCTTTCAATTGTTTTAAACCCACCCGGACAATTCCATTCTCATTCGTATATTTGTACGCATTTGATAATATGTTTGTAAAAACTTGATTAAGACGGTCTGCATCACCTGATAATTTAACATTACTTTGAATTTCTTTTTTAAAATTAATACTTTTACTGATAAATAATGGCTCAAAGCTTTCTGCAATGTTATTCATCAGTGCCGACAGGTTAATCTCACTCTTTTTAAGCTTGATCTCATCGCTTTCAACATTGGATAGGTCAGAAAGGTCTTTAATTAGCTTCGTCAACCTGAATATCTCATCATGTATAATAGTCAGCTTCTCGGAATTAGGTTCCCACACTCCATCCATAAAAGCTTCAATATGGCTTTGGATTGTGGCAAGGGGAGTCCTCAGTTCATGGGCAATATCCGAGGTCATCCTTTTTCGTAATGCAGCTTGGTATTCCAACTTTTCAGCAAGTTCTTTCACTGATACGGATAAATCGTGCAATTCGTAAGTATTAGTTCTGACTTCATTTAATTCTTTATACTTTTCATTCTTGATTAATTTGGCATTTTCTTTTATCAGATAGATAGGCTCGAGAAATTTTTTGGAAATACGTGAGCTTGATAAGATAGCAATTATAACTGAAAATAGAAAAGCCGCTGCAAAAACAATGTTAATTGTACGTAAGAACTGCTTATCCTCAATAGAAGATATTATACTCTTAGGCCTTCCTACATCAATTGTCCCGATTTTGCTGTCTTTGTAGTTGAAGGGGTAGCTTCTGAAAGCAAGACTATTGTCATTGCTATCATTCCCTCCCATGATATTATGCATTGTTTCAGGTGTGCCACTGCTCCAGACTATCTTATTCTGACTATTTCTTAATTGTACTATAACAGCTTCACTATAAGCATAATGCATTATATTCATAAGTGACTGTGAATTCAATCCGTTGTTATTACTATATACCTGTTCCACGTATTGGACTATTTTCAAATCATCCCTGCTCCTGGACTCCTTTATATAATTTGAGAAAAATAGGTTTATACTGACATTCGAAATAATCGTTATAAATATGATAGAAAACATTGTTATGAAAATAAAGTATTTGCTTAACTGCCTGGTTATTCCAATCACATTATTCACCTTCAAACTTGTATCCTATTCCGTACACAGTAACTATATATTGAGGTTCCTTCACATCATCTTCAATTTTCTGCCGCAGGTTTTTAATGTGTGTGTCTATAGTACGTTCATAGCCTTCAAAATCATAGCCAAGTGCAAGGCTTACCAGCTGACTTCTTGTAATCACCTTATGCGGATTTTGTGCGAGAGTTATAAGTATCTTAAATTCATTAGGCGTTAAACTTACTGCTTCACCGGATTTTTTCACAATATGCTTTGGAATATCAATATATAAATCATTTTCATTGTACTCCAAAACATCAGATACAGCAGAATTACCCTTAGTCCTTCGGAGAATTGCTCTTACCCTTCCCACAAGCTCTCGTGGGCTAAAAGGTTTTGTCAGATAATCATCAGCACCTATATACAAGCCTGTCACCTTGTCGTCTTCGCTGCTCTTGGCAGTAAGCATAAGTATAGGTACATCAGATTCCTTCCTGATAAGTTTGCAAATTTCTTCACCTGAAATATCCGGAAGCATTAAATCTAGAATAACAAAATCCGGCTCTATTTCATGAAATAGAGCAATGGCCTTACTACCGCGGTCTGCTGTATATACCTCATAGGGCTCAATAGTAAGATAATCCTTAACAACCTGCAAAAGATTAACTTCATCATCAACAACCAGTATTTTTTCATTCATTCTTACTTAACTCCTTTCTTCGAACTCTTAAAAAGTCAAAGTGTCAGTAGCGGATATACTAACACTTTAGTAAACAGATGACTATGCAATTGTACGTTCTTTCCCCATTCCCTCTTGTGTAAATTGAATCAATACCGTCATACTCTGCTGCACAATTACAATTTCATCTGGTGTTTTCGAATTTTAGAATATCCTATTATCTCCATTATATTGCTCACATATGTGGATGCTATGAAGATTTTCAGTTTTTTTACATTCCTATGGAGCTTTTGAATGGAATGATCTTGTACAATATCTCCACAATTAAAGTAAACCTGTTAAAAAGCAGTAATATTCCAAATAAAAGAAGCACAGCACCTGTTATATAGGATATAAGCCTTTGGTATTTCAGGATTCTCGTTATAAAGTTAATTGACTTTCCAAATGCTGCCCCAACCAATAGATACGGTACTGCGAGCCCCATTGAAAACATGAACATAACTGCCATGCCAGTATATGAAGAACTCGTATTTCCGGCAAATATCAGCATTGAATACAATAAAGGTCCTATACAATGGGAACAGGCGATTGCGAAAAATATTCCAACTAAAAATGTTGTAACATAACTTGCGGAAGCATTACCTTTGAACCTTTCGGATAAACGCTCCAAGGCTTTTATTTTTAGAGACATGGCATTAAAAAAGCCAAACAGCTTCAGGGAAAGAAAAATCACCATGATCCCACCGATAATATTGAATACGGCAGTATTTTCATTAATAAAACTCGAGACTTTGCCCGAAGCCGCACCGGCAGCAGAGAAAACAACAGTAAATGCTGCAATAAATAAAAATGTATTGATTATTATCTTAAGCCTCAAGGCTTTGCTTTTCTCTTTCTTTTTGAGATCTTCAACCGACATACCGGTAATCAGACTGAAATATACAGTAATCATCGGTATGATACAGGGTGACAGAAAAGAGACTAGTCCTGCAAGAAAAGCCATCAAATATATTGATGTAAACATATAATACCCCCTAATCTTTATCTGCCCGTACAATTCAATGTCTTTTAGCTATTCTAGCTTATCCCCGACATATACATGTTCTCTTTCACCCGTGTCACCAACGTTTTTAAAAACTAAACTGAATGACTTTGTATCAGAATCGATAAATGGTTTTCCTTCAATGTCATTCTTAACTTTCAAAATACCATTTATATGGTGGTTTTCACTGCTTTTCAAGGTCCATTCAAACCCGTCAAGGATTGTAATTCCTGCATCATTTCGCAGCACTACATACTTAGTTATATCAGCATATTTGGTTAAGTCAACCGAGTGTGTATCGATCCTAATATCAAATGTAAGAAAATCTTTCTCTTTATTTACTGGACTTAAATAATTCACGAAAATATCAATATTGTTATATTGACTGAATGTCCGGTATTTTGATTTTGCACTGATACTGTCCGGCTGCTCTTCCGGTACTTCTTCATTTGGTTGTATCGCTTTGTTTTCAAAAGGAACTCCTTCAGTATTTTCTGCAACAGCTTTACTGCTGAAGAAAGCAGGTACTGCCCCGAATAATAAAGTCATTCCGAATATTGCCGCTATGACAACCGCAATTATCCTTGTGACGCCTAATCCTTTCTTATTGCCCATAAAACTCACTCACCTTACCACATATTTTCTTCTCATTCTGGGGATGAAAGCCGGCACCTGCTTACTGTATTCCAAATATTCATCTCCAAAAAGCGCTATCATCGTCTTTTCTTCTTTTTTCGCAAGTTTTGCATACATAATCATTAGGATTGGAGCCATCAGCAATGTAATAATGGTAGGCCACTGTACAAGAAATCCGATGATCATTAATCCAAATCCTGTATACTGAGGGTGCCTCACAAAACGATATATCCCATGTGTTACTAGCTCACCGTTCCCCGAGTGCACCGCTTTCCAGCCAATTGCAATAACAAACAATCCGCTGAATATGAGAACATTGCTAAGAGGGTGCAATATGGAATAAAGAACTTCAGAACCACCTGCAAGTGCAACCCACAGATGTCCGTTCAAATGAGTAAATGGGTCAAGAACCGGATAGTTATTTCCCAATATTGATGTTAAGAAATAAATTGTAAGTGGAAATCCGAACATTTCACTGAAAAGAGCAACCATGAATGCTGTAAATGCGCCTAATGTATGCCAATCTCTTTTTGAGGTTGGCTTGAAAGCCGTAATGGTAAAAATGCCGAACATAAGAATATTAAAGATAACTGATCCCCACAACCCATACGCATATTTGTCTAAAAAGTGCATTAAACGTCCAACCTCCTCTAAACTCAAATTTATACCTTACACCCGTATAGTAACAGAAGTATCTGAAGAAATTATGGAGAAACACTTGAGAGATAAAAAAGAATAAGCGGCATTGCACCGCTTATTTTACTACCGGTCCAAATCCACCCATCATGCCGTATCTTCCAGAATGCATATTTCCCATAGAATTATGCATCTGTATCATACCTTCTCTGCCTATGGACTGCATCATCTGTGCCATAGATCCGTATCCATTTTGTTCCATGATGTCTATCATCTTTTGATAGTCTTCCTCACTCATATTGTTCATGAACTCATTCATTTTCTCATAGTCGCCAGTCTGCATATATTTTGCAGCATCCTTGAACCCGTTCTCCCTCATAATTTTAACCATATCCTTATTTGTATCCTTTGATGAGTGGCAAGAGCCATCGGAGTAGGTTTTATTACTATCTGCTTCTTCTGTTTGAGTCGGCTCAATTACTTTTTGACTTTCCAGCAACTGTTGACTGTTTTTCTGTGTTCCGATATTCAAATCATCCGCATAAGCAACCCCAAATATAGATCCAGCAGTAATTATTACTGCACTTAAGACTGCTATTCCTCTTCTCTTCATCATTAATTCCTCCTTGTTATTATTAATTGTTACATTTTCTATATACCAATAATAACAATGTATTATGGAGAATCAATAGAGAAATCATGGAGAAGCCATGGAGATTTATTATTTTGAGTCTACTTCACGATTATCATACGCAACAAGACTGTTTTTCCTCAACTTCCGACGCTCTTCCTTTTATGGCCTTAACAGGACATTTATCTACGCATGCCATGCATCCGGTGCACAGAGTATAGTCTATTGATGCCAGATTACCTTCAACTTTAATAGCCTTGCTTTCACACACCCGTTCGCACAGCTTGCATGCGATACAGCCGACACTGCATTTAGGTTTTACTATTTTTCCCATCTCAATGTTTTTGCAAAGTACATGTACCGGTGCAGCAGCAGGGACAAGCTCTATTGCAGCTTTAGGACATTCCTTGACACAGATACCGCAGCCGGTGCAGCGAGATAAATCAATCTCTGCAACTCCAAGGTTGTTAATTCTAATAGCATTGAACGGACATACATTTATACAGGATCCCAACCCAAGACATGCGTACTTGCATGATTTTTCTCCTTTGTGCAGCAGATTGGCGGCATGGCAGTCCCTAATCCCCACATATTCAAAGTTATTACTGCAGTTTGTTCCTCCCTGGCATTTAACACTTGCTACTTTTGCAGCCATATCGCTATCTGATGAAATGCCGGTAATTTTACCTATTTTTTCTGTAACAGCCTGTCCACCCACCGAGCAAAGTCCTATCGATACTCCATCATCTATAATGGCTTGCGCATAGGCAGAACATCCGGGAAATCCACATGCTCCACAATTTGCTCCGGGAAGTACCACTTCTATCTCTTTTATTCTCTCATCTGTCTCTATTGCAAATTTTTTGGAGGAATACGCAAGAAATGCCCCGAACAATATACCTATTCCACCCATAGCGCCCACTGAAATAATAAATACCTGACTCATTTAAGGATCACCCTCTTATCATTTATTCTACATTGAAATTAGTCCTGAGAACCCAAGAAATGAAATTGAAAGAATTCCAGCTGTCAATAGTGTAATTCCCGCACCTTTCAAGCCCTCAGGTATATCCGCTTTTTCTATTTCTTCCCTTATACCCGCCATTATAACTATGGCAAGAGTAAAGCCTATACCTGCTCCAACTCCGAACACAATACTCTGTGCAAGATTATAGCTCTTGTTTACCGAAAGTAGAGCCAATCCGAGTATGGCACAATTTGTAGTGATCAGAGGAAGAAATATTCCTAAAGAATTATATAAATTCGGGCTGGTTTTCTTGATAAACATCTCAATCATCTGAACCAAGGAAGCGATTACAAGTACAAAACTTACATATTGAAGAAAACGGCTCAATCCGTAAGGCTCAAGAATAAAGCTCTGTATCAGCCAGGTTGCTGCTGCCGACAATGTCAATACAAATGTGGTAGCTATCCCCATGCTAAGCGCGACATCAACTTTTTTAGAAACTCCCAAAAATGGGCAGATACCTAGAAATCTGGACAAAACAAAGTTATTGACCAAAACGGCGCCGATAAAAATTAGCAGTAAGTCCTTCAGCAATTTGTTTCACACCTTTCTAATGGCAGCAGTCGCCTTCTACCGTTTTATTTTTTGAAATACTGTTAATTATCCATAGTAAAATCCCGAGAGTGATAAAAGCCCCAGGAGGCAGCACAAATATTACCCATTCTGTAAAGCCTGCTCCCATCACAGGTATTCCGAATATGCTTCCCATTCCCAGGATTTCTCTTATAATTCCGAGGAGTGTCAGTGCCCATGTAAAACCTATTCCCATACCTATTGCATCCAGTGCTGAATACAGGACATTATTTTTTGAGGCAAAACCCTCAGCTCTGCCAAGGATAATACAATTTACCACTATGAGTGGAATGAAAAGTCCCAATACCTTTTGAATATCCGGAAAATATGCAGCCAATATAAGGTCTGCAATTGTGACAAATGTTGCAATTATTATAATGTAACCGGGAATCCTGATTTCTTCGGGTATCAGCCTTTTCACAAGGGATACTATTATATTGGAGCAAATAAGCACAAAAGCTGTTGCCAGACCCATTGCAAGGCCATTCACCGCTGCATTTGTGACAGCCAGGGTAGGGCACATACCCATCAGCATTCTGAAGACGGGATTCTCGCTCCAGAGCCCCTTAATCAGCTCTTTCCAAGCCCTCATTATTTCCCACCTCCATAAATTTTTATGACCTCATCCACTGACTTCTTCATCAAGTCGGTTATAGCTTTTGAAGATATGGTTGCACCGGTGACAGCTGTGACATCTTCCTTCAACTTAAATGAGTCGGTCAAGGACTTTTCAGAAAATTGTTGTTTGAAGGCTTCTTCATCAATCCTTGCGCCGAGTCCTGGCGTTTCCTGGTGCTCAAGCACCTTATACCCGTTTATCTTCTTTGAATCCAAATCCAGACCTACCATTAATCGGATCTTTCCCTGAAAGCCTGCTCCTTCGGCGACATATGCAAGACCTGCGATATCACCTCTGCTGTCAAGTCCTTCAAAAATGATCATATTTTCATCATTTTTAAATTCCCTGTAGCTTTCAATGCCCGGTAAAACTTCGAAAATTGAATTCTGCTGATTCTGCAATGCAACCTCCTCCATTTTTGGTGAAGTGAAGCTGTATACCGATGCCAGGACACCGCCGGACAGCAAGGAAATTATTGCTAATGCGACAATCAATTTAACACTTTTACCCATTCAATTTCACCCTCCCATACATTTTAGGCCGGGTATATCTATTTATAACTGGTGTAACTGCGTTCATCAATAGTATTGAAAACATAACACCTTCAGGATATCCCCCATATAATCTTATAATTGCGGTTATTAACCCACAGCCTATTCCGAATATCCATTTACCTTTTCTGGTTAACGGTGTTGTGACCATGTCTGTTGCCATGAAAAAGGCTCCCAGAAGCAGTCCGCCTGACAGCAAATGAACAATTGGGTCTCCACCTGAAAGCAGTACAAAAGAAACTGTTGTACCCAAAAAAGCTGCAGGTATGCGCCAGTCAATCAGCATGCTGTATAAAAGGTAGGCTCCTCCGAGTAGAATCGCAACAGCTGAGGTTTCACCCAACGATCCCCCGACATTGCCTAGCAAAAGCTTTAAGTATTCAGTAGTTTCACCCTGCATTTTGAGCAGATTCAAAGGCGTTGCGGAGCTGACTGCATCAGCAGCACTCCAAGTAGTCATTGCTACAGGAAAAGTTATTAGAAGGAATGCCCTCCCTACAAGGGCAGGATTGAAAACATTACTGCCTAATCCGCCATATACCATCTTGCCCAGTCCAATAGCAACCGCTGCTCCTACAGCTGCCATCCACAAGGGTAAGTACGGCGGCAGAGTGAGAGCAAGCAGCAAACCTGTGACTGCTGCACTGCCATCGTTTATTGCTATAGGCTTTTTTCTGATTTTCATGAATAAATACTCTGTTATAACACTGGTTAGTATACTAACTGTGTAAATGAGAGCTGCCCTGATGCCGAAAAATATTATTCCCGCCAGTGCAGCCGGAACTAATGCTAAAACTACTTTATACATAATCTTTGGTATATTGTCATCATGAGATATATGAGGTGATGACGCAACTCTTAAATTATTCAATTCTACACCCCCTGAAATTAGCTTTTTCTTGAACGCACCTTAATTTTGCCGATACGTATATATTGCAGGAGAGGCCTTTTTGCAGGACATATGAATGTGCAGCCTCCGCACTCAATACAGTCCATTATGTTTGCTTCAATAGCCTCGTCCAGATTTGCATTCTGTACGCCTTGCACAATTTTTAACGGCATAAGTCCGATAGGACATGCATCAATACAGCGTGCACATTTTATGCAGGGATATTCCTTCGTTAAAGCAGTATTCTCTTCCACTAGAGCAAGAATACCCGAAGTTCCCTTTATTACTGAAATATCTGCAGAATATTGCGCAATCCCCATCATGGGTCCGCCGCTTATTATTTTGGTGCACCCTTCAACCAATCCGCCGCATTGTTCAATGACTTCCCTGAAAGGTGTCCCGATTCTCACAAGTAAATTACCTGGATTCTTAACACCTTTACCTGTAACTGTGACAACTCTCTCTATCAGAGGCACACCATAATTAACAGCTTTGTAAATAGCTGATGCTGTACCTGCATTGATAACTACACATCCCACGGCAGAAGGCAATTGTCCTGATGGGACCTCTCTTCCGGTTACAGCTTTAATCAACTGTTTTTCTCCGCCTTGAGGGTATTTGGTCTTTAAAACAGCAACTTCAATATCATTCTCCTTACTGCATGCACCTTGGACAGCCCTGATAGCTTCAGGCTTATTATCCTCTATCCCTATATCAGCTTTTTTTACACCTAGGGCCTTCATCAGTGCTTTTGTTCCATTCACTACATGCTCAGGCATTTCTACCATGAAGCGATAATCCGATGTAAGATACGGTTCGCATTCTGCGCCGTTTATTATTAATCTGTCAATCTTATGTTCTTTAGGAGGGTTCAGCTTTACATGGGTGGGGAATGTTGCACCTCCCATGCCTACAACACCTGCCTCTTTAATAATTTCAATTATTTCAACTGCTGTAAGGTTTTCAATGTACTCATTTTCTTTAATACCTGGATCCCATTCATCCTTACCGTCATTTTCAATCACTACTGTAGGTATCATTCCAGCTGCCTGCAGCCGAGGCTCAACTGCCAGAACTTTGCCTGACACACTGGAATGGATATTAGCCGAAATATGTCCAGCACAAGCACCAATCTTCTGCCCTGCTTTCACCTGATCACCAATATTTACCAGGGAATGTGCAGGCGCACCGATATGCTGAACTAATGGAATCTCAATAATAGAAGGAATTTCAGCCTTCCTGATTTTTAGATCCTGTGTCATATCTTTGCTGCAGTCGGGATGAACACCGCCTTTAAATGAAAGTGCTCTTCTACTCATCTTATCACTCCGTTTCTTTTTTCGGACAACTTATTATTACTGATATCTTTCTAACCGTAGCTCAAATCTTCCGATTTCCAAAAATTTTTTGCAGAGAAACTTCAGTGCGCAATAACATGCCGCCATTATAACAAAAGCTCCAGCCAATGCTGCCAGTTCAAGGTTTTTGATTATATCCGTGACAACAAGACTGCTGGATATAAATAAATAGGATACAACAAATACTATTAGGGGAATGATGTATATTTAAAATGGTCAAAAAAACATCAAAGTGTTAAGGATTTACTCGCTAACACTTTGAACACCAGATATTTATGCAACTGTACGGCTACAATAATATTTCAAAATCATAATACTGCATTTCTTCATTTATACTTTACTTGGGTGAGCAAATTATACAATTCTGTCGCGCAGTTGCAATACCACCTGGTGCTTTTTGTGTTGCAGGGTATCCCACTGTTCCTATAGTACTACTTTATTATGCAGATTTTATGAAGATTATCTACAAATATTCAAATATAATAGTCACTTGAAAAACAACCTTAAGCTTGAACCGTATAAAAAACTAACAGAGACACTACTACCAGTACAAGTGTAATCAGTATATCCTTTATCCAGTCCATGACATGAACTGATTTGCTCTCTTTGTTTAAGTCATTTATATCAATTCTTTTCTTTCTAATAACAAACATCAACAAAATCGCTCCCACTATGAATACCAAGCTTAATAAGTGGGATATCGAGAACCAGCCTGCCACCGAAGGATTATACCTGAATAGCTCAACTACACTTCTATTTATTGAAAACAATATTATATACCAAACAAATAGCTGTCCATCATACCGGATGCTTTTGCGCTTTCTCCATAAAATGAAAAAAACCAGATAATTCAGAAGGAATTCATATACCTGAGCAGGATGCAGCAGCTGTCCCTGGTGCTCAATACCCCAAGCATAAGGAACAGTCATTGCCTTGCCGAATACATCACAGCCAACTCTGCCTATGCCCTGTCCTAGAATAATTCCCGGTGCTAAGGCATCTGCATATTTAAAGAAGCTTAATTTATGTTTTCTGATGTAGAACACTGCAAAAGTAATGGCGCCCAGCAGCGCTCCATGTATCGATAAGCCCCCTTCATAGATTTTAATAATGTCCGCAGGATTTTTAATGTAGTAGGACAAATCGTAAAAGAGAATATAGAATAGCCTTGCAGTAATCACTGCAGAAATTGCCGAATATAAAACAAGATCAAACATTTTATCAACGTCAAGCTTTTTTCTTTTGACCTCAAAATAAGCGGCTACTATACCGGCTAATATGCCTAAGGCAATCATAACACCGAAAAAGTGAACCGGAATGCCGAATACATGAAACAAAATTTTCATTGCATACCCCTCTCTACAGGTGTAAATAATTCATATATTGATGCATAGTGACAGGAAGATGTAGAATATTACACCTACTGATCTCTTCCTGCCAATGCCTCATATTTATATCATATCTGTCCTGTTACCTAATAAAATATAATGCTAATCCACCCAGTATTAACACTCCAATAATGATAGCCATTCTTGCACCAGAATTACTGTTCCCGCTGCCATCATTATTGTGGTGTTCATGATTGTTTCCGTGATTACCTCCACTACAGCAACCCATTAAATCTCCCCCTTTCTTTCCTCAATTTTTTTGCATCTATAAATTTTTAAACAAGCTGACAATTAAGTAGACCACAGCTCCTGCTATCAATGCACCTGTAAATCCAACCGACATAGATAAAATAATGGATAGAACAGAGCCGATTACAGATGTTACTCCGTTTACGCCCCACATTACCGGTACTATATCATTCTTTCCGCTTTCACCTATCAGTTTAAGCCCTCTTGGGAAAGGCATTCCCATAAAAAATCCCTGAAGCAGCACGATAAGAGCTGCAACAATAATCCTGCCTGTGATGTTAAAAGTTGATGTACTTTGTAATACAATTCCGAGAGACAGCAGTAAAATAATATTTACTATGGCCACCATAACAGGCGGTAGATAAAAAGCTTTTAAAGTTCTATTGAACAATTTGTTACTGCTCAAATACCCACCCAGGCCACATCCAACCAAAAGGGCTGCCAGTACATACGTAAAAGCTAATGACGGATGTCCAAGATATAATATAAATTTTTGTATCAACGGAATCTCTATCATCATGAAGCCTATACCAAGCAGACTGAAGTACATAGTAGGCTTGAAATTCCCTACCTTGATAGCAAATGGTGCAAACAATACTATACTTCCAATTATCACTGCCAATAGAATAAACACCAATGTTACTGGAATACCTTTGCCAAAGTTATAGAAGTAAGGACTGTTATCTGTAGCAGGAGTCACATTGGTCCTGGCACCCTCAAGGTAATCTGCCAATGATATATGTGCTTCTTTAATATGACTCAGCACCCCCTGTTCATAAACCAAAGGTGTATATAAAGGTACACTGCCGTTTTTCTCCGCTGTTTCAACCAGTTTTATGCTTTCTGCTTCACTAAAGGGTTCATTTTTAATAATTACAATCGGATTATGCAATTGTGCTCCACCATGTTCCTGCGGCATGTATTTAGTAAATACAGAAATATATTTTGGAGCATCCTTTTCCGGTATACCTTCATACTCTAACGCTTGTATGGCAGTTGCCACCATCTTGCTGAGATCTTCCTCATCGTGAACCAGAAAAGCTATCTTTCCGTTATCGTTTAGATGGTCAAGGTAATCTCCCATTGCCTCAACAGTGTATATATAATTCTCAGATAAAGCATAGCCCATCCCCTGAGATGCATTTGTCATAACAAGGGACAAAAATATCAAGTCATATTTATCTTTGGATCTTCTGACAAAGCTTCTTCCATCTTCTCCATACACTTTCACTTCAGGCCTGTTATAAATATTACCGTTATACTCTCCAAAAGCTTTAACCGCATCAATGCTGGCTGTGTTGATTTCTACTGCTGTTATGTCCTTGCTTCCCCCTGCAAGGGCGTATAGAACATCACGGCCTCCACCTGGTCCAATTAGCAGTGTTTTACTACTATTACCCACAGTAAAGGGAAGAAATCCGCTGTCTGTCTTAAACTTTTCAAGGCTTTCAATATCCCCATCAAATTTATACATTGGAGCATTAGCTGCTCCGTCTATAGTCAATATCATTTCATCAGGCTCTTCAGTAATTTCTATAACATCGGTACGTGAGAAAGCATTCCATTTGGAAAATACTATTCTAGGAGACATACCGGACTCTTCCAACCTTCCGATAGTTTTTTTAGGATTGTTCAATATACCATTAAAGTTTTTCTCAATAGAGCTTATATATTGTTCGGGTAATAAAAAGCCTGCAATAAGAATAAGTGGCAGAACATACCCCAAAACCCTGATTTTTATATTGGTCGCGGGTAAAATCAGAGCAGTCACTAAAGCTATGATACTTAGAGCTACAACCGTTCTGAACATCCCTGCATTATTAAGAAGTGAAAGAACCACTACACTTCCGGCCCCGGAACCAATCAGATCTGCAAAGTACAGCTTTCCGCTGATACCAGAAAACTCCGTAAATAGTATGGAATATAAATATCCCCCTATAAGGAATGGTATAGTGCCCAAGATAATGTATATAAGAAGGCTGCTTACATTAGGCAGCAGATAATTTAAAGCAAAAACTATAATATAGCTTGCTGCAAGAATAATTGAACCTTTAACTACTTGCTCTTTAATATCTTCTTGATTCAATGATTGTTTTGATGCCTTTTCCTTGGGGCTAACCTTTTTAACTTTTTTCCTTAGCTTGTATGCCAAAATACTACCTATCCCAAGACCCAAAATAGCCAATGAAGTAATCAGAAATACGTAGTGATACGAAAAAACTACTGAGTACAGCCTGGTTAATACTACCTGGTAAATAAACAACGAAACAGATATAAAGAAAATACTGAGTAATGTGGTAATTTTATTTCCCGGATTTTTTGTTTCTTTCACTTTCAAGTCACCTCTGCCGCCTTAATTATCAATCAAACTCTATCTCTAAAATTATTGATGCTTTCTCACAAAACTGTTCCTGCAATTCTCACTGCAAAAATAATATGTCTGCCCATTTATGTTTTGCTTTATTGCATTTTCGAAGTCTAAATACATGCCACACTCGGGATCAAGAACCATGTCAACTTGATTGTTCATTTGACCGGAACCATACTGCCCATTACCACCATTATGCCCGCTATGATCATGTCCGCCATGAGCATGTCCACCACCGCAGCAGCCGCCTCCCCTGAACATCATATATCCAAATCCGACAAGCAAGAGTATATACCACCAGTTTTCAATAATATAGTCCATATATTAATACCTCCTATACATTTACTTTTATAGCTTTTACTAATATATTGCTTTCTACCGCAGCTTAATTTTATCAAACCGATATGAAGTTCCTGTGGAGAAAGCTCTTAAATCATAATATCAAGAAATAATCTATAAACAGGAAACTATTGGTTATTATAGGATATGGGCAGCAATTGTTGTGCCGCCCATATCCTGACCTTTATTCAATTCGTGTGGCTTCATATCCTGCTTCTGCTACTGCTGCTTTAAGTTTATCGTCATCTACTTCATGAGCCAGCTCCACTGTCGCAGACTTTCCTGCAAGATCAACCTTTACCGATTTAACACCACATACTTCTTTAAGTGCCTCCTCAACATGGTTTGTGCAATGGCTGCAAGTCATACCTTCAATAGAAATTTTCTTTGTCATATTAAACATCCCTTTCTTAAACATTTTTTTATCAATGCAAAGGCTTAAATCTTTTAAGCCTTAGAGCATTCATCAAAACTGATACTGAGCTGAACGCCATGGCACCTGCCGCAATTATAGGATTAAGTCTCGGACCTCCGAAAAGATAAAGCAAACCTGCTGCTACCGGAATTCCTGCAGTATTGTATGCAAAAGCCCAGAACAGATTCTGTTTAATGTTCCTTATAGTTTTCTTGCTAAGCTGTATAGCAGTAGGCACATCCATAAGGTCGCTTCTCATAAGCACTATGTCCGCTGATTCCATTGCTACGTCAGTCCCTGATCCTATTGCTATTCCTATATCTGCCTGAGCCAGAGCCGGAGCATCATTTATACCGTCACCCACCATTGCAACTTTTTTACCTTCTGCCTGAAGCTTTTTCACTTCATTTGCCTTATCCTGTGGAAGTACTTCAGCCAGTACCCTATCTATACCTGCCTGTTTCGCTATTGCTTCTGCAGTTCTTCTGTTATCTCCGGTAATCATTGCTACCTCTATGCCCATACTGTGCAGTACCTCTATGGCTCTCTTGCTGCTCGACTTCATAACGTCTGCAACTGCTATTATGCCTGCCAGCTTATTATCTATTGTGATATACATTGGTGTTTTACCTTCACTCGCCAATTTGTCTGATTCGTCCTGAAGTGTGATTTCTATATTTCTATCATCCATAAGCTTTTTATTACCTAAAAGCATTTTTCTTCCTTGAATTACAACCTCTATACCATGTCCTGGTATAGCCTCAAAGAAACTCTCGACATTTAGCAATTCAATATTTTTCTCTTCTGCGCCATTAACTATAGCTTCACCCAATGGATGCTCTGAACCTTTTTCTGCCGAAGCTGACAACTTTAACAATTCAGTTTCATTTACAATTCCAGTAGTAACTATATCAGTTACTTTAGGTTTACCTTCTGTGATAGTTCCGGTTTTATCAAATACGATGGTTTTTATTTTATGAGTAGTTTCAAGTGCTTCTCCGCCCTTTATCAGCACACCGTATTCTGCTCCCTTTCCGGTGCCGACCATGATAGCAGTAGGTGTCGCCAACCCTAGGGCGCATGGGCATGCTATAACCAGAACTGCTATAAATATGGTAATTGCAAATATAGGAGACATCCCTGCGAAATACCATGCGGCACCTGATAAAACTGCAATAGCAATAACTACCGGAACAAAGTAGCCTGATATGATATCCGCCATCTTGGCTATAGGTGCCTTTGAACCCTGGGCGTCTTCCACAAGCTTTATTATCTGAGCAAGGGCTGTATCTTTTCCTACCTTTGTTGCTTTAAACTTTATCGTACCATTCTTATTGATACTTGCCCCAATAACTTTACTTCCTGCGTTTTTCTCCACAGGAATACTTTCACCGGTAAGCATTGACTCATCAACTGAAGTTCTGCCATCCACGACTTCACCATCCACCGGTATTTTTTCACCCGGCTTTACGAGTATTATGTCTCCAACCTCAACCTCTTCAATAGGGATAGTCATTTCCTTCCCTTCATGTATAACTGTCGCTGTTTTAGGGGCAAGCCCCATTAGCTTTTTTATAGCTTCGGAGGTTTTACCCTTTGTAACTGCCTCAAGATATTTACCTAAAAGTATTAATGCTATGATTACTCCCGCTGTCTCAAAATATAAATCATTAGCATATTCTATATTTCCATTGATAATTTGAACTATAGCATATATACCATATAAGAATGCTGCGCTTGTACCCATTGCAATCAGCGAATCCATATTGGGCTCACGCCTTATTAATCTGCTGAATCCCACAGTGTAGAACCTGTAACCTGAAATAACCACAGGTATAGCCAATATAAGCTGTATTAATCCGAAGTTGATCGGATACATCTCCGGCATAATAAATTCAGGCAGAGGTAATTTTAACATATGTCCCATAGCAATATAGAGAAGAGGTATTGTAAATATAGATGCGACTAAAAACCTTTTCCACAGAGATTTCATTTCCTTGTCTCTACGTTCCCTTTCATGGTCCACCTGTTCTCTGGCTTCAATCTCTAAAGCCTTATAGCCGGCTTTGGATACAGCATCCTTTATCTCGGAAATTCTGGTCTTTGAAGAATCATATACCACCTTAGCCTTCTCTGTAGCAAAGTTTACACTGACTTCATTTATCCCGGGCAGCTTTCCTATTGCTTTCTCAATCGTTTTTGCACAAGATGCACAGGTCATTCCCGAAATTGGCAATATAACCTCACGTATGCTCTCATCCTTGCTTTCCTGGGCATTGTACCCCGCTTCCTTTACTGCTTCCTTCACCTTTTCTATATCAGCTTTACTTTCATCAAGTTCTACAGTAAGCTTTTCAGTCGCAAAATTAACATTTGCAACATTTACTCCAGCTACCTTGCCTACTCCTTTTTCAATTGCTTTTGCACAAGATGCGCAAGTCATTCCTGTTATATTCAATACTTCTTTTTTCATAAGTTCACCGCCTTTTTCTATAGAAATAATTCCTTATTTACCTTTCCTTTGATTATTGACTCATTAACTATGTCCTCTATTATCTGCCGAGACAATTTTTCAATGTCATAGGCAATTTTGATGCTCTTTTTCTCAAGATTTACGTCAATTTACTTTATTCCACCTAAATGGCTTAGTGCTTTCACAACATTTAAAAGACACTTACGGCAAAGCATATTATCCTGTTTTTGCCTAACTGTATATATCTTCATAATTAAACCCTTCTAACTACTTTGCATATTTATCAATCAGCTCGATGACCTCATTTATCTTCTCGTCTCCATGCCCTTCTTCAAACGCCTCTTTAACACAGTGCTTAATGTGCTGGTCGATTAATTTCAAATTTGCTTTTTTAAGCAGCGCTTGCACCGCGAGTATTTGTTTTGAAACATCAACACAGTATCTGTCGTCTTCCATCATTTTAATAATTCCCTCAATCTGTCCCCTTGAGGTTTTTAAGAGATTCAACACCTCCGTTTTCTCTACACATTTCATGCTAAACGCCTCCTCTTCCATAATTTATCCAGTAACTGCATAATTATTTTAATACGATTTTAAACTTAAACCCTACCCCTGGTGGGGTGGGATAATATTATTATATACTACTGCTTCTATTTGTCAAGGGTGATTATAAATATTTTGTCGAAATTTATCCTTTAGTCGGTAAATACCCAATATTTCTTATCTACAGTTTTAATAGTTTCATAATTTCAGCTCTATTCTCTGCAAAACTAAGAATAACTCTGTCACCTATGATGATTGTGGGAACTGCCATACGCTTATATTTATTTCTTAGCTCCTCTCTGTTCTCTTTCTCTGATACGTTTTTATACTCAACATCTATCTGATGTTCAGCAAAAAAACTTTTTGCTTCCTGACAGTCAAAACAGGTATCCGAGGTATACATAGTTATACTATCTTTCTTTCCTAATAAGTTATCAATAAATCCCATACGCTATTCTCCTTCCTTAACTGTAAGTACTATCTTTAGTATCGTTTCAAATACTTTCAGATATTCTAAAAGTTATCTATCTTCATTTTTATTTCAAATAATAAAATGTCGAATAGTTTACTACTCTTATCGGCAAAATAAATTTTGAGGAAAACAAAGGAGTGATATGCATGATGGGTTATGGGTATGGAATGATGGGCTATAGTTGGGGATGGGTTATGATGATTGGTATAGTTACTATAACAATTTTAGGAATTGTTGCCCTGGTACGCTACCTTCAACAAACAGGTAAACCCAATTACCAAAACGTAGAAAAGAATGCCCTTAATATACTCAATGAAAGATACGCAAAAGGAGAAATTTCCGAAGAAGAGTATAGGAGTAAAAAAACAGAACTCAAATCATAAAACCTCTGGGATGCACTCTTCATGGCAGCTATTTCACTAATCATAGTCAAAGGCTTCAAAGAAATCAGCCAGCCTGTGGTTGTCAGGATCAAGGGTCTCTGTGAGCATTGCGGAAAAGATGATTGTGAATGCGGCGAATGTAAACATGCGGAAGTAGGCAAGTATGAAACACATATATATAACAGAAAAATTGAAATTCAAAGGCACACAATTTGATGAGAACATAGTTAAGGCTTTCATTTCAATTGTTGAATAACAATGCCAACGTTAACAGCACAAGCTACGGATTTGGCCGCGGAATGATGTACAGATACCCTATTCAGTAAAACCTATAATAAACCTACATATAATACCCTCTAATTTTTAGGAGTTTTGATAAATAAAGAAGGTTCAATTCTAGCCTTCTTTATTTATTGTTATAAATGATTATTTTCTTAACTATATCCCCAGACAAGTCTATTACCTCAATATTTAAAAGGCCTGAGACCTTTACATTTTCTACTGTGCGTCTGTTTATATTCGCTCCATATAGATTTACTACTACAGGATTTAACACATCCATGATAGTTCCCAGAACTTTTTTCTCGCTCCTTACATGTTCAATCATGATTATCCTACCTCCAGCCTTACACACCCTACCCATCTCCTTCAATCCTTTTATAGGATCTGGTACCGAACAAAACACGCAGGTAGTAAAGACTGTATCGAAAGAATTATCAGGAAATCTCATATACTGAGCATCCATTTCCATAAGATTTACTTTCTTTTTGTAAATTTCAGCTTTTTGTCTGGCCTTTTCAAGCATCCTTTCACTGAAGTCAATTGCGGTTATTTCCAGGCTGTCAGGATAGAATTCAATGTTTTTTCCAGTACCTACACCAACCTCCAGCACTTTGCCCTGTAAATCCCGCATAAGCTCAATCCGCCATTTTTTTAAAGACATCATTTCCATTGGGCTTTCCATTAAGTCATATATTCTCGAAATCCTATTGTATCTCTTTTTTATCAGTTGGGTATGTTTATCCATGATTTTACCTCCAATGCTTATGATTTAATGAAGCATACTTTATCTCCTGCAACCAATTATAACATCTCCAATATAAGCTTATTTATAAGGTTTTATGTATAATGTACCATATACACTGGTATGTAATTTGAGTAATAAACTTAATACAACAAAACCTGCCTATCAGATTTGCATCTGATAGGCAGGTTTTCATATTAGGGTATTATACCATTTTCAATACTAATATTATCTGTTGAGGCCTCCGGTGCCAGATAAGCTTCTATTATTTCTCTGGCAACCGGTGCAGCGTAATTACCGTGCCCTCCCTGAAATATTAAAACTGCAACCGCTATTTCAGGCTTCTCATAGGGTGCAAAAGCTACAAACCATGCATGGTCATCATATCCCTTTCCTGCCTGGGCAGTTCCCGTCTTGCCTGAAATGACTACCTTGCTTCCTATAAAGGGGCTTCTGGCAGTTCCTCCAGGTTCATTTGTAACTTTATACATACCTTCTTTTATAGCTTCAACATTTTCTGGAGATATTTCTATAGTATCCAATATTTCAGGCTGTTTTGATAGCTTTATGGTGCCATCATAGCTTATTACCTTATCAATCAGGTAGGGCTTATATCGGGTCCCTCCATTTGTGAGGGCTGCAATATAATTTGCCAGCTGCAAGGGTGTAACGTCGTTCATCCCCTGCCCTATAGCCGCATTCAATATCTCCCCTGACCTATACTTGCTGTCGTTTATGTACCTGACTACCCTGTCAATTGCCTTGCTATTAGTAATTTTAAGTTCTTTTAGCCTTTCCCTTATTTGCCTGCTTCCCGAATTGCTGTCTATAAATGCTATAATCTCTTCACGGACATTTTTATCTTCTACTTTAAGTGTGTTAGTAAGATAGCTGCTAAGATATCTCTTGTAGAGAGCCTTTTTATGCGCCGGTCCTTCAACGCTGCCTGCACTCTCATAAGGTAGCTCTATTCCGGTTTTCTGACCGAATCCGAATTTCACTGCAAATTTCTCGAAGATCTCTCCACCAATTCTCCTGCCTACTTCATAGAAATAATAGTTGTTTGAATTTCTTATAGCCAGACGAATATCTTGTGGACCCTGAGTCATACCATAGTTTCTCCATAAGGGGGAAGACGGTGAAGCCCCGGGTATAGCATTATAAATCCCTTTGTCGACTATTATTTCTGAAGGACTTATCACGCCGCTTTCCAGCCCTGCTGTACCGGTTACCATTTTCATTGAGGACCCCGGAGGCAGTGTCGCAGATATTGCATTATTTATAAGAGGCTTCGGTGAATAGACATCTTTGTCGGTGGGCTGGAGCATCTTCCAATCTGCACTGCTGATACCAGCAGCAAACAAGTTGGGATCGAATTTGGGTTCGCTTGCCATTGCAAGTACCTTGCCTGTATTCACATCAAGGGCTACAACCGCCCCTGAGGTGGCATTAGGGTAAGGTTTGTCCTTTCCCTTGCCGTTTCTTATTTCCTCCATAGTATTTCGCAGGGAATCCTCTGCGATTTTTTGAAGCTTTGAGTCTATTGTTAAAAATGCAGTATCACCTGGGGTTGGATCTACCTCATTTATTGTATTAACAAGCGTTCCTGTTACATCAACCACTATCTGCTTAGAGCCGTTTTGGCCTTTAAGATATTTTTCCATAGAATACTCTATACCAGACTTCCCTATCATATCTTGGGGAGTGTATCCCTGCTTTGAAAGCTCATCAAGCTCACTGCCGATCTTGCTCATATATCCGATAATATGGCTTGCAAAATCATTATTGGCATAATACCTCAAAGGTTTCTGTATTATCTCAACTCCGGGAAGGAATATTTTATTTTCCTCAATCTGCGCTCTTGTCTCATTCTTAATATTAATAGCAATTTCAACAGGCTCATAGGCTTTGTACTTGTTTTGTCCCACAAGGTATTTTACGGCCAGAATCTTCTTTGCCTTATCGTCATCATACTTATCCCTGGGTACCTTATACCTGATGCACAGTTCTTCAAACACTTCTTCAGCAGCAGCTGACCCTTTGAACCCATTACTTTCCTTCCATTTTAATTCAGATTTTTTGAAGTCAAATTGGAACTCCTTAATATCAAAAGGCAGCTCCACATTTTGTTCCTTCAATACTTCGATGGCTTCAGCGTCTATCATATCTGCAGGAATTCCGTAATCGGACCGGAGTTTTAAAAAAGCTTCCCGAGTAGTTGCATTATCTGATATCTCGTATTTCTTCTTCCAGTTCAGCTCATCCTCCTGAAATGTAAATCTAACTGGGTTTACCAGTATCGGAATCTCATCTCTATAGGTGTCTCCATTTTGCTCTATCATGTTTATAACAGAAATAGCAATATTATTAAGGGTTTCCTGCGGCACATCTGTTTTCATAATGTTTACTGAATAACTTTGCTTATTCCCTGCTATTAATCGCCCATACCTGTCGACTAAAGGACCTCTGGGCGCAGTAACCGATATATTCCTCGTCCTTATAGTCTCTGATTTCTGCCAGTAGTATTCACCTTTAACAATCTGTAAATCTGCTAGTCTAAAAGCTATTACCAAAAAAAATAAGACAGTAACAGCTCTAGTAATATCAAGCCTATCCTTAAAATATTTTTTAATCATGTGATCACCCGAAAATACCTTATCATTATTCAAATCTGAATTAATATGCCAAAATTCCAACCTATTAATTTTTTCTCTTATTTTCAACTAATTCATATAAGCAGCTGTCCATTAAAAATAGGCATAATTACTCCATGGAACAGCATACCATAGCATACCCCAATTATTACCATTGCTATCATAAGCACAAAGGATGATTTAAAGTTCATATAAACACTCCCTCTCAATACATTTACATAACTGTGGAAATCATTAATAATTTCTGCATATCATACGATATTTTCAATGCTTACCACAATTTTATTCGGCAAGCAGACTATAGTCTCATAAGGCTTGCTTATCCAGCCTGTTTCTGAACAAATTTTCTGCGGACATATTTCAATTTCCATCTCTTCCATTTTTACAGCTCCATCTTTAATATCCAGGTATCCTGTACGACCGGAGAACTCTAAATCTACTCTTTTTTCTCCATTTCCATTATTAATCGGAATCTTGTATACCTCACGGTTATCAATGTGTATTACGGCTACCTTGCTAATATCCTCGGTATTCATTACTGAAATAATGAACATCGATAAAAAACCTAATACTAATAGAGAAGCTATGAGTATTACGTCATTCCTTTTCATCTCGGAGCCTCCTTTACACGCAGCTTTTTTTATATAAATAACTTTTTATATATTTAATTTTATAATAGAAATATGAAGATTTTGTGTTTACCAATGGGTCCCTTGCTCCAAACAAAGCCCTTCTAACAGCATTATTGTAATGCTATTAGAAGGGTTTTTATACTATAATATAAAAGTTTTATCTTATTTTCATACCTTAATTTCTGTTATATCCTCAAACTGTGCATTGTACAACGATGCATATACTCCATTGCTGCTTATCAGCTCCTCGTGGCTCCCTTTTTCTTCTATGCCATTATCGGTGAGCACCAATATAGTTTTTGCTCTCTTTATAGTCGATAGCCTGTGAGCTATAACAAAGGTGGTCCTGTTGCTGGACAAGCTTTCCAATGACTGCTGGACTATTTTCTCACTCTGGTTGTCCAGGGAGGAAGTGGCTTCATCTAGTATCAATATTGGAGGATTTTTCAGAAAAGCCCTTGCAATACTGATTCTTTGCTTTTGTCCCCCCGAAAGCTTTACTCCTCTTTCTCCTACATAGGTGTCATAACCCTTTTCCAGCCCAATAATAAAATCATGGGCATTTGCCTTCTTTGCCGCCTGGATGACTTCCTCCTGAGAGGCTCCGGGCTTGCCATACCTGATATTCTCCAGAACCGTTCCCGCAAATAGATATACATCCTGCTGTACGATTCCTATATTTCTTCGCAAGGATTCCAGGTTGATATTCCTGATATCTTTGCCGTCAACTTTGATAGTACCCTCGGTAACTTCATAAAACCTCGGGATAAGACTGCAGAGGGTGGATTTTCCTCCTCCTGAAGGTCCCACGAGAGCAATTGTATCCCCGGGCTCCAGATTAAGGCTTATATTCTTAAGAACTTGGCCTCCCTCGCCATACTTGAAGGAAACAGCTGTAAACTCGACCCTTCCCGTGACATTCTCCAGTATAACACTGTCCTTGCTGTCCTTTATATCAGGCTCCGTATCCATAACTTCCAGGAATCTTTCAAAGCCCGTCATCCCCTTCTGAAACTGCTCAGTAAAATCGATAAGTGACCTTATAGGCACAAGGAAGGTATTTATGTAGAGCAGGTATGCAACAAGATCTGAGGTCGACACAGTGCCAAGATTTATGAAATATGCCCCGGCAATCACTGCAACAATATAAATTACACCATCAAACAACCTGATACCGCTGAAAAAGCGTCCCATGTAATAATAGCTTTCTTTTTTCGTGTTGAAAAAACCCATATTCCCCTGGGTAAACTTCTCCTGTTCAACCTTTTCATTGGAAAAGGACTGCACGACTCTGATCCCAGCTATACTGTCCTCTATCTGTGCGTTTATTTCTGCAATCTTCTGCCTGTTTCTCCTGAATACTGAACGCATCTTTTTATTGTAGAAAAAGGCAAAACCCGCCATAAAGGGGATAAAGGCAAAGGTTATCAAAGTCAGCTTCACATTGATGCTAAGCAGTATGAAGAAGGAGCCGATTATTTTTATCAGGGATATGAACACTTCTTCAGGGCCATGGTGTGCAAGCTCAGTAATGTCAAACAGATCATTCACTATCCTTGACATTATCTGTCCTGTTTTGTTGTTGTCATAGTATGTGAAGGACAGCTTCTGCAGATGCCCGAAAATATCCTCCCTCATGTCGTATTCCATCCGCGCTCCCATTATATGCCCCCAGGCTGTGATGAAGTATTGGCAGAAATACTTGAGAATGTACAAAGCAAGCATTAATGCACCTATCTTCATTATGATGTCAAAGGCCATACCCATTTCTGCATTTAAGCCCTGATCAAGCAGGAACCTGACAAGGACCGGAAAAAGCAGGTCTATTCCCGCTGCTGTAAAGGAACAGAGCATATCAAGAAAGAACAGGCCTTTATAGGGCTTATAATATGTAATGAATCTCCCTAGCTTATTCATTTGGTCAACCTCCACATTAATACAATATAATAAATCAAAAAATAATGTATTTCGCGAAAAACATTTTCCAATATTAATTCAAATTTCGCGTAAATATTTCCCTGATTGTTATTGAATTCGCACTATACCCAAGAGGAATACTTTTGTGCGTTCAATATAAAAATCAACCACTAATATATTATATATCGATGGTTGATGAATTCCAATATATATTTATTCATTTTTCCCTTCCCCAATTACAGTATTGACTGTACCACAGACATCGTCAGGAGTAATGGGCTTTACTATATAATGCTTTGCACCGTTTTCCAGTGCCTCAAATACCATGTTCCTCTGATCCAGAGCACTGATCATTATAATCTTTGCTTCCGGGAATCTGTCTATTATGTTTTTCACAGCATCTATTCCATTCATTATCGGCATAGTAATATCCATAGTAACCAAATCAGGCATGCATTTCTCATACTCGATAAAAGCCTCTTTCCCGTTGGATGCTTCGGCAATAACGGAATGCCCTGCCTGAGTCAGTATAGTCTTCAGGTTACGTCTCATTATAATTGAGTCATCTACAATCAAAATCCGTGCCACATCATCACCCCAATCTGATAAATGAATGAAATAACAGCACTATTCAGGTTAAATTCAGGCAGGGCAGAGTCCCGTCTGAATTCCTGATGTTCAGCTATGGCTGAATGTGTTCACTCTATATAAATATACCTTTCACTTTTACCAATGTCAATAAATAGCGAATCATGACAAGGCAAAAACTGAATATAATGCATCGGATTTCTTGCATTAAAAACCCTAGCATTATATTCAGAAACCTTTATTTGGTTATGAAGAAGAATGTATATGAACAGCAAGTGCTTTTTAACACAACAAATTTCTGATAAATCAAGTGTTAAAAATGCACTTCCTTGTTATTGTATCTCTGCAGGATCAACATTTCTTTCTGTCAAGAGATACATGTGCTTATAAACATAACATACTTCTATATTGAATGTACTTTCTTGAAGTAATGTATAGTTTAGACTAGCTGAATTTTTCATCTATTATCCCTTTTGCTATCCCTTCTGGTAATTATAACTACCCCGATTACTATCAGAATGATCGGAACCAGATAATTTTTCATGTCGAAGCTTATATAAGTCCTCAAGAGTGCTGAGAGCCCTATGCCCCCCAAAATACCTACAGGAACCAGGAGTCCTTTGTCCCGGTTTCCAAACAGGTACAGCTCAAAGAGTCCCACTGCAATACCTATAAGGAACATTGGCCAAAGATCAGCCATCATCTGCCATCCGAAAAACACATTTGCATAGAATAACGCACCGTAAGTAGTAAGTATCCCTCCCGGGACAAGTATTCCAGGATTCTTGTCAATTCCTGTGAAGAATGCAAAATGCATATATATTCCGGGAACCAGCAGTGCCAGCGGCCATACATAGCTCCAGCTAAAGCTCAGATAGCCCAGATTTGACATGAGAAAAAGTGCTCCCAAGGCTATCAAAACCACACCAATTACAATATTGGAATTTTTATTCATTATATTACCTCCTATATTTTACGAACAACATTATGAGTTCTATATTGAACGCAGGTTCAATATGTAATACGAGTAATGTATTCTTTTTGCTTCACGTTCACTTATCTTTTACAATTATCTTTCATAATAATATACGGAGGCTGACAGTTAATGTCTGAAAAATAACTGATTTCGAGATAATATTTTTCTTTAAAGCCATACCTGAATACACCTCATGATAAGCGCAAAAACTTCTAGAACCTTTTCCCGGTTTTGTAAAAGCAAGCCTACATACAAATTTCCAATTGCGCCGACTATATTATTAATGATACTATTATATAAATCGCACAAAGAAGATTACATAGAATAGAAGCGATTTATAACATCAAGGAAAACGTTTCGCACTATTGAACAATTATGTAATGGATTTAGTGCGAAACATATAGTACTATGAGAATGGCATAGCAGAAACGTGGAGGGACATATGAAGGACACAATTAGAAAGCAGGTTCTTGATATAAGGAACAAATTATCTGATGATGAGGTATACTGCCTCAGTGAAAGTATTTTCTTCAATTTAAGGGAAAATGCCTTTTTTAATAGATCAACTCACGTAATGGTGTATCTGGATTTTAGAAATGAGGTGAAGACCGATTTTATTATAAATTACTGCCTTCTGCATAACAAAAAAGTATATATACCAATATGCATACCGGAAACCCATGAGCTTTGCATTTCAAGGATTACAAGTCTGGAAGAGCTGCAATCAGGCCATTACGGCATACGGGAACCCATGCCGGAATATATAAGATTATCCGACAGCAGCCTGGTTGACCTGGTGCTCATTCCCGGTATAGCCTTCGATAATTCAGGAAACAGAATAGGCTTTGGGGCAGGCTATTACGACAGATTTATGAAGCGTCTGCGGCCTGGTGCTGTTAAAGCCGCTCTTGCTTATTTCTTTCAGGTTGTTGACCACGTTCCTTCAGAAGAACACGATATTCCCACAGATTACATAATAACTGAAAAAAGTACAATACGCTGCACTTATAATAATAGATAGAGGTGATAATATGCTTTTTGATATATTCCTTACTTTTTTCAAGATAGGCTCTTTTACAATCGGCGGAGGCTATGCAATGCTTCCCATTATACAAAAGGAAGTTGTGGACAATAAGAAATGGTTGGGTGAGGAAGAATTTCTGGATTCCATTGCAGTTACCAACAGCCTTCCTGGCCCCTTGGCAATTAATTGCGCCACTTTTGTAGGATACAGAACAGCTGGCTTAAAAGGCGCAATTTCTGCCGCTCTCGGAGCAGTCATGCCTTCCTTCCTGATAATACTGGCTATTGCGATGTTTTTCACCGCTATACGTGAAAATCCCATTGTTGAGCATGTATTTGCAGGAATAAGACCTGCAGTAGCAGCACTGATCGCTTTTGCCATGGTGAAGCTTACAAAGTCAATGGGTGTTAATTTTGTTAACATTTCAGTATCTGTGTCGGTATTGTTATTGATTCTTCTCCTGGATTTCCACCCTATAGTGACCATAGTTATTTGCGGAGTATTGGGATTTTTTCTCCTTAGAAAGGAGACGAAGGTATGATTGCACTATTAAAGCTTTTCCTGACTTTCCTCAAGATCGGAGCCTTTAGCTTTGGCGGAGGATATGCAGTATTATCCCTGATACAGCAAGAGGTTATCGAAAACAACGGCTGGATTTCACCGGAGGATTTCATTGATGTAGTTGCTATAGCTGAAATGACTCCCGGTCCCATAGCTGTTAACTCATCAACCTTCGTAGGCTTCAAGGTGGGTGCTCTGGCAGGGTCAGCCGTCGCTACACTGGGAGTTGTATTGATGCCTATTGCAATTACACTGCTTGTAACTATCTATTATAATAAGTTCAAGCATCTGGATCAGGTCACCTGGGTTATTCGCGGTATAAGACCTGCTGTATTGGGCCTTATAGGCGCCGCTTGTATAAAGATCGGAAAGGTCTCAATTGTTGATTATAAAGGTATCATAATAGCATTGCTGATTTTTACAGGAGTCTATAAGCTGAAAATAAACCCGATAATTGCGATACTTATATCCGGGGTGCTTGGAGTAATATTCTACGGAGTACTGTAGATACAGGATTCGAGATACGAGATTCTAGAGTAGTGGCAGGGCTTCGAAGCTCTACCTGAGCCTATTGCCCATTGCCCATAAAATCAGAAGTATAAATAACATGCTTCTGATTTTTTTTATTTTTGTTTTAAACCTCTTCCTTTTGTAAATAATATTACAGGAAAGAGGTGATTCAGTGGCTGTAAAAGTTGGCATTCCCCGGGGAATGTATTTTTACAAGTATTATCCCTTTATACAGACCTTTCTTACAGAGTTGGGGGCTGAAGTTGTTCCCTCTCCTGAAACCACAAAGGAAATACTTGATAAAGGTGTGCTGTACAGCATAGATGATGCATGCCTGCCGGTAAAGGTATACCATGGTCATGCATACAATTTGAGGGATAAGGTGGACCGCATGCTGGTACCACGCCTGACAAGCGTATCAAAGGGTGAATATATATGTCCCAAATTCGGTGGTCTTCCCGAAATGATCAAATATTCCGTTCCTGATCTGCCCCCCCTGATTGATACGGAGATAAACCTTATAAAGAACCAAAGGGAGCTTGTAAAAGCACTTTATAAAATGGCATTTTCACTGAAATTCAAAAATCCGGTGAGGATTAACAAGGGAATAAGTGCAGCAATGAAGGCTAATAGGGAGTTTGAAGCTGCTGTTCATAAAGGTAATACCCCAGACTATGTGATTGCAGCCATACCGCACATGTCATATAAAACCAAAGCCAGGATAGGCCTTATAGGACATCCTTATCTTCTATATGACAACTTTGTAAACATGGGCTTGATAAAAAAGCTCAGAGAACGGGGTATTGATATAATAACTCCCGATATGCTGGACCCTCATATAATAAATGAAAGGTGCATGGAGCTTTCAAAGAGAATGTTCTGGAGCAGCGGCAAAGACCTTATAGGCAGTGCATTATACATAATGGACAATAGCTCTATTGATGGAATGCTGGCAATTACGGCCTTCGGCTGCGGAGTGGATTCCCTGGCCGGAGAGTTCATTGAGAAACAGGCAAGAAAATATTATAAAAAACCCTTCATGGTGTTGAATATTGATGAGCATACAGGTGATGCAGGCTTCAACACCCGGATAGAGGCGTTTTTCGACTTATTGGATTGGAGGAATACAAATGCGTCTTACTTATCCGCACATGGGCGAAGCATATATAGCAGTTAAGAGTCTTATGGACGACATAGGCGTGGAAAGTGTAGTGCCTGCATTTACTACCAATTCCACCTTGAGGCTCGGTTCTTCCATCTCGCCGGAAACCGTATGCCTGCCATATAAAATAATGCTTGGAAATTATATAAACAGCATCAATGCTGGAGCAGATACCATACTCATAACCGGAAGCTGCGGGCCGTGCCGGTTTGGCTACTATGGCCCATTGCAGAAGCAAGCCCTGGAGGAGGCCGGGTATAAAGACATTGATATCATAATCCTTGATCCTCCCAAGGAAGGGTATAGGAAGTTTTATGAGTCTATTAAGAAATTGGGCGGAGGCAGCAATGCAAATATTATAAGAGCCTTCATGAATGCATATAAGGTATGCTGTGAAGTAGACAGCCTGAATGAACTGGTTTATTATACAAGACCAAGAGCTGTCAACAAAGCGGAATTGAAAAGCATCCTCCATGAGTTTAAGAAGGATGTTATGAATGCCAAGGGCACGGCCCAGATGCTGGAGCTAATCCGTGAGACCGGGAGCCGGATAAGAAAAATCAATATAGACACCAGCTTCAAGCCTGTAAAAATCGGGATTATCGGTGAGATATATACAATCATTGAACCTTTCACTAATCTTGATGTTGAGGAAAGACTCGGAGACTTGGGAGTAGAGGTACACAGATCGATGACAGTAAAGGATTGGGCTCGTAACACTGTCATACTGCCCGTTACCGGACGTAAGGGCTACAAGCTGGAAAAGAAGCTTTCTAAGCCCTACCTGCCCACTCTCATTGGAGGGCATTCGCAGGAGTGCCTCGGCCATGCAGTACATTATGCAATGATGGGCTACAACGGGCTTATTCAGATTTATCCCATGACCTGTATGCCGGAAATAGTATCCCGTGCAATACTCCCTCAGGTGGAAAAGGATTACGGTATCCCGATACTGTATCTGATTGTTGATGAGCAGACCGGTGAAGCAGGCTTTCAGACAAGGCTGGAGGCATTTGTAGACTATATAAGCAAGAACAGGGAAGTAAGCTATATACATTAGGAATATGGGGTTGCGGGGTTGCCTATTGCCCTTCCCCCTCTTCATCCCTGAAGGGTGAGAATTCCACCAGCTCATCCACGTGCCTGAGTCCTCTTTTCCAGAGATATAGCATGTAAGGTATAAAGAGCACCAGCAAATAGAATTTCTGTGAAAGCAGCATAAAATCATATATCCCATGAAGTATTACCGGACTGATAAAGCCAAGCCATATGTACTTCCTCTTATACTGCGGCTTCGCAAATCTTGCAATGCCTAAATAATAGCCCATGACCACCGCAAAAAGCGCATGAGCAGGCACAGCAGTCAGAGATCTTACAATTGCAGTGTTAAGACCGGTTGAAAGCACATATGCAAGATTCTCCACAGTAGCAAAGCCTAAGGAGATAAAGACTGCATACACTATTCCGTCGTACATTTCATTAAACTCTCTATTCTTCCATATGTACAGGAAAAAAAATAAAAATTTGAAGGCTTCCTCTACAAGCCCTGCCACTACAAAGGCAGTATAACCGGCGGCAAACAGGTTACTGTCAGTTATATCGAATATATTCAAGGTCATCTCTACAAAAAGCACAGGAATTACAAGACCCCCACCTATCAAGAATGACTTCAGAAGCAGCAGCCTGGGCTCCTTTTCATATTTATCCCTTGTATAGAAGTAATAAAGCAACGCAGCAGATGGAGCTACCGCCGCAGTAAGTAAGAGCATTGCAACACCTCCCAAAATTTAAAAGATACGAGATACTAGATTCGAGATGCGAGGAAAGCTTGGGCATTCCTTATAAGTCAGGGGAAACGGATAACACTGAAGACACGGAAACCCACGGAACACACGGCTGGGAAAAATAAAATCAATATCGAAGCTATATAGCCACATATGTCATCCTGAGCATAGCGAAGGATCTTAGACCCTCGAGCAATACTTGCAAATATATATCGATCAACATATAGCATAAGATTCTTCACTGCGTTCAGAATGACAAATATAAAAATAAAAAACAACCGTGTTATTCCGTGTAAAAATCCGTGTGTCCCGTGTTACCCGTTCCACCATACCCTTAAGGAATACCCGAACCGTTCCCTATGATCTCTATCTGTCTTTCGTTTAAGCCATACAGCTTATATACTTCCCTGTCGATTTCATATATAATAGTTTTTTTGTTATCCTCATTTTTACAGTATGCAAGCTCATTGGCCATTTGCTGTATTGGATTTCCTGCTTCAGGCATAGGAATTTTCATTCTTAGAACGGTGTTGGGGTAATAATCATAAAGATTCTTACTTATTTTCTTTGCATAGCATTTGAAATAGAATTCAAAAAGTCCGGAATTAAGTATGGCAGAAATATAATTCAGTGACAAGCTTCCTTCATATTCCTTCTTGAGCTTCAGGCTGTATATGTCCGCACTGCAGTAGTAGCCCGCTTCATCAACTGCAAAACGGCTGTCAGGGGACTTGAAGGGATATACTATTTTGGGAGTCTCAAAGATTTCATTGGTTCTGCCCCATTGCAGCTGGTACCATTTCCTTACTCCACGCCTGCACTCTCTTCTCTCCATAAGTTTATCCCTGCAGCTTGCGATATATCGTACAGCGTTTGGAAAATCCTCTTCCGCCTTGATAAAGTCTGAATATATAAGAAACTGCCCAACTGCTTTTATATCATGCTTTTTGACATTACTGTTCTTAATCCATGGCTTTAGCAATGGCTCTTCGATGCCATACTCATCTATCTCATTCCGGCTTACAATGAAAGCCTTGTCGCAGCCGGTTATGATACCCTGGTAGCTTTCGGCAACATCCTTCAGAGTCAAGCTGCTCTTTGCTTCCATAATGGAGAATATTTCATATTTCTCCGGACTCAGAAGCACCCAGCCCTCCTCTTTAAATACCGAACTGCTCACAGTATATTGCTCAAAATTCGAAGGAGTGAATAATTCCATCCTGGAAACCTTTATACCTTGCCTATGCTTCAGAACTGAAGTTCTATCCCCATGGCTTCCTTTCCTGAGTGTAACTATACAGGCAGCTACTCCCGCATCCTGAAAAACACTTTGCCCGTAAAAGTCTACTACCTCAGTGATAGTGCACCGGTCAGCCATATACTTTCTGAGTCCTGCTGCCGAAGGACCCTCCATAAAGTATCTGGAAGTAATGAAGCTCAGGCTTCCACCCTCTTTTAACAGATCGATTCCTTTTTTCAGAAAGCAGTAGGATATGTCGGACTTGTCCTTGTAAATACCCTTATAGAGCTGTTGAAGGACTTTCTTGTATTCTCCTGATACTTGCTTATGCCCTATGTATGGAGGATTCCCGATTATGAAATCATACCTGCTGTTCCAAAATTCGTGTTCCTCACAAGTCTCGTTCATGCAGCTCACAAGGCTGTCACAGCATAAGACATTCGATCTGCACTCTTTCCCCGCCAGCCTCATAAGTATTTCCCCCGCCGTATCCAGGGCTTCCTGATCAATATCGGCACCCCAAAGGTTTTTTTCAACAATAAAGCTGCCTATATCATACTTTTGCAGCTTTCCATCCAACTCCTTATTCCTGTCCAATATGACATCATAATTTTCTTCGAACTTTCTCTTCAATACCTCGAAGGCCTTTATCAGGAAAAGTCCGGTACCGCAGGCAGGATCAAGTATTCTTATATAAGGATTTTCTGCCGGGTCAATATCCGACAGTACCTTCTCCGTCATTCGCTCTACAACCTCGGGAGGAGTATAGAATACTCCCTTGTCTTTTCTGTCCCTACGGCTTTTTCCTGCTTGCACAGTGTCACTCTGTCTGAGTATTGATTCTCTTATACTCATGTCTACCTCTTTAATTCTTATAGCTTTTTCATATATATCTTCCCCTGCAGGGGCTCCAGTATAATATCCATTCTACCTTCTCCAAAGTCAACGGCCTTGCCGCCGGAAAGCAGGTCATACATGATACCCTTGTTCCAGCGGCCAATATCCATGGATACATGACACTTGGAATCTTTGTTTCTGTTTACCAGCACAAGGGCAGTATTGTCCTCACACTGTTCACCGAATACATCTGTTCCATTTTCTGCTTTTCTTATATACCCGTATGCATCCCCTTCAGCATATACGGGAATCCATTTCCCTGTACTGAAAATATCATACCTGTTTCTTATAGAGGTTATGGTCTTGTACCATTCAAGCAGTTCATGATTCTCACTACCCCAGGGGTAGGTTCCTCTGTTCAGAGGATCCCTGTATCCCTCAAGTCCGGCTTCATCCCCATAGTATATGCTGGGGACACCCGGAAAGGTCATCTGTATAAGTGACAGAAGCTTGAGCCTTGCTATCCCGAGGGCTTTCTGCCCTTCCGGCAAACGGTATCTTTCCTTCTCCAACTGTGGCATATTCTGTTCCTCAGGAGCTTCTCCAAGTATGGTCAGTATCCTTGGAACGTCATGGGTGCCTATTAAATTCATATTGCAGTAAAAATTATGCAGGGGATAGTTTTCATAGATACTCATAAGCACTTCATTTACATGCTTTGCATTGTGTCTTCCCATAAAGAAATCTATCATTATAGCCCTGAAGGGGTAATTCATTACAGAATCCAGTTCCTCTCCCATAAGATAAGCCCTTCTTTTGCCATAGCTTTCCTTGTTTGATGCATCCTCCCACACTTCTCCCAGAAGCACTGAATCAGCATCCTTCTCTTTCATAGTCTTCCGCATCAAATGAATGAACTCATCAGGAAGCTCATCCGCCACATCCAGACGCCAGCCCTTTGCCCCAAGCTTCATCCAATACTTTATGACGCTGTCCTGACCTGTGATAATAAAGTCTAAATATCCCGGATCCATTTCATTGACATTGGGAAGGTTGTCAACTCCCCACCAGCATTCATAGTCATCCTTGGAGCACTTGAACCGGTACCAGGAATAATAAGGGGATTCCGGTGACTGATATGCCCCGATGCCGGGATAGCTGCCGTATCTGTTGAAATACAGGCTGTCACTGCCGGTATGACTGAAAACTCCATCCAGAATAATGGATATTCCAAGCTTTTCCGCCTTTTGGCACAAATCCTTGAAGACCTCGTTGCTGCCAAACATAGGGTCGATCCTCTTGTAATCCCCAGTATCATACTTGTGATTGCTGGCCGCTTCAAAAATAGGATTCAGGTAGATCACGGCTATACCAAGCTCTTTCAGATATTCCAGCTTGTCCATCACTCCCTGAAGATTCCCTCCGAAAAAGTCCCAGCGGGATATGGCTCCCTTATCGCAGTCCTTTATATATGTGGGAATATCCCCCCAGTTGGCATATACAAAGCTGTTCTTCTTTGGATTTTGCACCTTGCCGTCCTTGCTGCCGTTTCTGAACCGGTCTGCAAATATCTGATACATTATCGCCTTCTTATACCAATGGGGAGTTTTTGCCTCTTCCAGGTACACTGTAATCTGATATCCCGGGGGAATTGTGCTGTATACCCGGCCAACACCGCCAAGTGATTTTTCATTATTTCCGTAATAATGCTTTTCCCCGCCTATGACCAGCATAAAATAGTACCATATAAGTCCCGGCTCCTGCGGCATATCTGCATTGGCAGAATAATACAGCTTTTCCCCCTGTCTGTCCAGTACACTTAAGGCTATACTCTGTTCAATGCCGCCCTCTGAGCTGATTACCACCTCTGCCGAGCTTACTGGCTTTAGGGTTTGAACTGTAAGCCCCAGATTGACTTTACTGCTGCAGGGAGCTGCCCCAAAGGGGAAACGGTATAGCTCTTCATGGGAGTCGTGAAAAATTATTAAATCCGTCATATAATCACCCTTTTAGCTCCCCATATGCCTGTAGCATATTCCGATATTGTACCGTCACTGGAGAAAACTCCTGAGTGAGCTATATTGTTTATGCTCATCCTGGTCCACTTGGATTTTTGCCTGTAAAGCTCATCTACCCATTTATGGGCCTCCACATAGGCATTGAAGTCCTTCAGTACGAAGTATTCGTCGTTATGCAGCAGCAGATGGTTGTATATATCCATGAACTCGACGTTGCTCACCGGGAAGAATCCGTTTATCAGCTGGTCTACCGCAGTCCTTATACGCGGATCACCGTTGTAATGCTCAATTGCACTGTACCCCCCATGCCTGTAATAATCCAGCACTTCCCTTTCTGTCATTCCGAATATTATAATATTATCATCCCCAACTTCATCCCTTATCTCGATATTGGCTCCATCGAGAGTGGCAACGGTAATGGCCCCGTTCATCATTAGCTTCATATTTCCGGTACCCGAGGCTTCCTTTGTGGTGGTAGAAATCTGTTCGCTTACATCAGCAGCAGGGATAATCTTTTCTGCCAGGGATACCTTGTAGTCCTCCATAAATACTACCTTAAGCTTATTTTCTATGCTTGTGTCGTTATTTATTTTATCAGCCAGGGTATTTATCAGCTTTATCTCCTGTTTAGCCAGCTGATAGCCCGGTGCCGCCTTAGCCCCGAATATGAAGGTTCTGGGTATCATGTCAAGCCTGGGATTATCCCTCAGGCAGTTGTACAGGTGCATTATATGAAGTACATTCAGAAGCTGCCTCTTATATGCATGCAGCCTTTTTATATGAACATCGAATATCGAATTTGCATCCACATCTATTGAATATTTCTCCTTGATTATTTTCGCCAGCTCCAGCTTGTTGTTGTGCTTTATCTGCCTTAGCTTTTCCTGTACCGACGCATCATCCTGGTATTTCAAGAGCTTGATTAGGTCTGTAGGGTGTTTTGCCCAACTGGCACCTATAGTATCCTTAAGAAGCTGCGAAAGCTCCGGATTTGACTTCAGAAGCCATCTTCTGTGGGTAATGCCGTTGGTCTTGTTATTGAACTTATAGGGATAAAAATGATAGAAATCCGCAAGCTCCTGTTTTTTCAATATTTCCGTGTGAATCTTGGCAACCCCGTTGACACTGTGACTTCCCACTATCGCAAGATGGGCCATTTTCACATATCCGTCCGCTGTTATGGCCATTCTTGATATCTTTTCCCACTGTCCGGGATACCTGTTCCACAAATCTTTGCAAAACCTCTCGTTTATCTCCTCAACTATCATATAAATCCTCGGCAGCATCTGCTTGAACATGTCTATGGGCCATTTCTCCAAGGCTTCAGACAAAATAGTATGGTTGGTATAGGAAATTGTGTTGGTGGTTATCTTCCAGGCAGTATCCCAGTCAACCCCTTCCTGATCCGTCAGGATTCGCATAAGCTCCGGTATTGCAACGGCCGGATGAGTGTCATTTATGTGTATTGCCACTTTTTCATCAAAATCCTTAATGCTCTGGTTTGCAAGCTTATAGGTCCTTACAATGCTTTGCAGGCCTGCAGATACGAAGAAATACTGCTGCTTGAGTCTCAGCTTCCTGCCTTCCGCATAGCTGTCATCCGGGTATAGCACCTGGGAAATGGCCTCCACAGAGTATTTGTTCTCTACTGCCTTCATGTAATCTCCCTTGCTGAAGGAGGATAAATCGAAATCCTTTTCAGGATTTTCCGCACTCCAGAGCCTTAAGGTATTCACAGTTTCATTTCTGTAGCCTATAATTGGCGTATCATAAGGAACTGCAAGCACTGTATCATAGTTTTCATGTTTGAATACCAGCTTATCATTCTCATATTCGGTGGTTACATCCCCCCCGAACCTGACCTCCACAGCCTTGTCGGCTTTCCTCATCTCCCAGACATTTCCCTCCCGGAGCCAATTCTCCGGCAGCTCCACCTGATATCCGTCCACAATCTTCTGTTGGAAAAGTCCATACTTGTACCTGATTCCACAGCCGTGTCCGGGTATTCCTGTGGAAGCCATGGAATCCAAAAAACAGGCCGCAAGCCTTCCAAGTCCTCCATTCCCAAGCCCTGCGTCAGGCTCGGCAGACTTTATCTCCTTCAGAGTGCAGCCAAGCTCTTGAAGCACTCCATTGCAGACTTCCTCCAGGCCCAGGTTCACTAAATTGTTACCCAGCAATCTTCCCAGCAGAAATTCAATTGAGAAGTAATATACCTGCTTTGCATTTCTCTTAAGATATTCTTCATTGGTCTTAACCCAATCCATAGTGGCATAATCCCTGATAAGACTCCCCAAAGCCGAATATCTGTCGTTGTTTGACGCCTCCTCAAAGCTCTTCGCGTACATCATCATTAACTTTTTTAAATAATCTTCCTTGAATCTATCCTTGCTAACAGCCATATTTGCCTCCTATATATTCCGCGAAAAACATTTTGCATTCATTAATTCAAATTTCGCGTAAACGTTTCCTTAATCTGCCCTTTCAGCGAAGCTACACTTCACTGCCGACAGGAAATGTCTTGCCTGGAAGGGACATAAATACAATTTTAGCCAAAATTACTGATTATAATTTATTATACAATATCTCCGTTATATTAACTATGGTTAAAAATGTAGTTTTTCTGTATATCCATGATATGAAAAGAGCGCAGATTTTGCGCTCTTTATGCCATCCGTGATACATCAGCGAAGCTCTATTATTAACACTCTGAAAGACAAGAAATTTGTTGTGTTAATAATCACTAGATTATCGCTTTTTTCTCTATGACGATAGGATAGCTTTCATCCCCCTTAAGCTGCTTATTCCTGGTAACCTTCACGCCTTTATCCAATATTACGTTTATTAAGTGGACATCCTCTTCTATGAGGCAATTCTGCATCAGTATACTGTTCTTGACCACTGCCCCTTTTCTTACCTTCACACTCCGGAATATAATACTGTTCTCTATCTGACCGTCTATTATGCATCCGTTTGCCACCAGTGAATTTGTCACCCTTGCATTTTCTGCATATTTTGTAGGCGGCTCATCCTTCACCTTTGTATATATGAGCCCATTTCTGAAAAACAGCTCCTTTGAAGTATCCAGATTCAAAAGCTGCATGTTTGTCTTGTAATAGCTATGTATTGAATTGACACAGGCCAGATAGCCTTTAAACTCATATCCATAGACCTTGAGCTTATCCACGATGTTATGAACAGCTTGCTTGAAATAGTCGCAATCACCCCTTGACACACAGGTGTTGACAATATCCAGGAAGAGTGCCTTTTTCATTATGAACATATCCAGTGATATATTGCATTCACTTTCTTTCCCGCGGTTTAAATCCACACCTGTGATCCTGCCGCCTTCATCAACAGTAAGTATATTGCAGTATTGAAAATCCTCAGTGCAGTCTCCCACCCTTCTATATATAACTGTAATGTCTGCTCCCGTTTCATTATGATGCTTTATTGCATTCTCATAATTCAAATTGCATACCATGCTGCTGGAGGTCACAATGACATTGTTTTGTTTACTCAAATGAATATAGTCTATGTGGTTTTTAAAATTCTCAATATCCCCCCTGCTGATCCCCATGTTGTAAAAGTTAAGCATTGGCGTCATAATAAACAGTCCGTCGTTTTTCCTATCCAGGTCCCATGCCTTTCCTGTCCCCAGATGATCCAGAAGAGACCTGTATTTGTGCTGTGTGAATATGCTTATATTCTGGATTCCTGAATTCACAAGGTTTGAAAGAGCAAAATCTATCATCCTGTATCTTCCGGCTATCGGTATTGAAGCTATAGGTCTGTGGTATGTCAACTCCTTGATGTTGTCTTCTCTCTCGCTTAGATTGACGATTCCCATATAATCCAGCATGATTACCCCTCCCTCAGTTTGTTTTTGCGCTTTAGTGCCTCGTATAGTATATCCCTTCCAGGGCATGCTCTGCACTGAATCAATGTTGTGATTTTTAACACTTTGATAGACCAGTATGTTGTTGTGTTAATAATCACTTACTCATTATAAGCGGTGCCTTTAGGCAGCTGCTCATATTCCCCGACAAGCGTTATTGCTTTAGATGTCCCGTCACCAATCCTGCAATCATTCTTGATGACAGATTCCAAACCAATTATGGCGCGTTCTATTGTGACATTGTCACCAATCAAAACCTTGGGCATCACTACAGTATCAATAACCTTTGTATCCCTGCCAACGTATACTCCCGGGAACAAAACCGAATTTCTGACTTCTCCGTATATGACGCAGCCTTCACCCACCATTGAATCCTTGATGACTGCTGTTTCCCCCATATAATGAGGAGGCCTTATAGGGTTTACCGAATATATCTTCCATTTTGGGTCATAAAGGTTAAGTCCGTTGTCCTCCTTCAGAAGGTCCATGTTGGCTTCCCATAAGCTTTCTATAGTTCCTACGTCCTTCCAGTAGCCGGAAAATGGATATGCATAAAGCATTAACCCATTGTTCAGCATCTGCGGTATTATATTTTTGCCGAAGTCATTGCTGGAATCGGGATCTGCTTCATCCTCCACAAGGTATTTTCGCAGAACCTTCCAATCAAAAATATAGATACCCATTGAAGCAAGGTTGCTTTTCGCCTTCCTGGGCTTTTCATCAAACTCATATATTCTGCTGTCTGATTCTGTATTCATAATTCCGAACCTGTCGGTCTCCTCCCATGGAACCTCTACAACTGCAATAGTGACATCCGCTGATTTTTCCTTATGATATTCCAGCATCTTTGTGTAATCCATCTTATATATGTGATCTCCCGAAAGCACTACAACATAATCAGGATTGTGCTCATCGATGAAATTGATGTTCTGGTATATTGCATTGGCTGTACCCTTATACCATTCTCCACCCCTTTCATTCACGTAGGGCGGCAGCAGCGTAACCCCTCCTTTTTTTCTATCCAGATCCCAAGGGCTCCCTATCCCTATGTATGAGTTCAATACCAAGGGCTGATACTGTGTCAATACACCTACAGTATCAATTCCTGAATTGGAGCAATTGCTCAATACAAAATCAATGATTCTGTATTTGCCTCCAAAGTATACAGCGGGCTTTGCAATCTTCTTTGTAAGCAGGGTGAGCCTGCTGCCCTGTCCACCAGCGAGAATCATGGCAATCCATTCTTTTTTCCTCATGCATACCCCTCCTCTACATATTTGTTGAATTTGCCGCGTGCCATATGCGTCGGGTTCCATGCCAGTGACTTGCGTAATACTTGTCAGTACTGATGATGTTATATATATATGCAGCAAGTATTACCAATTAGTATTCCCCTGTGGTATTGTTCCCCCAATTGCAAGCATTTCAGACTCTATGACTTCAACGGCTTCTTCAGCAGAATCCTTCTCCGGAAGGTCAGCCGGTTTAAAATATACTACCCCCAGGGGCGGTACCTTTATTTCTATCGAATATGGCTGATTCTGCCATTTCTGCTTCCCGGCACTTATTACTCCGTGGTTTTTCTGCCCTGAGCCTCCGAACTCCTCCCAATCACTGTTGAAAATCTCAGTATAACCGCAGCTGTACGGTACCCCGATTCTGTAATTTTCATATACCACCGGAGTAAAGCTGCATATTATAATAACAGTATCCTTTTGCTCTTTTCCCTTGCGCATGAAAACTATTATGCTCTGATCGAAATTATTGGGATCAATCCATTCAAAGCCTTCAAATACATGATCCAGCTCCCATAATGCCGGTTCCTTCATATAAATGTCATTAACAGCTTTCACAAAATATTGTATTTCCTTATGCATTTTGTACTCCAACAGCAGCCAGTCCAAGCCTGAATCATATCGCCATTCTATAAACTGCCCCAGCTCTCCTCCCATAAAAAGCAGCTTCTTTCCCGGATGTGCTGCCATATAGCCAAGTAATACCCTGAGGTTTGCGAACTTCTGCCAGTAATCCCCCGGCATTTTATCCAGAAGCGACTTTTTCCCGTGAACCACCTCATCATGGGACAGGGGAAGGATATAGTTCTCGGTATATGCATACATAAGTGAAAAGGTTATGAGGTTGTGATGCCATTTCCTGTGTATAGGGTCCATTGTCATGTATTTAAGCATATCGTTCATCCAACCCATATTCCACTTGTAGTTGAAACCAAGTCCGCCAAGGTGGGTGGGAGCTGTTACCAGAGGCCAGGTAGTAGACTCCTCTGCTATCATCATTACATTTGAATAATATTCAAAAACAGCCTTGTTAAGCTTCCTTATAAAATCCACCGCCTCAAGGTTTTCCCTGCCGCCGTATTTATTTGGCATCCATTCCCCCGGCTTTCTCTCATAATCAAGATAAAGCATGCTTGCTACCGCATCTACTCTCAGCCCGTCAATATGATATTTTTCGAACCAGAAAACAGCATTTGATATCAGGAAGCTTTGCACCTCCGGCTTCCCAAGGTCAAAATGACAGGTGCCCCAGCCGTAATTCTCGCCCTTTCGCGGGTCACTGTACTCATATAGGGCGGTTCCGTCGAAAAGCCTCAGGCCATTGTCATCCTTGCAGAAATGCCCCGGAACCCAGTCTAGTATCACTCCTATATCCTCCTGGTGACACTTGTTGATGAAGTACATCAAATCATAGGGGGAGCCGTATCTGCTGGTTGCCGAGTAATAACCCGTAGCTTGATAGCCCCAGGAGCCGTCAAAGGGATATTCTGTAAGTGGCAGCAGTTCAATATGGGTATAGCCCATATCCTTGACATAGTCAACCAGTTCTTCCGCAAGCTCCCTGTAAGTGTAATATCCGCCATCAGGCTTTTGCTTCCATGAACCTGCATGCACCTCATAAATACTGACCGGGCTTTCGTATATATTCGCGCTTTCGCGGCGCTCCATCCATTTATCGTCATTCCATTTAAAGCCTTTGAGGGAAAGCAGCTTTGACGCTTTACCAGGCCGCAGCTCTGAATAGAAAGCATAAGGGTCCGACTTTACAAGAACTCTTCCATCCCCGGTATGTATCTCATACTTGTACATATCCCACTCTTTCATGCCGGGAATGAATAAAGACCATATGCCGGAATCGTCAGTTTTTGCCATAGCACTGGAAGTCCCGTTCCAACTGTTAAAATCTCCAATCAACCTCACAGCAGCAGCATTTGGAGCCCATACACAAAAAACCGCTCCATCAATACCAGCTATATTCGTAAGATGTGCGCCAAGAAAATCATAACTCCTGAAATGATTTCCCTCCCTGAAAAGGTAAGCATCATAGGAGCTAAGGGGTTGTTCACTCATTTGCATCCCCTCCTTGTTTTCATTATGAGAGCAAAACATACTATAACTCAATATTAATATTCATTTTATTAAGATAGTCCATGAACTCTCTTCCCTGAGCCTCTTCCATCGGAACAGGCCTTCCCCATTTTACTATGCCCGGCACCGCTTCCACAGATTTCAGCTTGCCGCTTTTATCAAATCTTACCGTTGCCATTATGGTCTTATTGCTGATTTCTGAATATGAAGTTGTGAAAATGAAATTTCCCAGGCTGTACATTATCAGTTTGTCTTTATGCAATTCAAAGCTCTGCACTACATGAGAATGGTGTCCCATTATCACATCAACTCCCGCGTCAACCAGCTTGTGAGCAAGCTCTGACTCCTGCTTCCCCACAGTCGTTGTACCTTCCTTTCCCCAATGCAGCGATACTACCAGAAGGTCGCATTTTGTCCTTAAGCTGCCGACAGCCTCAAGAACCTCTGCTTCATGAACCTTATAAGCACCTATGATTCCCGGCCTCTTAGCCCCTGCATACCAATCGACACTGGGGGTGACCCTGGTAAAAGCAATAAAACCTATCTTAAGGCCTTTCTTCTCGATAATAACACCCTCTGAAGCTTCTTTCTTGTTGTGGCCTCCTCCCCCATAGCTTATACCGTTGTCCTTCAGTGCTTTCATTGTATCGACAAACGCAGCACGGCCATAATCAAGCACATGATTGTTTGCAATACTCATGGTGTGGAAATTGTTCTTTTTCAAGAAAGGTGCAAGCTTTGGACTGCTTCTGAAGGTATATTCCTTATCCTCCATGGGCTCTCCATTGTTGCTGAGCGCTGTTTCAAGGTTTCCGAATACAATGTCGCTGCCTTTGAAGTGCTTTTCATAGCCTTGAAAAATATAGTCCTCCCCCTTTGACTTGATAAAACCGGCAACCGACTTATCAAACATAATATCTCCAACAAAGGAAAGCACCAATTCCTCCTGTTCCTTTTCTTCCTGTTCCTCTTCCGTCTGCACCGTTTCCTGTATTGTGCCATTCTGCGTATTCTCCTGAACACTCTGTTCATTTTCCTGTTCAACATCTGCCGCTGAACAGCCAAAAATTATAAGCATTATTATAATAGCAGACAAAGCTGTTATCTTTTTCATTTCTTCACCCCACTATTCGTCTTTTCTTTTGGTTTCAAAAGGTATCACCTTTGTCTTCCTGCTGCTTTCAATTCCTTTCTCCCTTCCGTATTCATCCAGCTCTGATTTCAGCGCGATCCAGGCAAATGACAGTACGGTTATATCATCAAGTATCCCCAGTCCGATAATATAGTCCGGAACAATATCAATTGGAAAAATCAAATATAGAAGACTACCTATTATAAGCAGCTTCTTCATGAAAGAAACATTCTTATCCTTCAAATATTGTATAGTCAGTTTTATTCTCTTCAGCATATTATCATCCTCTCATGAACGGTGAGCACACTGTTCGCTGCTACGGACGCCCAATGGGCGCCCCTACGACGGAACGCATGCAATCCGAAACCCCGAAACCCCTATTATTATTAATTAATTCGACTAATGTTATGTATTTCCTGCATATACCAATTATTCTGAAGATAGAAAATTATAACTTCACTTAAATATAATACCGTAGTATAATGGAGTCAATAAGACAGGCTGAATTCCATTATGGAAGTGGGGGATATACCCTGGGGTGAATAGTATGCCATATTATTTGCATGCTTAGGGTTACTCTCAACCCTAATCCGTCAACTAACCCCGTAAGCCGTATGAGAGGAGATATCCAATGGAAATCAATACTTGCAGGAGAACAGCGCTTGCTATACTTTCTTTAGTAGTATTTTTCATAATGGCTATTCCTACATATGCCGATACAGCAGTACTTAAAAAGGGGGATAAATCTCCGGAAGTAGCAGAAGTTCAGGCGGCTCTCAAAAAACTGGGCTTTTTTGATGAGGTTTGTACAGGCTATTTTGGAGTAGTCACTGAAGCCTCCGTATTGAAATTCCAGGAGAAATACAAATTGGGCGCCGACGGAGTATTGGGCCCCAAAACAATAAGCAAAATTAATGAACTGGCCGGAAAGAACATCAAAATTCCCAGCCGTTCCTCTTCTGCAAGAAAGGATACAACCAAGGTCAATGTCCGGTATAAAATAAAAAAAGGCGATACCATATGGGATATAGCCTCTGATTATAATGTGTCTGTCAAATCCATCCTTGAGTATAACAAGCTTAATGAAGACAGCATCCTTGATATAGGTAAAGAGATTATAATACCTAACGTGGTTAAAGTGGTGAAGCCTGCTCCCGCTCCGGCCGAGACCAAGCCTAAGGAGGAAACTCCTGCTGAAAGCAGCAAGGCCGATGCAGAGGCAGAGCCGGAAGTCCCGGTACAGGACAGCTCGGAGCTTGGCAATATATATGAACACAATCAGAATGTATATGTTGTAAAGGATGGGGACACTTTTGAATCCATAGCTGAAGATTTTGGCGTTACTGCAGAAGCTATACTAAGTGAAAACAGCTTCAATGATGATGCAGCTCTTCAGATAGGCCAGGAAATAAAAATCCCTGAGGAAAGCGATGTAGTTATCGATGAAGACTCCGAGGGGGATTCCGATACCTCCTCAGGTAAAAATGGCGAATACCTTGATTGGTTCAAGGAAGTACAATATATTTACGGAAAGGGCGACATAGCCACTGTAACTGATATAGAAACAGGCAAAACCTTTAAAGTAAAGAGGCTATACGGCAGAAACCATGCTGACTCCGAACCCTTGACCGCAGAAGATACAAAAGTCATGAAAAGCCTCTATGGAAGCTGGAGCTGGAACAGAAGAGCCATAATTGTCACTGTAACGGATGGTAAGGGTGTTGAGCGAAATATAGCTGCTTCCATGAACGGAATGCCCCATGGGGGTCAGTCCATAACCAACAACAACTTCAAAGGCCACTTCTGCATACACTTCAAAAACAGCAGAACCCACAGCGGCAGCAGACTGGATGCGAGCCACCAGAGTGCAGTCAAGAAGGCAGCAGGATTATAACGCAAGAATTTCAAGCCCTCCGGAACCCGGAGGGCTTTGTTTTTACGCAACAAGGGGACGGTTTGTTCTTTCCTTGTTCTTTTACCGATACATGTTCCGACTATTACCATCAACTGAAGCTTGATACTGCTTTGCTAATTGATTTACACGTGCTTTATCTTCCGGAGCAACCTGATACATACCACCAATCTTTCTGATCATTTGCTGATCCGCTTGTTCCAGAGGGTAATATCCCTTTCTAACCATATACTGCCATACATCATATGCATGAGAACTTTCTCGAATTAAAAAAAATTTCACTATTGTATTTACATTTTGTTAATCAGTGGTATAATTAAATTATATAATATATTTGTTAATATTAATTATTATATAACCGTGATATTCGTGAATAATTTATCAACATTTCCAGTTTATACCTAATATATATTGACAAATGAAAATTTATACATTATGCTCTTTTTATATAGAAGGTTAAATAAATTTGAAAATGTAATCTGTTATTTCTTACTGATTATAATAATTTCGCTGGAGGAATAATTATGGTTGATTTAATTAAATATCTTAAGGAAAAGGGCTATAAAGTGACTCCCCAGCGTATAGCCGTTTACGACATATTGAAAAATACGAAAGAGCATCCCAGTGTGGATATGCTATACACTAAACTGCAGCCCTCTTATCCTACAATGAGCCTGGCAACAGTATATAAATCTCTTGAGGTATTCAAGGAACTGGGGTTGGTGCAAGAGCTCAATGTTGGAGAAGACAAATTCAGATATGATGCAAATGTCAATCAGCACCCCCATATTACCTGCATAGCTTGTGGGAAGGTTGAAGATGTAGATAACGATGTGCTTTTTGACCTTTTGGATCAGGTTGAAGGCAAGACAGGTTACCAGCTGATCAGCCAGCAGCTTTATTTCTTCGGCTATTGTCCCGGCTGCAGACAAAACCAGTAAATTGATTTCTAGTGAGTGAATAAATTAATCTCAATGGTATAAATACCATTGAGATTTTTATTTCACTGCCTTATCAAAGATTCGTTCAGTGCGTTTCTTACAGCCTTTATCACCTTGCTCAGTACATAGGAGGTATTCCCCATATCATTTGCCGTTGCTACATCCTGTGACTTTATTGTTGTATAGATTATATCGGATATTTCATCGTTGATGTTGGCGTTATTGCTTATGTATTCGGAAGGCATTTCGATAAGCTTGATGTCCTTTATCCTTGAGTTCTTTATGGTTACCTCTGCCTTCACGCTCCCGGACTCTGTCTTTTCGACACCTACATATACTCCATCATTATATCTTAGATATGTATAGCCTGAGGTAGCAAGTCCTACCTCATTACTTCTTAACGTAAACAATAAGACCAAGCCAATAACCAGGATCAGCAATAATGCAGTATAAATCATGAGACTTTTCTTTGTTACTATAATAATTCTCGGTTTTATAAAAATCCCTCCCATCTTAGACAATTGGATGCAGCCCTTTATATTTCTTTATATAAAGTTATTACGGAAGGGATGAATATATGCAACCTTTTCGAAAAAAAGCGGCTTATTATGCCGCTCTCTTTTTTTACTGCGGCGCAGAGGTCAAACTGGCTACAGAATTGGTCCATTTGCCGCATCGGTCACCCCACATTGCCACAATCTTCTTGTTCAGCTCCACCTTGATTACCTCGCAGCAGTTGTCACAGCCGCTGCATTCAAAGCTGGCAGGTATAAAATCAAAATCGCTGGCCTCAAAGCCTCTGAAGCCTGTTGGTGTACCAGTGCTTAGAACGTGTTCCCTGGCAAGTATTGCAGCTCCTATTGCTCCCATTACATTGTAATGCTCAAGGATAACGACTTCATGACCTACCTCTCTCTCGAAGGCCGCCTTTATACCTTTGTTGGCAGCCACACCTCCTTGGAATACAAAAGGAGGTTCAAGTTTTTTGCCTCTTCCGAGATTGTTTATATAATTTCTTACAAGTGCTTCACACAAGCCATTTATTATTTCAGCTTTTGAAAAGCCGTACTGCTGCTTTGCAATCATATCAGATTCTGCAAAAACAGTGCATCTTCCCGCAATGCGTACACTTTTCTCAGCTACTAACGCAAGATCTCCAAAATCCTCTATTCTGACCTTCAGTCTTTCAGCCTGATGCTCCAGAAATGAGCCCGTACCCGCTGCACACACAGTATTCATTGCAAAATCAATTACCATGCCGTTTTTAAGCATTATAATCTTTGAGTCCTGCCCGCCTATTTCAAATATGGTTCTGGCTTCCGGAAAATATGTAATTGTTGCAGTTGCATGAGCAGTTATTTCATTTTTTACTACGTCAGCACCTACCATTATCCCTGTAAGCTGTCTGCCACTTCCTGTAGCACCTATCCCCAGCACCTTTGCTTCATCTCTGAATTCATCTCTGAGACATCTCAAGCCTTGCTTCACCGATTCAACAGGCTGTCCGTTCGTTCTGATGTATTGCTTTGACAGCACCTTAAAGCTGTTGTCCATTGCAACTACATTGGTACTGACCGAGCCTACATCTATTCCTATATAAAACTCCTTCATTCATTACCTCCATATTTGCGAAGTATATATATCACAACATAAATTTCTCCAACAATACAGATTCTTATTCCTTCTGTGCATTTTATAATCTTTACATGCTTTTCAATTCAAAATATTATATAATAATTTATATAATATACCAAATTTCGACATATAATAAGGAGTTGATCAGCATTTGAATACAGCTAATACATATATTGATTTCACCAGCTTCATAAATTCAATTTCTTTGTCCTTGGATTTAGCTGAAGCATGCGCCCTACGGGATAAAAACAAAAAAGTGAGCTTCGATGTATCAGTACCAGGTTTCAATGTGCACAGTCATAATTTCGCAAATCACTCAAAGAAAACTGCACTGGTGTCCATTTATATTGCAAAGAAACTCCATTATGATGATATCCGTCTTAAGAATTTATATATCGCAGCCTGCTCCCATGATATAGGAGCAGTAGAGGCATTTACCGAGTCCCATCAAGACAGCAGCTTCATATATCAGCACTCGGAATTCGGTTCCTCTTTAATAGAGAAGCTTCCTATAGGCAGCAGTATTTCAAGGTTTATAAGATTCCACCATGAAAATTGGGATGGCTCAGGGCCTAATGGACTTGCCGGAAGTGACATACCTGAGGAATCGCAGATAATACATATTGCGGACATGTTCGAGCTTATTTACAGCAGCGAAAAGCCATATTGGGTGCAGAGAGATTATATTATCGCCTGGATCAGGTCGGGGCAGGGAAGATTGTTCAGTCAGCATATTGTGGATGCCTTTATGGAAGCATGCAAGCCCGAGAGGTTTTGGCTGGATATGGAAAATATCAACACCAACCCGGATATTCTTACACGCATGCATCCTCCTATTCAAGAGCCGATGTCTCTTAGCATTATTGAAAACATCGCTGTTGTCTTCGCAGCTATAATAGACAAGAAAAGTGCCTATACCCATGAGCATTCCATAGGATTAACCCGCTACGCTTCTTTGTTTTCAAGGTATTACGGTTTTAATGAGGATATTACAATAAAAATGAAAATAGCTGCTCTGCTGCACGATATAGGGAAGCTTTCCATACCCAACCATATACTGGATAAGCCTGAAAAGCTTAGTTCGGAAGAGTATACCATAATAAAATCCCATACCTACTATACAAAACTTATATTGGGTAATATCAGTGGTATGACTGATATAGCCCATTGGGCTGCCAACCACCATGAGACCCTAAGAGGCTCCGGCTATCCTGAGGGTATAGGCGCAGAGAAGCTTTGCCAGGAATCGAGAATCCTGGCTGTATGTGATATATATCAGGCACTGACCGAAGCCAGGCCATACAGAGACGGTATGCCAAAAGAAAAAGCCCTGGGAATCATAGATTCCATGGTTGAGGTTGGGAATATTGATGCCGGTGTGGTAAAAGCTTTAACAGAAATAATTTAGTGCCTGTGCTTTATCTCCTCCGTCACCTGGCCTATTATCGCTATTCCCTCTGTTATCTGCTCAAGGCCTGCACCGGCAAAGCTTATCCTGATATGCCCCTCCCCCTCGGTGCCTTTTATAAATACTGTTCCGGGAGTAATAAGCACCTTCCTCTCTTTACACCTGTCAAAAAGCTCTCCTGAACTGACCCCCTCCGGCAGCTTTATCCATAGGTTCAGCCCACCGTATGGCTGGGTAAAGCTCGCCCCCCTGAGATACTTTTTTACCGCTCTTACTGCTTCATAGTACCTCACACTGTATTCCCTCTTCATATATTCCAGATGTCTATTCCATATACCGCTTCTCAGATATAAATCAAGAACCCTTTGCATCAGCCCGGATGTAGATATGTCGGTTATATGCTTCATACTCATAACCTTTTCCTTAATGGAACCCGGTATTATCAGGTACCCGACCCTAAGCCCCGGCATGAATATCTTGGAAAAGCTCTTGATATATACTACCCTGTCATTATTATCAAGCCCCTTCAAGGGTCTTGCTCCCTCATCAATATAGCTCAGGTCACTCATATAATCATCTTCGACTATCATAACATCATACCTTCTGCAAAGCAGCATAAGGTATTTTCGTTTTCTTTCGGAATAGGTGCAGCCGGTAGGGTTCTGAAAATTCGGCATAACATAGATGAATTTAGGTTTAATAAGCTTCAACCGTTTTTCCAGCTCTTTCATATCCGGTCCGTCTGACAACAGCGGTATTTCCACAAGCTTTGCTCCCCTTGACTTGAATACTGCCACCGCCCCGTTATAGGTAGGACTTTCTACAAAAACATAATCTCCGTTGGTGAGTAACACCCTTGAGATAATATCTATGCCCTGCTGGGCACCTGATATGATATGAATATCCTCCGATGATGCCTCTATTCCATAAGCCGGCAGGTATTTAGCTATTGATTCCCTGAGAGGCTTGTAACCCATGCTTTCATGGTACATGAAAGCCTTTCCCCCATCCCGCTCCAATACCTCGTTAAGCACCCTCCTGAAGTCTCTCACCGGAAAAAGCTTTGGGTCTGGAGAAGCCGTAGAAAGGTTTATAGTATCATCACATACTCCCTTTTCTATATCAAATTCTATTTCATCGCTTACCATAACTGCATCGCTTTCTAAATTTATGTCGTCCTTAAGAGGCATTGCGAAGGTGCCGCTGCCAACCTTCTTATAAACCAGCTTGCTATCCTCCAGCAACTTATAAGCATTCACTATGGTTATGCTGTTTACTCCCAAATACTCCGCAAAGCTTCTGATCGTCGGAAGCTTGCAGTCCTCGGCCAGTACGCCCTTAGCAATGTATTTTTTAAGCTGCTCGTACAGCTGTATATAAAGTGGCATTTCACTATTCTTATCTATGACAATATCAATATCTCCCGGAAAAATAACATTACTCATAGTAATACCTCCAATACATTTCAATGTTGCGCCATTATAGGTTCAGGAGAACGGGTAACACGGGATACACGGACGTTACACGGAATTCCTGCGGAATTACACGGTTATTTTTTATTATTTCTATATCGCTGTTTTAGTGAGTATCGATACTCTCTGTATTATCAAATATCGATTCATTCTTTTATATTATTTTCCCAACCGTGTGTTCCGTGGATTTCAGTGTTTTTCCGAAGGAAATCCGTGTTACCCGTCCCCCCCGTAACCTGCGCCCATATTGGCGCATTTTTCTTCTTTTGTATCGATACAATTATAATATATCATAACCAATATCCCTATGAAATATTTCCTTTAAGTTTAGTCTGTATTTTTCCGATAAGTTATATAAAACCTATGCCAAAGCAGAAAAGGATTGCCGTTTTGGCTGAAATTAACACATGGAGGTGGAAATATGAAAATCGAAAGCTCAAGCATTTCTTTTCAGGGTCAAAATTTCATGTTGGAGCTGAGCCAAAAGGAGGAAAGCCTGCAATTCTGGGTAGGTGACAATCCTGCCTCGGGAGCGAAGGGCCCCCCCGGAGTGACTATGGATATATCCGAAAAGGGGCGGGAGCTGCAGAAATATCTTGGCAGCAGTACAATCAATTGCCTGGAGGATGATGTGGAGGATGTACTCAGTGAAAAGGACAAACAGAAGGTTCTGGTTCTTGAGGCTCTCCTGGAGCATCTTCTGGGAAAGAAATTCAAATTTGTGCTGCCAAAAAGAATCAAGTTTAAAGAGAGTAGGCAGGAAGGCCATGGCAGCCCGCTTCCCAAAGCAGGTTGGGGCTTGGTCTATGACAGCAAAACCACTCATTACGAGAGCCAGAAAATGTCCTTTAAGTCAATGGGTACAGTAAGAACCACTGATGGAAAGGAAATCAGAGTAGACCTTCAATTGAGCATGAGCAGAGAATTCATGTTCAGTGAAGAAATACACATTAGAGCAGGGGACGCGGTAAGAATAGACCCTCTTGTTATTAACTTCAATGCGCCATCTGCTATGCTTACGGACAGCAAGTTCAGCTTTGATATCGATTGTGACGGAATTCCTGACCAAATATCCAGATTGTGTGCAGGTTCCGGTTTCCTGTCCCTTGACCTAAACAATGATGGAAAAATCAAAGACGGAAGTGAGCTATTCGGCCCTCAGAGCGGCAATGGCTTCACAGATTTATCCCTTTATGATTCTGACAACAACGGATGGATAGATGAGAATGATGCAGTATTTGACAAGCTGAGAATATGGTCCCAGGATGAATATGGGAATGACATACTTTTTGCTCTTGGACAGAAGGGTATAGGCGCAATATGTCTTGGCAGCGCTGGAACTTCCTTCAGCCTGAGAGGAGAAGGCAATAAAGAAAATGGTGTTATACAAAGAACCGGCATTTTCCTTAATGAAAATGGAAGTGCAGGAACCATACAGCATGTGGATTTGGTAGTATAATAGTATAAAAGGTAGGCAATGCCTACCTTTCTATCTTTTCCACCATTTGAATCTTTGTACCGTCATTTTTCATCTTATACAGCCTGTTGGGGGTTGAATCAACTATGAAGTACAACCAGCCGTCGGCAATATTTATGAATCTGGAGCTTTCATAATTCAATATACCCTTATCCGTGCCATCCTTTTTCATTCTGAATATCCTGTTGCCGTTGTATCCATTGCTGTAATAAATCCAATCTCCCGATACATTTATGTAGAGAGCTTCTTCCTTTGTAAGCTCTGTCTTCCCGGTTCCGTCAGTCTTTATTTTATATAGCTTGTTTCCGTCAGAGCCATTGCTGTAGTATATCCAGTCCCCGTCCACATTTATATATGCCGCAGAGTCCTCAGATATTGCCCCATTTTTTGTGCCGTCAGTACTGGCTTTGTAAATCCGTTTTTTGTCATCCCCGTTGCTGTAGTATACCCAATCCTCCTGCACATTCAGATATGAAGAAAAGCTGTCGGCAATGCGTGTCTTTTCGGTACCGTCGATTTTCATCTTGTATATGCGCCTGTCATCAGATGCATTGCTATAGTATATCCAATTATCCACGACATTTATAAAGGAAGCAGAATCATTTGTCAGCTTTGTACGCTCTGTGCCGTCAGTTTTAATTTTATATATTCTGCTGTTTTCACTTTCTTCTATATTGCTGTAATATACCCAGTCCCCCTGCACATTTATAAACATTGATCTGTCGCTGTTCAATTTGGTTTTATCCGATCCGTTTAGCTTCACCTTATATATGCTCACATCATCACTGCCATTGCAATAATACACCCAGTCCCCCCTATATGCTACAACCCCTCCATTTGATATATTGCCGGGAGTATTTCCATGGCCTGTGGCAGGAATACCTGCTCCGTCCTCTAAAATATCAGCACTCTTACCGCTGCAGCCTGATAAGCTTATTATAGTAAAAAATACTAAAACAAAAGCTGCAATTAGCTTTTTCATATTATTTCTCCTCACATACTTATTCACTAACACTAATATATTCAACATGATTACTGCAATTCCTCCATTGTTAAGCCTAAAACAACATCCTTATATATTTTTTCGGCAAAACTTTGCGGTTTTAAAGTCTTGGGAGAACGGGTAACACGGAATACACGGATGTTTCACGGAATTCCTTCGGAATTACACGGTTATGTTTTATTATTTCCATATCGATATTTTAGTAAGTATCAATACTCTCTGCATTATCGAATACCGATTCATTCTTTTATATTTTTTCCCCAACCGTGTGTGACCTGGGTTTCCGTGTTTTTCCGCAGGAAAACCGTGTTACCCGTTCCTTTCAATATGGACAGTAAAGGTTAATATTGTATTGCTGCCGAAATAAAAGTTATAATTATATATAATAATATTCCTGCATGAAAAAGTTATGGAGGTGTAGTAATGCAAAGGTACAGCAGAAATGTAAAGACCCTCAGTGCCGAAGAAAATGACAGCCTTAAAAATTTCAAGGTCTGTGTTATAGGCTGCGGTGGTCTGGGAGGATATATAGTTGAAGAACTCGGGCGGCTTGGAATAGGCTTTATCACAGCTGTTGACGGAGACGTTTTTGATGAGTCAAACCTTAACCGGCAGCTGCTGTCGGCTATGGACAATCTTGGCTGCAGTAAGGCTTCCGCTGCAGAGGGAAGAATGAAAAGAGTCAATCCCCTTGTAACAGTTATGCCAATTCAGCAAAGGCTCGATAAAGATAATGGTATGGGTATCATCAATGGACATGATGTTATTATCGATGCTCTGGATAATATAGAAAGCCGCCTTGTACTTGAGGAGCTTGCCGGAAAGGCAGGGATTCCGCTGGTACATGGGGCTATAGCAGGCTGGTATGGTCAGGTGACCACAGTTTTTCCCGGTGACGGGACCTTAAGCCGTTTATATCCCTATGAAGCAAATTACGGTATCGAAAGGGAGCTGGGGAATCCATCCTTCACACCTGCCATGGTCGCCTCGATACAGGTTGCAGAAGCTGTAAAGATATTGATAAAACGCGGAGACATACTTAGGAAGAAAATACTGGTCATAAATCTGCTGAATCAGGAATTTGAAGTAATTGAGCTATAAACCCCTCTCAAGGCTAATTTCTTAAATATCGGGTAATAATACAGGTATTGGTTTTAAGGATTTATTCCAATACTAGACCAAAATCTGCAACAGATAAATGTGAGGTGAACGTATGAGTGTTCCTGCCTTTAAAAGACTGCCGCAGCACATTGGTATTATCCCGGATGGAAATAGAAGATGGGCAGAGATGAGAGGCTATGAAAAGCAGGATGGGTACAACCACGGCATCAAGCCGGGCTTTGAGCTTTATAACCTATGTATTGAGCTTGGGATAAAAGAAATGACTCTATATGGCTTTACCCAAGACAATACCAAGAGACCAACCGTACAAACACAGGCTTTCAGCAAAGCATGCGTTGATGCTGTGATGGAGCTTTCCGGAAGGGATGCTGAGCTATTAGTCATCGGAAATTCCGAATCACATATGTTTCCCCAGGAACTGCTCCCTTTTACCAAGAGAGTGAAGTTCGGACGAGGGCTTATTAAAGTAAACTTTCTGGTGAATTATGGGTGGAACTGGGATCTGAATCAGGCAGTATCCGGTATAAGAAGCTGTGGTTCAACAACGAATATAAATATTGCAGAGCATATTGCCTCTGCAGATATATCAAGAGTTGATTTTCTGATAAGGTGGGGTGGCAGGCGCAGGCTAAGCGGCTTTCTGCCTTTGCAGTCAGTATATGCTGATTTTTATATTCTAGATGAGCTATGGCCGGATTTCAAACCTGAGCAGCTTTATAAAGCACTTGAGTGGTATCAGGATCAAGATGTGACACTCGGAGGATAACTACAGGGAGAGGGTCTATGAAGTATAATTTGAGTATATCAATACCACAGAAGGTTCAATACATATTGGATACCTTTCATAATAACGGGTATCAGGCCTTCATAGTTTAATGTCAAAATACAGAAAACAGTTACAGATAAGGTCCAAGAAAGAAAGCGAGGAAGTAAACAGTAGAGGAATGGTTTTTAAATGGAAAGAGAATTAGAAATTTTGTGCGAAATTGCAAAAAATATTTCCGAACTAAATGGAACAGTATACCTTGTTGGCGGGTATGTTAGGGACCTTATTCTAAAAAAAGAAAACAAGGATATTGATGTAGAAGTATACGGTATAGAGCTACACAAACTTAAAGAAGTATTATGCCAGTTTGGTAAAGTAGATGAAGTCGGTAGCAGTTTTGGAATTCTTATGATTCATGGTTTATCTATCGATTTTGCAGTGCCACGAAGAGAAATTTTAGCAAAGAAGCTTGAAGCGAGTAAAAGAATAGTTATCCCTTTTGATTATGAAGACAAGCATACTAACTTAATTCAGTCAGTATGTCCAGATTTTATTATCGAACCAAAACCTGATGAGAAATTTACCCACAAGGATTTTATTATTGTCTCCGACCCTTTTATGACGTTAGAGGAAGCCTCTAAACGCAGAGATTTTACTATAAACGCATTGATGAAAAATGTATTGACTGGTGAAATTATAGACTTTTGGGGCGGTTTAGATGATATAAAAAAGAAAATTATACGTCATATTGATGAAAAAACGTTTATAGAAGATGCTCTTAGGGTACTTCGTGCATGTCAGTTCGCTTCAAGATTTGAATTTACAATAGCACCTGAAACCATTGAGATTTGTAAAAGTATTGACTTAACAACTTTGCCCAAAGAGAGAATATTCGAGGAATTGTGGAAAGCTTTGATGAAAGGAGCAAAACCATCCATTGCTTTTGAGATGATGCGAAAAATTGGTGTTATTGAAAAGCTGTTTCCTGAACTTTATGCATTAATTGGATGTCCTCAGAATTCTTATTATCACCCTGAAGGAAATGTATGGAATCATACAATGTTAGTAATAGACTATGCTTCAAAGCTAAAAGACAAGTCAAGAAATCCAGAAATATTTATGTTCGCTTCTCTTCTGCATGATGTTGGAAAACCTAAGACCACTGAATTTCGAGGTAATAGAATAATTTCCCCAAATCACGATATTATTGGAGTAAATGTGGCTAAATCATTCTTATATAGAATTACAAATGAGAAGAGCTTGATAGATGGAGTGTGTGCTATTGTAAGAAATCACATGAGACTCTTGGGGTTATACCCAAACGCCTCAAATAAAGCAATCAGAAGGTTATCTGTAGACATTGACATTAATGAAATTCTTCTTTTTGCTGAAGCAGATTCAATGGGTAAGGGCTCAGACGCAGAAAGTTTTTCCAAAATCAGTAAATGGATTGATGCAAAGCTAATCGAAATAGGAGCAAACGAAGAAATTAGACCCTGTATAACTGGAAAGGATTTAATTGCATTAGGGATGAAACCGAATAAAGAATTTAGAGTCATTCTTGAAGAAGCCTTTGACATGCAACTTGAAGGGAAAAGCAAAAAAGAAATTCTTGAGATTGTGCTTAGAAAACATTCTACCTAAAGAGCAAAAATCGCTTTTGAGTTACTATACTATTAGCTAAATCCGACTGGTTTGTTATACATTCGATAGTTTTATAGCTTTATTTTGTAGAACAGTAAAAGGATTAGCAAATTAGAAATTGAGCTTCAAAACAAGACAGAAGAATTGCAATTGGTCAGGGGTGAAATGATGTTGTTGTATCAAAAAGCAAGTAGTAGAGGATTGAATATTACTGACAAATGAACATAAACACAGCTGTAAAAAAATGCATAATAGTTAGATTTTTTCTATAAAAACCGAAGTAGAAAGAAAGATTAATATTATCTACCTCGGCTCCTATATGTTTCGCACTTAATCCATTACATAATTGTGCCCTGTAACAGTATTCGTTTATAGCCCCAGGGCACAACATCAAGGTAGTACATTATTAACATTCTGAATAGTTTATAAATCAGTAATGTTAATAAGTACTTGTTCAATAGTGCGAAACGTTTTCCTTGATGTTATAAATCGCTTCTATTCTATGTAATCTTCTTTGTGCGATTTATATATAGGAAATTAGTGAAAATTTAAAAATATGCAACATATCAATGTTGATAAGTCGGGGGGTTTTTCACCCATCCTTTAAATTTCCCATACTTTATCATATTTTCATAATTATCCAAGTCTTCTTTCAAAAAATCTCTATACATACTTCTTAAAAAATCATTTGTAGCGATGTTTATTTCCTTTACATGAACATTTAGTGCTGTCTGTGCTCCATCAAATATAATACGAAAGATGGCTTCATCACCTGCGGTATCTGTTGCATTAGACGTATTCACACTTTTAGGTGGTTTTGGAGGAAGGGGAATTTTATATTTTTCAGCAAAATCTTCTAATCTTTTTATTTGAGGTTTAATAACATTATTTGTACCAAATTTAACAAGTGCCTTTAAATCACTATCGTGGATAAGGTTTTCCATATATTGAGTTAAACCCAAAGTATCATATCGTGCCATTGTCTGTGTCCATACTGAATAGGCTTCTCCTGCATGTATTTGCTCTTTATCAGCATGAGGTATTAACTTGTCTAAAATCGGCATATTTTTTCCCTCCTTATAACGATTGTTCCAATTTATTATGTCCTTTTATTATTCTTCATATACTTACGGAATATTATAACATTCACAAGCTTGAAATCCCTCGCAGTAAGCGGCGATGACCTTATAGCTCTGGGTATCAAGCCTGGAAGGGAAATAAAAGAACTCCTCAGCAGCCTTTTGGAAAAGGTGCTTGAGGAGCCCGGGTTAAACAATAAGGAAGCACTGTTGAATTTACTTCGCCAGCATCACTGAACCCAAGGATATGGCCAAAGATACCAACCACATACTGACTACTATTATAGTGCTCTTCTTTTCCGGAAGTCCTGAAACGGCAGATATGCCGAATACCGTCAGTATAGCCTGCCATATGATAAAGGGATCCAGGTTATTATACAAAGCATCTATGAATGTAGGACTCATATTGATGTACAACAGATTACCGGTAAGATACATGTATGCAAGCTTAACCACCATTCCTACAGCAGCTGCCATATAAGCAAGAGTGTAAATAGATACTGCCTGTGTGTACTTTATCTTGCCCTTGAGTGCCCTTATAAATACCATATATGCAAGTGAAACCAGCAATATGACGGCTATTATTAACAGCACAGCAATAGCAGCAGAAATAATGTTCATCGTAGGCGAATTTAAAAAGGGTATGGATGCCCTTATGGCTTCAGCCTGTTCCGGCGGCATTGCAGCTGCTCTTTCTTCCATTAATTCCGTCATAAGATCCTTACCCAGTATTTTTGTTGCATAAGTATAACCAGCTGTTACCAGAGATATTATTATGAGCTTTAATGCCCAGGTTGGCTTTTCAATGTAATCTCTGAACAGCTCTGAAGGTTTGACAAAAAATAGCTTGAGCTTTTGTAGAAGATTCTTTTTAGTTGCTATTTCATTTGAATCCATTTATATGACCCCCTTGTTTGATTAATATTACCCCCACATTAGAATTATACAAAACTTGAAGCAATTAGTAAAACAAAAAGAAATAAGGCTCTCAGCCTTATTATTTCATTTATCAGCAAGTATATTATCAATTTATGCCCTGTAAAAAGATTAGTGCTTTCTGGCTCAAATAGGTAATCCTGTTCTGGGGTGCGGAAAACTCTTTTTCCACGAATAATTTTGCTCCATCATTATTGTTCAGCCAAACCATATAGTAAATGATAAAGTCATCCTTCAAAACACTGCTTCTGTTGTAAACCATGTCGGGATTTTTGCCCAGACAATCTGAGACTGCTGTTATTACATCATTCATTATTGAGGGAATCTTGCTCAGAGACACTATTATCTCATCTTCAGTTGCTGTTACTACTATTATACTGCTGTTCTCAGCATTTTTCACAGTCACTACCGACTTTCTGACAATAGCTTCCGTTAATGCATCCAATAGTGCCCCGTGAAACTCCTTTTCCATATAAATACTCATCCTTTCAAAACTACACAATTAAAAGTGCTGCTGTGACAAGATTTGATACCGTATGAGCTATCACGGCCCCGTAAAAGCCCTTTCTCTCATATACGAAGGTGCAGTATAATCCCAGGCCAAAGAAGGTAGGAATTCCTGATATATTAAGATGCAGCAATGTAAATAGAGCTGCTGAAATGATTGCAGCTGCCAGACTGGGCATCCTTGGAAGTAAAAGCTTATCATAAATATAATACCTGAAAATATATTCCTCCACAAAAGGTGCCAGTACTACCACCAGGACAAAAAGCAGTATTTTATAGTACATCTCTCCTACCGCAAATTCCTTTACAATTTCCTGGGGCTCTACCCTCATGCCCGGATACATGCTCAATATATCTATATACAGCCTGTTTAGCTGGCTTATAGCAAGCTTGAATACCAGTGCCGCCCCCGCAGCAAGCATCGAATCCCGTAATCCCAGATGCCAGATGTTGATGTCTCTAGTCTGAATATCACTTTCCTCTCTGCTATGTACTTTAAACAATAGGATAAGCACCCCTATAAAGGGTGCAAGCTCATGAGTCAGGAATGCAAAGGTCCAATAGAAAATGCCTATGGCAAGCTTTGCAAATATGTTCAGTTCCTTGAACACATATTTGTACAGTGATACAAAAATAGGGACATTAAGCAGCAAAAAAGTAAAAATCACGATAAATGATTCCCATACCACCAATAGAGCCCCCCAATACAGTAAACTATATCCCGTCCGTCATTGCCTCCCAAAGCGCCTCCCTCCCTGCATGGGTTTCGGAGGAATAGGTTATAAAAATGTCATCTGCGTCTATTCCAAGTGCCTGCTTGATTACACCAACATTTTTATTGACTGATGTCCTTGTTATCTTATCCAGCTTTGTAGCAACAACAATTACCGATTTCCTGTGATATTTTATAAAATTGTACATCAGCTTATCATCAGCAGTAGGTGCATGACGTATATCCACAAGCAGAACCACATTCTTAAGATTCTCCCTGTTCCTTAAATAGTCCTCTATCATTTTACCCCAGGCCTGTTTTTCGCTTTTGGATACTGCCGCGTAACCATAACCGGGCAAGTCCACCATGACATATTGCTCATTTACAAGGAAAAAGTTAATTGTCCTGGTTTTCCCTGGATTCGAACTTATCTTTACTAGCTTTTTCCTATTCAGTAGTGAGTTTATTAATGAAGATTTCCCTACATTAGATCTGCCGGAAAAAGCTATTTCCGGCAGATCTAGTTCTGGATATTGATCTATTAGAACTGCACTCTTTAAAAACTCGCACTTCTTAATTTTCATTCTTATCATCCTTTACCAGCGCATGAGACAAGACCTCATCCATGTCAGCTGCAAGTATGAACTTCATATTTCTTTTAACTGAATCCGGAATTTCTTCCAGGTCCTTCTCATTCTCAAAGGGTATAATCACCTTTTTAATACCTGCACGTTTGGCTGCGAGCACTTTTTCCTTTAAGCCGCCTATTGGAAGCACCCTTCCTCTCAGGGTTACTTCGCCGGTCATTGCTACATCTCTGTGTACCGGTGTTTTGGAAAGTGCCGACACCAAAGCAGTTGTCATGGTTATACCTGCCGAAGGGCCATCCTTGGGAGTTGCGCCCTCTGGAACGTGTATGTGAATATCCATATTCTTCGAAAATTCTTTATCGATGCCAAACTCGTCGGCCTTGGAACGAATATAGCTCAAGCCTGCTCTTGCCGATTCCTTCATTACATCCCCGAGATGTCCTGTAAGCTCAAGCTTGCCTGTACCGGTCATAACAGAGACTTCGATAAACAGTGTTTCTCCGCCGACAGATGTCCAGGCCAGGCCTGTGACTACTCCTATTTCATTCTTCAGATTTATCAAATCATACCTGTATTTTGGAATACCCAGATACTTCTTGAGATTAGCAGGTGTGACCCTGACCCTTTTATTATTATTCTCTACAATTTGAGTAGCGCACTTTCTTATTATATTGGCAATCTCCCGTTCAAGACTCCTTACTCCTGCTTCCCTTGTGTAGCCGCTTATCACACCTCTTATGGAAGCTTCTGAAATTATTACATTCTCTTCACTCAGAGAATGCTCCTTTATCTGCTTGGGTACAAGATAGTCAGCAGCTATATGAAGCTTCTCTTCTTCTGTATAGCCGGAAACATATATTACCTCCATCCTGTCCAGTAATGCTGCAGGTATGGTCTCTATCGAATTTGCCGTCGTTAGGAACATAACCCTTGAGAGATCAAAGGGCAGCTCCATATAGTGATCCCTGAAGTCCTTATTCTGTTCTGCATCAAGCACCTCAAGCAATGCTGAAGCCGGATCTCCTCTGAAGTCGCTGGCCAGCTTGTCAATTTCATCAAACAGGAACAAAGGATTTCTGGAGCCTGCCTGCTTTATAGAGTATATTATACGGCCCGGAATCGCTCCGATATATGTCCTTCTGTGTCCTCTGATCTCCGCCTCATCCCGTACTCCGCCCAGAGACATCCTAGCAAACTTTCTCCCCATAGCTCTCGCAATGGATTTGGCTATGGAGGTCTTGCCTACTCCGGGAGGTCCTACCAGACATAATATAGGGCCCTTCATATTGTTGGAAAGCTGCCTTATGGCCAGATACTCCAAAACTCTTTCCTTAACCTTCTTAAGCCCGTAATGGTCCTCATCAAGCACCTTTCTGGCATTCTTTATATCAAGGTTATCTTCAGTCAGAATATTCCAAGGCAGATCAAAGATCCAATCAAGGTAAGTTCTTGTCACCCCTACCTCAGGAGAGCCGGGAGACATCTTTGAAAGCCTATCCAACTCCTTTTCCACCTTATCCTTTACCTCATCGGCCACTTCAAGCTTTGAGAGCTTTTCTCTGTATTGTTCTATCTCATCCCCATGGCCTTCCTTTTCACCCAGCTCCCGCTGTATAGCCTTAAGCTGTTCTCTCAGGTAGTATTCCTTTTGGGATTTGTCTATCTGCTTCCTTACTCTCGAATTTATCTTTCTTTCTATTTCCAGTATCTCAAGCTCTCGGGAAAGTATTTCATAAATTTTCTCCATTCGTTCCTTTATATCAAACAGAGATAGTATTTCCTGCTTCTCTTCAATTTTAATTGTAAGGTTGGAGGCTACCACATCTGCAAACCTGGATGCATCCTCAATGTCCGATACGGTAATAAGTGTCTCGGGGGCAACCTTTGGATTAGCCTTGATATACTCATCAAATACTCCCAGCACGCTTCTCCTCAGAGCTTCCAGCTCCAGATCCACGTTTGTCTGTACCTCCTGATACTCCAGCACATCAACAAGGAAATAAGCTTCCTCTGAAATAATCTCTTTAATCTCAGCTCTGGCAATCCCTTCAACAAGCACCCTTATAGTGTCTCCGGGAAGCTTAAGAAGCTGCTTTATCTTTGATATAGTGCCCACTTCATAAAAATCCTCGGTGCTTGGCAAGTCAGTATGGGCATCTCTCTGGGTCACAAGAAAAATAAGCTGGTCATTTATCATTGCTTCTTCCAATGCTCTTATGGATTTTTCCCTGCCCACATCAAAGTGCAAAACCATGTATGGAAAAATACTCAAGCCCCTAAGTGGCAGCAATGGCAACCTTTTAATATCGTCTTTTCTTTTCTGCATATCATCAACTCCTGTAATACTATATGGTCTAGTCTATTATATCTTTATGGATAAAAATTATCAACCTATATATTTAAAGACATTGAGCACAACGAGTGTACTATTTTATATCACTCATTGCCTGTATTGAGGGGGTGTTGTTTATTGGAGTCGCAGCCAATACATTCGCCTCCACAGGCTGTGCTGTAAGGGTCTTTACTTCTGCCTGCCTCATTGTCGCTATGTTGACAGCCTCTACAATGCTATCCACCGGTATTACTTCTATTTCAAAGCTATTGAAAATTTCCTGCCAATTCTCCTTGGGTATCAGCACTCTTTTTGCCCCGGCATGCATCGCAGCTTCCACCTTGGGTATAATTCCACCCACCGCTTTTATTTTTCCTCTTATCGAGATTTCTCCTGTCATTGCTATTTTGTTGTCCACATAAGTGTTGGTTATTGCAGAATATATGGCAACTGCTATTGTAATACCTGCTGAAGGACCGTCTACAGGCGTACCCCCCGGGAAATTCAAATGTATATCATAGTCGCTGGGATCTATGCCCAAATATCTCTTTATCACCGTATGCACATTATCTGTAGAAGCCTTGGCCATGCTTTTTCTTTTAATGGTTCTTCCATCCCTGGAGCCTATCTCCTCCTCATCGACTATTCCGGTTACTATCAACTTGCCTGCTCCTCTCTGGGCACTTACTGCTGTTGCTTCAATCTCCATAAGGGTGCCCATATTGGCTCCATACACTGCAAGTCCATTGACGTAACCTATCTGAGGCTCATCAGTGATTTTCCTTTCCGGCCGCGGATTGTATTGTCCATTATTGAGCACCCACTCTATATCGCTTACAGTGACCTTGCTTCTACTTTCATTTATATTCACACCCACTGCTGTCTGTACTATATTTACAGCTTCTCTTCCATTTGTCGCATACTTTCCTATAAGCTCTGATACTCCCTCTTCGCATTCAAACTTGATTTTCTTAAGGGCATTTTCAGTGACTATTTTGATTTCATCAGGGGTCAGTGACCTGAAGTATATCTCAAGGCATCTTGAGCGCAGTGCGGGTGGAATTGATTCCGGGCCTCTTGTAGTAGCGCCTATAAGTCTGAAATCAGCCGGCAGCCCGTTCTGGAAAATATCATGTATATGGAAGGGTATGTTGGTGTCCTCCGAGCTGTAATATGCACTCTCCAGGTACACCATCCTGTCTTCCAGTATTTTAAGCAGCTTATTCATCTGAATAGGATGCAGTTCTCCAATCTCATCTATGAAAAGTATGCCCCCATGAGCTTTGGTTACAGCACCTATTTTGGGCTGCGGTATTCCGGCAACTCCCATAGCACCAGCTCCCTGGTATATAGGGTCGTGCACCGAGCCGATAAGAGGGTCTGCAATACCCCTTTCATCAAATCTTACAGTTGTTGCATCAACCTCAATGAATTTTGCATCCTGCCGGAAGGGGCAATTGAAAATCTTTTTTGCCTCCTCCAGTATCAATCTTGCAGCAGCCGTCTTCCCGATTCCGGGGGGGCCGTATATTATCACATGCTGCGGATTTGGGCTGCATATTGCAGCTCTTAAAGCCTTCACACCATTCTCCTGCCCGACTATCTCACTAAAATCAGATGGCCTGGTAATCTCCGACAATGGCTTTGTAAGCTGAATATCACGCATATGCTGCAGCTTTTCCATTTCCTTTCGCGATTCCTTTTCTATAGCAATCTTGTTCCCCTGCTGGCCCCTTAGCAGGTTCAAAAAATACATCCCAATTACAACAGCAAAAAAAAGCTGAATGACTATAAATAGTTGTGACATCATGTATTCCTCCCTCTCAAATGTGAATTTTCGTATGGAAAGAAGTATTTATATATTATAAATACTTATGTAAAAGTATGACTTTCCTAAATATGTGCCCTACAATATAAGCTGCGTCAGTAGTATTATTTGCCCATGACTTTTTTTTATCCTGTACAATTCGTTTTTCGGAAAACATTTTACATTTTACAGCACAATTGCGGTTAAGAATATATTTATAGTAAATTGAATAGTGTTAAATAGTCCAATATAATTTATAATATATCTATATTGAACGCAGGTCAGTATTTAAATTGAGCGAAGTGCGAATTCAATAACAATCAAGGAAACATTTCGTGAAATTTGAATTATGAATGTGAAATGTTTTTCACGAAATATCTAGGAGGTGCGAAAATGCCGGTTGTGAAAATTCATATATCTTCAACAGTCCTTCCTTTCCAGAAGCCTTTATTGGTAAAGGAAGTCAGAAATTCATTAGTGGAGCTTTTAAATATAGATGAGCAAATTGGACAGGTTATTTTGTATGAGGCTCTTCCACAGCTTAGAAATGCCCATGAGAGCAGAAACAGCAACTTTGTATATGTTGAAATTGTTATGTATCCGGGAAGAAGCCCTGAAATCAAAAAAACACTGCTTCAGAGGGTTTGCAGTCTTGTGTCCAAATACATAGAAATAGAAATAAAGGATATCAACAGCTGTATAATAGAAATCCCTCCTGAAAATTGGTATGGAGGAATCACTTACAGCTAAAATCAAAAACCGGTTCGGAAATTAATCCTAAACCGGTTTTACTCATTATACTATGCCGTACCTTTTCGCGCTTTCTGACCTTTTCTGGACTGCTTCTTCACAGCCTTTTTTGCCCCAGGCTCAAGGTACACTATGTTGGGCTCTATGTGCTCCAATATAGCTTCTTTAGTGACTATGCACTTGTCTATATCATCCCTGGATGGAATTTCGTACATTACATTGAGCATTGTCTCTTCGAAAATCGCCCTAAGGCCCCTGGCTCCAGTCTTCCTATCCAAAGCCTTCTGTGCGATCTCCTGAACCGCGTCTTCCTCAAACTCCAGATCCACATTATCAAGCTCAAAAAGCTTCTGATACTGTTTCACAAGAGCATTCTTCGGTTCCGTAAGTATCTGCACAAGCGCTTTTCTGTCCAATGGATTCAGAGTAACTATTATTGGAATCCTCCCTACAAATTCCGGTATAAGTCCGAATTTCAAGAGGTCTTCCGGCATTATCTTCTTAAGAATCTTTCCAATGTCCTGCTGCTCCTTGGATTGTATATCAGCAACAAAGCCCATTGATTTCTTGCCTGTTCTGTTCATTATTATCTTTTCGAGGCCGTCAAAGGCTCCGCCGCAGATAAACAATATATTGGTAGTGTCTATCTGTATGAACTCCTGGTGAGGGTGCTTCCTGCCACCCTGAGGCGGAACGCTTGCAACAGTACCTTCAAGAATCTTGAGAAGAGCCTGCTGCACACCTTCACCGGAAACATCCCTGGTTATTGAAGGGTTCTCAGACTTTCTTGCTATCTTATCTACTTCATCAATGTATACAATGCCCTTTTGCGCTCTTTCGATGTCATAATCCGCATTCTGAATCAGCTTCAGAAGTATGTTTTCTACATCCTCTCCCACATAACCTGCCTCGGTCAGGGAAGTCGCATCTGCGATTGCAAAAGGCACATTGAGCATCTTGGCCAATGTCTGCGCAAGCAATGTCTTACCTGAGCCCGTCGGGCCTATAAGGGCGATATTGCTTTTTTGCAGCTCTACGTCATCTATCTTGTAATCTGAATTTATTCTTTTATAGTGATTATAAACAGCAACTGCCAAAGCTTTTTTGGCTTCGTCCTGTCCTATTACATACTGATCGAGAAACTCCTTTATCTGTGCAGGTTTTGGAACATCCTGCAGCTCTGTATCCAGTTCCTCGTCAAATTCCTCGTCAATGATTTCCTGGCAAAGCTCGATACACTCATCACATATATATACACCTGGGCCTGCAATTAATCTCCTGACCTGCTCCTGATTTTTTCCACAAAAAGAGCATTTCAGTTGTTTCTTATCATCAAATTTAGCCATCTTTTCACCTCACTCTACCTTCTTTTAACAAGGATCTCATCAACAAGTCCGTATGCTTTTGCCTCCTCTGCTGACATAAAATAATCTCTTTCAACATCTCTTTCAATTTTCTCTATCGGCTGCCCTGTTTTCTCACTAAGTATCTCGTTCAATTTTCTCCTGCTCTTTATAAGCCTTTCAGCATATATACCCACATCTGTCGCTTTACCCTGTGCTCCGCCGGAAGGCTGGTGAATCATCACCTCACTGTTTGGAAGGCAAAATCTCTTACCCTTTGCCCCGGCTGCCAGAAGAAATGCCCCCATACTGGCCGCCATACCAACACAGATAGTGGAAACATCAGGCTTGATGTACTGCATTGTGTCATATATGGCCAAACCTGCCGTTATTGAACCCCCAGGGCTGTTGATATAGAAATTGATTTCTTTGTCAGGGTCATCAGCTTCAAGAAACAAAAGCTGTGCAACCACCAGGCTTGCTGTAACGTCGTTGACTTCATCACCCAGGAAAATTATCCTGTCCTTCAGAAGTCTGGAAAAAATATCATAGGAACGTTCTCCTCTGTTGGTTTGTTCTACTACTATCGGTACCAGACTCATAAGTATCCTCCTTCAAATTGAAAGATATTATTTTGCAACACTGCTTTCTACGAGAAAATCAATAGTCTTTTGTATTATTATGCCATCCTTTATATATGATATCTCGTCATCTTTTAAGGTATTCTTGAATTTTTCCAAATCCTGCTTATAATGCTTTGCTGTCTTTTCAATTTCTGCACTTAAGTCTTCCTCTGTAGCCGCAACACCTTCAACTTCGGCTACCTTTTCCAGCACCAGCTGACTCTTGACTCTGCCTTTTGCCGTATCCTTATATGATTCTTTGAGCTTATCCATATCCATGTTCATATATTTAAGATAATCTTCCAGATTCAATCCTTGATATCTAAGCTGATAATCAAAATCTCTCAGCATTATGTTTACTTGCGCATCAACCATTACCTCAGGAATATCTACGGTCGCATTCTCTACAATCTTATTGATCACTTCATCTTCATACTGCTGCTTCTCAAGCCTTTTTGCATCTTCTTCTCTCTTATTCCTTATATCTGCTTTCAACTCTTCCAAAGTGTCAAATTCACTTACATCCTTGGCAAATTCATCATCAAGGCTGACTAACTGCTTCTCTTTGATTTCCTTAACAGTAACCTTAAATAAGGCAGGTTTTCCTGCTAACTCTTCATTTCTATACTCTTCAGGGAATTGAACATTGATATCTACTTCTTTACCAAGCTCTGCGCCCACAAGTTGCTCTTCAAAACCCGGTATGAATTGTCCTGAGCCTATCTCAAGATTATGGTTCTCTGAAGTGCCCCCCTCAAACTGCTTGTCATCAACAAAGCCCTTAAAATCAATTATTGTAATATCTCCGGTTTTTACCGGCCTGTCAGTGACTTCTACCAATCTGGCATTCTTTTCTCTCATTTTATCGATTTCTTTGTTTACATCTTCATCAGTTACATTATACTCTTTTTTCTCTGCTTCTATTCCTTTGTACTGACCCAGCACAACCTCAGGCTTAACTGTAACGGCAGCTTTAAAAATCAAGCCTTTGCCGCCTTCAATCTCAACTATGTCTATATCAGGCCGGTCAACCGTATCCAGATTGTGTTCTTTGACTGCCTCGTCATATGCATCAGGACATACTATATTTATAGCATCCTCATAAAATACAGCTTCTCCATAATGTCTCTCAATTATCTTTCTTGGTGCTTTTCCTTTTCTGAAACCGGCTATATTGAACTTCTTAACATTCTTGAGGTATGACTTCATTATTCCTTCCTCAAGCTTCTCTGCTGAAACCGATATCTCCAATGTTGCAACATTGTTTTCAATTTTTTCTAATTTCGAGTTCATGTGCTTCCTCCTTAATTATGTAATTATGCAAGCGCTTCATTTGCTTACTAAGTGCTTATTAACATTACAATTTTTAAAACAATTCAATATGTTAATAATGCACTTCCTTAATGTTGTGCCCTGCTGCTATATAGTAATGCTTCTAAGGGCAACTTAATTATCTAAAAGCATACAATGATTATTATTTAATCATTGATGTTTAGAAAGCTGAATTCCTTTAATCCTTTATATTATAACATACCTACTCCCTTTATCAACATTTTTTCACATTTTCCAAGCTACTTGACTGCCGGTTCAAGAATGCAGACGCATCTGGCACAGGTGTCTATGAAAGCCTCGGCACCTATAGGCACAGTAAGGTTGGGCTTGCAATGTCCGATTTTGTAGCCTTTCAGCACCGGTTTGGCAATATATTTGAACATATCCTCGAATACCTCTTCAAGGCTGAGGCTTTTTTCCGGTTCCTCCGGCTCTGAGTTCCCCCAGTCGCCCAGTATAATTCCTGCCGCATCTTCAAGCTTTCCGGCCAGTCTGAGCTGGGTAAGCATCCTGTCCACACTGTATGGCTCCTCAAAAACATCCTCCAACAGCAATATTCTGTCTCTGGTGTCAACTTCGTAAGGTGTACCCAAGGATGCTGCGACTATGGAAAGGTTTCCTCCCACCAAAGCTCCCTTTGCTCTGCCTTCAGCAACAACTTCCGGAATTTCCGGGTTTGGCAGCTCTCCTATAGGGTCAATGCTTTCCAAAGCCTTTTTCATAGCTGATTTTGTGGGCTTACCCAAACCTCCCGCAAAATCCCCTCCCATAGGGCCATGAAAGGTTATAAGTCCGCATTCCTGATAGATTGCATTAAGCAAGGCTGTAATATCACTATAGCCCATGAATATTTTGGGGTTACTCCTGATAAGCTCAAAATCAACCATATTCAATATTCGTTGTGAGCCGTAGCCTCCCCTTAAACAAAATACAGCATTTATCCCGTCATCTGCAAACATCCCGTTAATGTCACAGGCTCTCAGTTCATCCTCCCCGGCCAGATAGCCTCTGCTGCTGTATACCGATTTACCTGTCTTGACTTTATATCCCATGTCTGTCAAGTACTTTACTGCCTTTTCTGCTTTTGAGCGATCCGATGGGCTGGCAGGAGCCACCATTCCTATTGTATCTCCGACTTCCAGTCTTTTCGCCTTCATTTCAACACCCCATTTATAGATTTACTCATCTTTTCCTAAGATACAGCGTTACTTCATCTCTATTATGAAAAAGCTGCCTTACCTCCAGAATCTCAAACACCTCTTTATATAAAACCAGCACTTCCTTGATTGTCTTCCTTACTTTGTCACCCATAAGCTTAAGGGTTACCACTGCAGTTCCTCCTGCCTTCAGGTATTCCGAAGCATTTACTATAAGTCTTGCAGTATTTTTCGGATTCCAGCTTACGTCCGATGTCAGCAGGTCAAAGCTGTCTTTTGCCAGCTCCAGCTCAGAAGCATTTGTTTTTATAAACCTGAAGCCCGGATATTTGTACAGTCTGTCATCCATATCTCCCGTATCTACGGCTGTAACCTGAAGCCCATGCTCCAACAATACCGAAGTCCATCCACCGGGAGCAGCTCCAAGATCAAGTGCGGAACGGAAGCTTCTCATATCTATGTGGAATACCGCTATTGCTTCCATTAGCTTATATTTTGCCCTTGAAATGTCATTTTCACTTTTCTTAAAATGCATCATTCCCCCGGACCATGCTGAGATATTTTCATCCGGAGTGCCAAGCCCAATATAACATTTTTCACCGCACAGCAGAATCGATATGATTTGCTCCGGCTCTTTGATCTCAGGAACAGCAGCTATACTTTCTGCAAGTACGGCATCAACAGCGTTCTTGACATCCAAAGGACTGTATGGATAATCTCCCGAGCCTTTCCTTACCTGAACAGCGATCCTCTGCCCCGGTGCCATACCGGCATATTTTCCGACTGTTTCCGCTATCTTCTGCAGTCCAGCCTCTTTTATATCTATTATATAATCTACTGCATTTATATGCCTTATGAATACTGGGCTCTTTATTTTTATTAACCTGATAAAACCAGGCTTCTCCTGCTCTGTTTCTATAATTGCAATTCCATTATCCAGAAGCTTTACGGCCCTTACGCTTCCGTCCGCCTCCTGCAGTTCACTGAGACCCTGGCTAAGGTACTGTGCTGAAGCAGTAATAATAAATGTACTATTCCCCATATCTTACTTCCCTTTCTACATACGTTCTCTTTCAAAGCCGATAAACCTTGTACCCCGATGAGTCAGCATTCCTGAGTCACCCTCTACATGCATCCCGGAAAATTGACTGCCTACAGGGAACTCCAGTCTATCTCCCGCCTCAGTCTCAAAGGTTGCATAATAGCTGGTATGAGCACTCATATTTCCATGCCCGCCCCAGGTATGCACACGTTTACCTACAAGCCTTGCAGGTATATGTTTCTCCGGGATGCTGTTGTTTCTGAAATATTGTCCGATTCCTTTGACAAAAGATGTTATAAAGATCATGACGACTATCGCGAAAACTATAAATATAAAAAACGGAACAGCAGAAAACATAAAACTGTCAAATGGATTCCCAGGTCCCATAAATATTACCTCCTATATGTTTTGCACTAATCATCTATATGTTTTGCAATAAACATCTTACATTGAAATTCAAATATTGCAAAATCATATACCTTGATTTCATAGGTTGCATAATTCTTCCTTGAACCTTCTTTAGCGCAACCTATATATATTGATATAACGCAATAATTCTTATATTATATATTTATTAATCAGCGGCAGATATGTGTTTGAACATATATCTATTATTTCAATGTCGATGAAATTTAGTCAATTGTACTATATGTTTCACACTAAATCCATCACATAATTGTTTAATAATGCGATTTATATATATTAATTCCAAGCCACAATTATAATAACAGAAAAACTCTTCAATAGCTATATTACCACAAAAAATAACGTCCCGCATTACTGCGGCACGCTATCTTTATACTCATCCAGTGCTTATTAACACGACAGACTTACTATCTTTCAGGAGTTAGTCCCCTTA
>LOES01000026.1 GCA_001515955.1 Clostridia bacterium BRH_c25 | reverse complement strand
TATGAGAAGTACCCGACGGCCCCCCCGTAGATGCCTCTTCTCACACTCTCAAGCTCATCGATTATTTCCATAGCCCTTACCTTGGGTGCTCCTGACAGAGTACCCGCAGGAAGGCATGAAGTAAGCGCATCGAAGCAGGTTATACCCTCTTTGAGCCTTCCGGATACCTTCGACACCATATGCATGACGTGGGAATAAACATCTACCTCCATAAACCTTTCAACAGTAACGCTGCCGAATTTACTTATCCTGCCCACATCATTCCTGCCAAGATCCACAAGCATTACATGCTCCGCCCGCTCTTTTTCATCAGCTATAAGCTCCTCCCTTAGTACCTTATCCTCTTTTTCATTCCTGCCCCTGGGCTTGGTACCGGCAATGGGGTTTGTAGTCACCTTGTCCCCTTGTACACTTACAAGACTTTCCGGAGATGAACCGATAAGCTGGAAATCTGTAAAGTCTATGTGGAAAAGATATGGAGACGGGTTCCCGGATCTGAGCCTCCTGTAAATGTCAAAGGGTTCTGACTCAGTATCTGCCATCAGCCGCTGCGACAATACCACCTGGAAAATATCCCCCTCCACAATGTATCCCTTTGCTTTATTTACTGCCATGCAGAACTCCTCACAGCTGAAATTCGATTGTATCTCCTTGTTTCCACTGCTTTCAGGAAGCTTGTGTATTCTGCCGTTATATCTGACCTTCTCATACAAAGCTTTGATCTCATTGACTATTCTTCTGTAATCCTTGTCCTCATCAGGAAATACATTATATATGACAGATAGCGTATGCCTGTATCTGTCATAGCAGATACAGCTTTTATAAAACATCAGCCATGCTTCCGGCAGTTTCATTTCATCAGCATTATCATCAGGCAGCTTCTCATACTGCCTGATGATGTCATATCCCACATAACCCACTGCCCCTCCGGTAAAAGGAAGGCCGGCCCCTTCCGGTATATAACCGGCCCCCATGTGCTCCCTGACATAATCAAGAACCTTACCCTTGATTATTTCTGTACTTCCGCTTTTCACTACCTCCAGCTCATCTCCGCTGCTTCTCACTGTCATATAAGGATCTGCTCCGATAAAGGAATATCTCCCCGATTCACTGCTTCCTAAAGCACTTTCCAACAGGAATTTGTTTTTACCCTCCAGGCTGTAATAAATACCGATAGGTGTCAGCTCATCGGCGTTGGCCTCCAGGATTACCGGGAAAGCAGCTCCCTGACTTTTGTATTTGAGATAGTTTTCTTCTGAGATATTTACCATTGCTTCACCTCCTAAATATGTTGCATTTTGCATTCTGAATCCTGCCAGTAGATGGGATTAAGTATAATTCAACAAAAAAAGAGCCACTTCATCCTATAATGGGACGAAGTGACTCGTGTTGCCACCCATTTTTAGTCCTGTACTTCATACAATCAAAAAAGCATTTCATCCCTTTCAGGACGAAATGCTCTATTTCGCTATGCCACCTAAGTACAATACTATCTCTTGCAGGTACGGATTGCTCGATACCTTGTCTTTTTAACGGCAGACTCCCGGATTCTGCTACTTGATTTCGCATGTCATCTCACAGGCCCATTCATAACCGGCTACGGTACCCGGCTCCCACTGCTCCGGATTCGCTTGAACCAAATTCCAGCAACTACTATTCCTGCTCCTTGATTTTGGCTTATATATATTTAAAAACAATTATATAAGTTTATTCTATGCTTTGTCAATACAAAACTTTACTTTTTTTATCTCTCCTGCAATTTATATAATTAAAGCCTTCCAAAAATTACTCTTGACTTATAAGAAATTTTGCAGTATAGTATATAGAAATTAGTAATATTTATAATAAGTTGAAAATAAGATGATGATCGGGACGAGTAGACCAGATTCGGTTATTAGAGATGGGAATCCACCGGCTGAAAGATTTCCTTGACTTGAAGGGTTGAAAACCACCCAGGAGTTTCATTCTGAAATATCAGTAAGAATCGACGTTCGCTGCGTTAAAGCTTTGAGTGGGTTTATACCAATTTGGGTGGAACCGCGGGAGAAATATGCTCCCGTCCCTTTTAGGGACGGGAGTTTTTTGTATTTATTAAAGAAAATTATATATTTTAAATACCATGATCGGGACGAGTAGACCAAATTCGGTTATTAGAGATGGAAATCCACCGGCTGAAAGATTTCCTTGACTTGAAGGGTTGAAAACCACCCGGGAGTTTCATTCTGAAACATCAGTAAGAATCGGCGTTCGCTGCGTTAAAGCTTTAAGTGGGTTTATACCAATTCGGGTGGAACCGCGGGAGAAATATGCTCCCGTCCCTTTCAGGGACGGGAGTTTTTTGTCGTTCATATTCAATTAGGAGGGATATTATGAAAATCATAGTGCAGAAATTCGGAGGCACCTCGGTTACTACTAATGAAAAAAGAAATATGGCAATAGATAAGGTTATATCTGCATCGGAGCGAGGATACAGCCCTGTTGTCGTAGTATCGGCAATGGGCAGAAAAGGGGATCCCTATGCTACCGATACTCTTTTATCATTGATAGACGGCAGTGACAGTAATGTGGATAAAAGGGAGATTGACCTTCTGATGTGCTGCGGAGAAATCATTTCTGCAGTTGTTATGGCAGAAGCCTTTGCAAAAAGAGGATATAAGGCAAAAGTTCTGACAGGCGGAAATGCGGGTATAATAACAGACGCTAACTTTGGCAATGCCGGTATTATTAATGTAGAAGCCGAAAAAATACTGAATGTGCTTGAGCAGGGGTTGATACCCATAGTTACAGGGTTCCAGGGCATTACAGAAGAAGGAGACCATACTACCCTTGGAAGAGGGGGCAGCGATATAACAGGGACACTTCTTGGAAAAGCATTAAAAGCAGAATGCGTTGAAATATACACTGATGTGGATGGTATTATGACGGCAGATCCAAATATTGTACCTGGTGCAAAAATAATTAATGAGATAAGCTATAGCGAGGTTTTTCAATTGGCAGACCAGGGGGCAAAGGTTGTCCATCCCCGCGCTGTGGAATACGCACTGGCAGGCAATATACCTTTGATTATAAAAAATACTGTCTCTGATGCCCCCGGTACGATTATTACCAACTCAAGGGGATATGCATATAATTCTGTAACAGGTATTACAAGCATGGCAAACAAGACTCAGATTATTATCAATTTTCCTGATAATTGCAGAAATATGGGAAATGATATTTTCGAGCTGCTGGCCAAAAAAAATATCAATATTGATTTGGTAAATATATTCCCCGGCCAGGAGATTTTTACTGTAGACAGTGTAGATGCAAGTGAAGTAGAAAGCATTTTAAAGCAGCTATGCAAAGAGTACCGGGTTATCAATAATTGCAGCAAGGTCTCCCTCATAGGAAATGCATTAAGGGGTATGCCCGAAGTGATGTCAAAGCTGCTGAGAACACTGGAATGTAGTAATGTAAATATATTGCAGACCTCGAACTCTCATACGGCCATTTGGTGTCTGATAGAGGAAGCTGATAATAAAAAGGCCCTGAACGAGCTGCATAACGCATTTTTCTGTGCAAGTGCCTCGTAATGTATATTTGAAAGGAATGAAACTGAAATGAAAAAGATTAGAATAGCAATATTAGGACTTGGAAACGTGGGACAAGGGGTATGGAAAATATTAAATACCAACAAAAGTGAAATTATGCTGAGATGCGGCTATGATATAGAGGTTGCAAAAATACTTGTAAGAGATGCCGGCAAACCCAGATGCGTTGAGATACCGGAGAAAATAATAACAACTGACGCTAATGATATTTTCAATGATGACAGCATCAAGATTGTAGTTGAACTGATGGGGGGTACTGAGCCGGCAATGGAATACATGCTGAAAGCCATGAAGTGCGGGAAGCATGTAGTAACTGCAAATAAGCTTGTCCTGGCTACCCAGGGAGAGGAGCTTTTCAGAACCGCAGATAAAGAAAAAGTGCTTTTTTATTACGAAGCAAGCGTTGGCGGCGGTATACCCATAATACGTGAAATTAACGAAAGCCTTACCGCAAACAAAATTGAGAAGCTTGTAGGAATAGTTAACGGAACTACGAATTACATACTAACCAAAATGACTCATGAGGGTATGGATTTTGATGATGCTCTGAAGGAGGCACAGGAAAAGGGATACGCCGAAGCAGACCCCACATCGGATATTGAGGGCTTTGACGCAGCTTATAAACTGGCAATAATGGCATCCCTGTCCTTTAGCACAAAGGTTGATTTTGCTTCCATATACAGAGAGGGGATAAGCAATATAAAGGCTGTTGATATTGCTTATGCAGATAAGCTGGGCTACGTTATAAAGCTCCTGGCAATCGGAAAGGAAGCAGACAACAAGTTGGAGCTAAGAGTGCATCCGACAATGGTCCCAAAGGATCATCCTGTTGCCAATGTAAATGACTCCTTTAATGCCATATTCATAAAGGGTAATGCTGTAGGGGACCTGATGCTTTACGGAAGAGGAGCCGGGGATTTGCCTACCGGCAGTGCCGTAGTAGGAGATATAATTTCCATTTTGAGAAATAACGTCGACCTGCCGACACTATTTATGCTGAAAAACCGCCAGACCACAAAAATAGTTCAGAGCTCCGGCGAAAACTACTCAGCTTACTATATCAGACTCAATGTCAAGGATAAACCGGGAGTACTGGGGGGTATAGCCACAGTATTCGGAAAACACAATGTGAGTATTTTCACTGTTAATCAGGATGTAGTAGACGACGAAAATGTATCTTTGATATTTATAACTCATGAAGCTCTGGAAAGAGATGTTGCCGCATCAATTGAAGAGATTAAAAAGCTTGCTAAGGTAAACGGGCTGGAAAACATCATCAGAATTGAAAGCTTTAGCTAGACCTTTAATCAGGGCTATATATACTGAAGGCACCTGACTTCCGGCCAGATGCCTTTTTTGTTATTTCCTGTCTTTGACCGGATCTACTATTGCTCCTTTGTATATGTCCTTTTGTGTAATCTCTATATTCAAAGCTTTTTCACATCTTTTAATAAAGGGAACTTCTTTTTCTGCGACAATGGATATTGCCGTGCCTGCTTGCCCCATCCTGCCTGTACGTCCGACCCGGTGCAGGTATCCCTTGGGGTCCCCCGGCAGGTCCAGATTGAATATATGGGTGACACCCTTTATATCCAGCCCTCTGGCTGCTATGTCAGAAGCAACCAGAAGCTTTATATCTCCTTTTCTGAAGCCTTCCAGTGCCTTCTTCCGCTCTTCCTTGGATGCACTGCCGGATATATCATAAGCACTAAGGTGATGATACTGCAGCTTTGCAGTCGCCAGCTGCAGTTCCTCGCTTTTATTGATGAACACTATTGCCCTTTCAGGCTTGACTGAAGCTACTAGCTTTCTCAGTACTTCTATCTTATCCCTTTGCTCCGCAACCAGATATATATGCTCTATATTAGGGCTTATTTTCCCTTCTTCCTCTATGCGGACTACTTGCGGGTCCTTCATAAGCTCCCTTGCAGTATTCATGGTCTTTTCTGTTATTGTGGCTGAAAAAAGCATCAGCTGCCTATCCCTCAGTGTAGTTTTTATTACATCCTTGACGGTGCTCAGGTTATGCTCATCAAGCATCCGGTCTCCCTCGTCTATAACTATGGTCTTTACCGTCTGTGCATTAATTTTCTTTCTCTTTATAAGCTCCAGCACCCTGCCTGCAGAGCCTACAATTATATTTGGCTTTTCCCGGAGCTTTTCTATCTGCCTGGTGATGTTCACTTCTCCGATTATTGCAGTTGAAGTGACAGCAATTCCGGAGCTTTCGGACAGAAGCCTTGTCTCTTTTTCTATCTGCATTACCAGCTCATGGGTAGGTGCCAGTATTATCGCCTGCATCTCCTTTTTTCCTGCATCTATCCTTTGAAAAATAGGCAGCAGGAATGCCAGTGTCTTTCCACTTCCCGTGGGTGACTGCCCGATAATATCCCTGTTCTCCAGGGCCGGACAGATTACTCCTGCCTGTATTCCCGTAGGCTCTGTGATCCCCTGCTTTTTCAGGCCCTCCACCAGCCGGGGATCCAGTCCCAGCTTGTCAAATGTATTATTCATATATATCCCCTTTTATATTATCATTTGTGTTATATATTCCTTATGGATATATATTTCCCCTTCTTTTCGGCTTTTATGGCTGTTGTTTATTATTTGCCCAGGGTATCCACATATACTGTAATTTTTTTCTCTTCTGCCGTGGATTTTATTCCTGCCTTTCGGAGCTCTTCTACCGACTTCCCCAGCCAGTACCCGAAGGTTCCGGGTTCCCGGGCCGCCGGATCCATAGCTTCATAATTTATCAGTTCCAGCTTCTTTGCCGCTTCCATAAGTATGTACCTGGCAGCCCAGTAATCCAGAGCCCCCGGATCAGTACCCGCCGCTATGATATTTGCCTCTACTGCACTTTCATAGCTTGTGGAGGGCCCCCTCCTGGGATAAGGGTTTATCCAGATAGCATCAATTATATTCAATACAGGCATTCTGGTACCCGCCATCTGAGTGCCCATGCCCCCTGCAGCAACGCTGTTGTGCGCTCCATGGTGGGTCAGCTTGTCTGAGGTTGTTCCCATGTAGCTCTTTATACTTGCCGTCACCTGATACGTGACATGTGATTTGAGCACAGGCATATTGATGACCTTTAATCTATCCCTTTCATATTCCTTCTTTTCTTCATTCCATATACCGTCTTTGAAGCTTACATAGGTTCCATACTGTGTCTTGAACTTGGGGTAGGATATTTGAAGCCCTGCTGAGGTTTCTTCTGGAATAAGGATAAAACCGTCTTCATAATCCCCCTTGGAATAATCCCCGACTTCCTTTGTTGTCATGCCGTCCCAGGTCAGGGCAGATACCCTGTAATCCTTGGCAAAGGCCTCTGCAACCTTTTTCACCGATTGGGCGGTATCAACGGCATTGTTGTCCTTCCACTCAACACTTCCTCCCTTTCTGAAGGGTCCGTACTGGCTCTGCCCATTGTCGGCAATAATTATCTCTCCTTCGAATTCTTCAGGGTGCTTTGTTATTGCCCCAACCACCGACCTGATAAGGTCTGTGTTGGTACCTCCCCTTTCAGACCATTGGCAGTTAAACTTCAGGAGCACCACGTCATCCTTACTGATTAAACCTGCCGGCCTGGAGCTGGTCTTGTAAAAGCTCAGACCCCGGCTGTCCATCAGCTCCATCAGCTTTTCGAAGCCTTTGTCAGCTCCGTTTGTGCCTTTTACGGCAAATACTTCCGAGCTGTCCTTTTCCTTTCCGGTCATATTTTGAAGCTTCAAATCAACCTTATTATCCTGCTCCTTTTTTGCCTGGGTTTCCTGATCCCGTTTTACCTGCGGCTCCGGTTGAGCATCAACAGCTTCCGTATCTTTTGAACATGATATCATGGAAACCGTAAACAGGAAAATTAACAATGAAACAATTATCCTTTTCATTCTACCCCTCCTCATAATATTACACTGTATACCAGATCAATAATCATTCCTGCCCCTATACCTAATGCAATATTATATATTAAATAATACACAAAGCTTTTAGCCGGCATTATTATTCTTAAAGCTGCCATGTTGGTGAATTTTGTAGCCGGGCCGGTTATCATGAAAGCCAGCGCGGAGCCCACCGACATGCCTTCCGTCATCCAGGCCTTAATCAGCGGTATTGTTCCTCCTCCGCAGTAATATGTGGGAACTCCCAGTGATGCTGCAAACAATACGCTCAATCCGTTGTTTTTACTGAATATGTAATCAAATCCCTTTGAGGGGAAGTATACCTGAAACAAAGCTGCCAGAAATATACCCAATGCAAGATTGGGAGCTGTTCTGACTGCAGCTTTTCTAAAGCTCCTGCCCAGCATTCCCCCTCTTGCCCTGCCATAAACTGCCGCAGCTTCTGCTGGTGCAAGCCCATCAAACTTGTATAGACGCCTGCCTTTAAACATTATTTCTGCAAAAAACCCGCTGAGCACTCCCGCCGTTATGCATAAAAGCAGCCTTAGAACAGCGATATCTGCCCCCAGTGCAAAGCTGTATATGAAAACATTCGGGTTTATGAGGATTGAAGTAACTATAAAGCTTGTTACTACCGACTGCTTTACACTGTAATGTAGAAAAGCTGCCAGGACCGGGATCATTCCATACATGGTTACCGGTGAGATTGCGCCTAAAACCGCCGCCAGAAGCAATCCTCCAAAAAGGCTGCGCCCCCTTGATGCTTCAGAAGTCAATCGTACGATTACTCCCCTTCCATAAGTAGAAATATATGCTCCCGCAAGCAGCCCCAATACCCAGAAAGGCAGTATATGCCTAAGCTGAACTATTACAAGATATGCTAGATACTCAATATTGTAAGAAGCAGCTATATTTCCCACCCCCATAAAAAACAATATTAAACCCACACTTTTATTATAAAACAGGTGGTGTGACATAATATGTCACACCACCTGTTTTATAATAACTTATATATTTATATGAGAGGGGAACTATTGTGATGAAATATTACAAAGCCTTATTTGTACTGTCACTCGTTCTGATTCTTTTAATCCCTTTAACAGCCGGATGTTCAGCAGATGTATCATCAACTGACGGATACTGGCCTACTGAAGGGTGGAAGACCTCCACACCTGAAGCTCAAGGCATGGACTCGGCAAAGATCAATGAAATGTTCAACTATATAAAATTGTCCAAGCTTGATATTCACAGCATCCTTATCGTACGGAACGGTTATCTGGTTACTGAAGGCTACTTCTACCCTTACAGGAAAGAGTATCGCCATATCCTCAATTCAGCAACCAAAAGCATAACCTCAGCTCTTGTAGTCCTTGCACTTGAAAATGGCTTCATCAAAAGCATTGACCAGAAGGTGGTAGACATATTTCCCGGTATGGAAATAAAAAATCTGGATGACAGAAAGAAAAACATGACAATAAGGCACCTTCTTACAATGACTGCAGGACTGGAGTGGAGTGAAACCGGAGCCTATGGAGCACCCTATGATTCCAACACCCAAATGTGGGCAGGAGAAAACCAGCTGCAGTATCTTCTGGATAAGCCCATGAAAGAGGAACCCGGGAAGAGCTTCTACTATAATTCCGGCGCTTCACATGCTCTGTCGGCTATAGTGCAGAAAACCACGGGAAGGGCTTCACTGGAATATGCCACAGAAAGAATATTCAAACCTCTGGGCATATCGGGTATATCCTGGGGAACAGACAAGCAAGGCATAAATTCCGGAAGCAGCAGGATATTCATGAAGCCCGAGGACCTGGCCAAATACGGCCTCCTGTATTTGAACAAAGGAAAATGGGAAGATAAGCAGTTGATCCCCGAAAAATGGGTCGAGGAATCCACACGGAAACAAATCGATACGCCCAACGGTCTTGCAGGAAGGCACGGCTATGGATATCAATGGTGGCAGAACAGGTTCGGCGGGTATTCCGCAAGAGGCTTTGCCGGCCAGTACCTGTTTGTGGTACCCGAGCACAATTTAGTTGCCGTTTTTACAAGCGGCCTGGCATCTGACAAATTCTATGCACCTGAAGAGCTTATGGAAGACTACATAATCCGCGCGACAAAAGCAACCCAGGCATTGAACGAAAACAAAGCAGCTTATGACGAGCTGACAAATACACTGGCGTCTCTGAACAAAGCTCCTGCCCCTGCACCGGCAGCCGCGCTTCCGGAAATTGCCGGGCAGATATCAGGCAATACTTATGTTATGGACAATAAAGAAACATATTCCTTCGAATTTAATGATGGTAACGAATGCATCATGCACTGGTTCTGTGACGGGGTGATGTATGATGTAAAGATTGGCCTGGATGGTATATATCGTGAAAACGCTATGGATGCGTTCTACTGGAAGGGTATGACCACAAAAGCCGCCTTCAGAGGCGCCTGGACCGATGCAGACACCTTTGCAGTTGATCTGGTTCCACTTGAAGACTGCAATACTTACAGGCAGGAGTTCCGCTTTAATGGGAGCAAACTGAATGCAAAGATGATGCAGGTGTTGAACAGAGCCGTCACAACAGACACAAACGGTACTGTAAAAGAGTAGAACGATAGGCAGGGTTATATTTCGAAACACCCTGCCTATTTGAATTTTTTAACATCCAGTATATCCACATACCTGTTATTCAGCCGCTCCTTAAGCAGCTGCTTAAGCTCGCCGACAACTTCCTCCTCGGCCTGCCGGGCCAGACTGCAGTACTCAATAAGCTGCGGGAGGCTTTCCTTCCTGTCTATTCTGTACTCCTGCCCCGGAATACAGGGTGGGAGAATACTCTTAATGTTTTGATATATCTCATATAATCCCTTATATTTCAAATAGGCTGTATGGCATTCGGGAAGCTCTTCCTTCACAGCCTCCATATAGCGGTATGCCTCTTCCCTGGCAACTATGTTGAAGTAGATCAGCCTTCCTACCCCCGGATCATAAAAGCTGCCGCCTTTCATACCGTCAATCAGGTATTCATAAGCCTTTCTACCAGAAGCCAATTCCCTGCTGTGGATATTCTCCTCAATGTACCTGGTTTCCCAGATATCTATCGCTGCTTCCAAAGAATCATAATAGATATCCCTGATATCCTTTTCGATATTTTCACCTATTATCTGGCACATCCAGAAATTTGCCTCCACCCGTCCCAGATTCTCATATAGAAGTATCTGAATACCTCTATTATGGCGGTCCTTATAAAAAAACACACCGTCTTCATCATCATAACCTGATATCACTCCAAAATCCGTTCTCCCCGGGGACCAGACAATCACACCCGTCCCGGCATCAATTGATTCCTTGACCCTTAGTATAGCCTTCTTTTGATGCAGTGGAAAGGTTAGATTGCCTTTGAGGCCGCTATAAACCTCCGAATAGTAACCCAGCATATCCAATGCTTTCAATGCAGCAGTCCTTAAACCGTACATCTCGGTAGAGGCAATAATCAATTCCTTATGGGCGGAGAATATAAATGCAAATCCGGTCATACCAGAAAGCATGTATTTAGGCCCCCGGAATTTACCGGCGCCGGTCAGGACCGAATACAGACAGTCAACATATCCTCTCGATTCCTTTACAAGCTCAACACCCTTCAGAACTACAGCCATTCTCTCACCTCAGCCTTCCTATAATCCCCTCACAACGTTCAATTATCTTCTGACTAAGCCATTTAGGGAAAAGAACCTTATCAAATCTGCTGTTGCATATAAGAAGGTTTATCAATTCTTCCACATCAAAAAACTCAATTTCGTAGGTGAAGCCCTCCAAATGCTTTGCCCTGATACCCCTGTCTACCTTAATATTCTGCTCACAGGTAAAACGTACTTTAGCCACGTAAGGCTCCTTCTTCACAAAACCACTATATTTTTTTGTTTCAAACTCAGAAGAGACTACAAAGCTCTCAGACAGCACCTCCAATGCAGCAATACGGTCCAGCCTCAGAACGGTAAATTCCCGGAGTTCATTGTCATAACCTGCCAGGTGGTCTGCATTATATTTGTAAAACAGCTTATAGGGATCAAGCTTGAGTGCAACATTCCCTTTGTAAGGATCTCTGTAAGTAAGCTTTAACTTGTTTTTGGAGCAGATGGCATTGTATATGACGTAATAATGCTGCACCACAGGCTTTCCCAGGTCAAAGATGGGAATTTCATCTTCAATCTCATCCTCCTCCGCAAGCTTTTTAAACAGCTCGGACAGCTGAGCCACCTTAGGGGTCTGGGTGTAGTTGCCGTATCTGTATGCGAGGAACTTAAGCATCCTTTTCTGCAGGTCATTTATATAAACACTGGGCAATATGTAGCTTTCGTCCTCGTAATAATAACCTCTCCGCTTCGCACTATATTTTATTGGAGCCTCAAGAGAATTTTTCAGGTAATCTATATCCCTTTGAGCCTGCCTTACTGATATTTCAAACTTTTCAGCCAAATTTCCACGGTTGGGATATACCAAAGCCCTCATCTGCTTGTCAAACCAGATAAGTCTGTGCATATTGCTCATCATGAACCCTCCCCGAAATCCGGAAAGCTCCTATTTTATAACCAGTTCTACAGGACAATGGTCCGATCCTGTCACTCCCGTATGAATGTCTGCGCTGACCAGCCTGACGGCCAATCTTTCAGAAACACAAAAATAGTCTATACGCCAGCCTGCGTTATTGGCTCTGGCATTGAAGCGGTAGGACCACCAAGAGTAGGCCCCTTCCTTGTCAGGATTGAAATATCGATAGGTATCTATAAAGCCTGACTCCAGCAGCTCAGTGAATTTATTCCTTTCCTCATCTGTAAATCCTGCATTCCTCCTGTTGCTGTTGGGGTTCTTCAAATCTATCTCCTTATGTGCTACGTTTAAATCCCCGCAAACCGCAACCGGCTTCAATTCATCCAAAGCCTTGAGGTAGCTCCTGAAATCATCCTCCCACCTCATCCTGTAATCCAGCCTCAAAAGCTCCTGCTGAGAGTTCGGAGTATAAACCGTAACAAGATAGAAGTCTTCATACTCAAGAGTAATAACCCTGCCTTCCTTGTCATGCTCCTCCCTGTTTATCCCGTAAGTGCAGCTTAAAGGCTCGGCTTTGCTGAAAACGGCAACACCTGAATAACCTTTCTTCTCTGCATAATTCCAATACTGGTGATAGCCCTCCGGCTTCAGATCTATCTGCCCCTCCTGGAGCTTGCTCTCCTGAATACAGAAGACATCCGCATCCGCCTCTTTGAAGTACTCCATAAATCCTTTTTGTGCGCAAGCCCTAAGACCGTTTACATTCCATGAAATCAGCTTCATATATATTCCTCCAGGCCTTTTATTCTATATACTTTAGCTTATTTTAGCATAAATATATAAAAGATGCGAGATACGAGATTCGAGATGCGAGGAAGGCTCGGTATTCCTTATGGGTCCAGGTGCGTGTAACAAGTCACACAGATCTGTTACACGGAAGGACACAGCAAAAATTATATCGATATTATTGCTATATACAATCACATATGTCATCCTGAGCAAAGCGAAGGATCTTTGACCCTTAAGCAATACCCAGACATCCCCGTATCTCGAATCTCGTATCTCGTATCTGTAGAAGATTTTTTTTACATTTTTTTCAAGCATTATTTAAGTCAAAATAAAGATAATAGTATTATAAGTTAAATCATAAATTCATGGAGGTATGATGATATGCCGGGGAAAAATGCGAAACAGCAGGTACAGAAAGTCTTCAGCCAGCTAAGCGATGCAAAAATTTCATTGAATCAGGCTCTCAGCACAGTTGAAAAACCGGAAAACAAGCAGCAAATTCAAAACACCCTGAATGCTGTAGAAAATGCAATTAATACAACAAGTACCGCACTTTCAAATTATAAAGACTAAATCAAGGAGAAGCTTTTAAAGCCTCTCCTTATTTATTTTATTAAAGTATTGACTTAGAACATATGTTCGTATACAATAAAGTCATAAATTAAAAACGGAGGTATAATATGGATAAAATTATAGCCTGCTGCGGAATAGAATGCCACAATTGTGACGCGTACACCGCAACCAGAAACAACGATGATGATCTCAGGAAAAAGACTGCCGAGAACTGGAGCAAGATGTTCAATGCCGAAATTCAAGCAAAGGATGTAAATTGTCTCGGCTGCGGCTCAGAGGTGCTTTTCTCCTACTGTCTTGAGTGCAACATAAGAAAATGCAATAATGAAAAAGCCCAGGAAAATTGCAGCAAATGTGATAATTACAACTGCGACAAAATAACCGACTTCTTCAAAATGGCTCCCGACGCTAAAAATGTCCTCGATAGCTTAAGAGCACAAAAATAGAAAGAAGAGGCTCAAGTTAAGAGCCTCTTCTTTCTATTTTTTCCGCCAGTTCGTTAAGATAAACCCATCTTTCCATTTTTTCCTCCAGCTGATGCTCCGCTTCTTCCTTCTCCTTCATCAGCTTCTGGAGCAATACATAATCACTGGCTGCAGCAGCAAGCTTATCAGTCAGCTCTTTAACCTTTTCCTCCGAAAGGGCAATTACAGTGTCAATCTCCTCGTATTCCCTCTGTTCCTTGAAGGTAAATTTTACAGGCCGTTCTTTATCCCTCACAGCGGTAGTCTTAGCCTCATAACACTTATCTCTTTCCTTTGCTTTTTGTCCAAGAGTATCGTCTATAGCTTCTAAAATACCGCTTTCTTTGATATCTGTATAATTGCCGGTGTATTTCATTATATTTCCCTTGCCTTCAAAGACAAAAATCCTGTCTGCCGTCTTATCCAGAAAGTACCGGTCATGGGATACTGCGATAACTGCCCCTTGAAAGCTTTCAATATAATCCTCCAATATAGTCAGCGTTTCTATATCAAGATCATTGGTTGGCTCATCCAGAAGAAGCACATTAGGCGCTTCCATCAATACTCTCAGCAGCTGCAGCCTTCTCTTCTCCCCGCCGGAAAGCTTCGATAAGGGTGTCCACTGTGAAGAAGAGGGAAATAGGAACCTCTCCAACATCTGTGATGCGGATATTTTTTCTCCTTCCGCCGTTTCCAGATACTCCGCCCCTTCTCTTATATACTCAATAACCCTTCTTCCGTCCTCAATATGACAGGAATCCTGAGAGAACATGCCTATTTTGACAGTCTCCCCGATCTCCACAGTTCCGGAGTCCGGTTCTATTATTCCTGCTATTATATTCATCAATGTTGTTTTTCCGGTTCCATTAGCCCCTATGATACCTACCCTGTCATTCCGGAGAACAATGTAGCTGAAGTCCTCAATCACTTTATTTTCACCAAAGCTCTTGCTTATGTGAGACAGCTCAATTATCTTTTTCCCCAGTCTGCTGCTGCCCACAGATATGTCAAGCTTTTCTCCGGTCAAATCAACTGTTTGCTCATTTAATTTCTCAAACCGCTCTATTCTTGATTTCTGTTTTGTTGTACGGGCTTTGGCACCCCGGCTTATCCAGGCCAGCTCCTTTTTCAGCAGAGTCTGTCTTTTCCGCTCACTGGCAGACTCACGCTCTACTCTTTCTATTTTCTTCTCTATGAAGTTGTTGTAATTTCCCTTATACAGATAAAGCTTTCCTGTATCCAGTTCAGCGATTTCATTCACAACCCTGTCCAGGAAGTACCTGTCATGGGTGATCATCAGCAAAGCACCCTTCCGCTTGCTCAAATATTCCTCAAGCCAATCTATTGTCTTGTTGTCAAGGTGATTGGTAGGCTCATCCAATATAAGCAGCTCTGAAGGATTGATCAAAGCTGATGCCAAGGCAACCCTCTTTTTCTGGCCTCCGGACAAAACTGCAATTTTCTCATGAAAATCAGTAATGCCAAGCTTGGTCAACACCCCTTTTGCCTCAATCTCCAGACTCCAGCCATTCATCCTGTCCATCTCACTGCTTAGCTTTAAAAGCTTCTCGTTGTTCTCACCCGGTTCCCATAAAGCTGCTTCATATTCCCTGACCAGCTTCATTATCGGAGAATCACCCTTGAAAACCTGTTCCAGCACTGATGCCTCAGGATCAAAATATGGGCTCTGTGATAAATATTCGATAGAAACAGAATTGCCTCTGATAATCCTTCCCCCATCCGGATTTTCAATTCCGGCAATTATTTTGAGAAGAGTACTCTTTCCTACTCCGTTTAATCCTACAATGCCTATTTTATCCCCATCATTTATCCCGAGACTTATATCATCAAGAAGAATTCTCTCACTATAGCTTTTGGTTATGTTCTCCATACTTATAAGGTTCATCGGATACTCCTTCTCTGTTTCATGTATTGTTAAGGCAGAAGCAATTGCCATCCTTCCTAACTATTTTATCATATATACATTTCACGAAAAACATTTTATATTCATAATTCCAATGGAGTGTATACGTACAACAAAAAGACTACAGCCGGAATTACACGACTGTAGTCAGACTTTATAATACCCGCACTCCTTTTCCCTCTTGCTCCTCTACCTCTGATATTACTTTGTCCAAACGGGACAAAACCGACCTTGACAGCTCCTCTGCCTTGTAGAAGTATTCCTGTGCTTTGGAGGCATCTCTTTCCTTTACAGCATCAAGAACTTTATGTCCGTAGTTGTGTAATTCGCCATGTATACTGTCAATTTCCTTCCAATCCGCCTCAATAGACGGATGATTAATATTTATGGAATTGTAAAAATGTCCGAAAGCACATTTTGAACTGTTGATCTGTATTGGGTATGATCTCATTTCATCTACAATATTTTTGAGATTGATTACCCACTTACCATGTGCTTCTTTTGCACTCTTCAGGTTCTGTATAAGCTCCTGGTTGCTCATCGCATTTTTACTTCCGAGCAGGGCTTGCATCATTTCCCTTACAATCCCTGATAATGAATCATCTATATCGGATATCTGCTTTGCATATTCCGCGCTTTGTGTTGCATCCTTTGTTATTATCTGTGTCATTTGACTAAGCTTTTCAGCATCACGGCTGGAGGCTTCCATTGCTTGATTGATTTCATTAGTTGCACCCTCTATCCCGTCCATAGACTCATTTATTATCTGTATATCATCTATTGTGCTATGAAGCATATCAACATTTTCCCTGATAGTTCCGGTGATAGCCTCCAGCTTTTCGCTCATTTCAACAGTAGCATTTATAGTACTGTCCATGCTTTCCTTTCCGGACAAAGCTGCACTCTGTATATTATTAACAAAGGTGTTCATACCTCCCAGACTTATCTTTGTATCATCTGCAAGCTTTCTGATTTCCTGAGCTACTACAGAGAAGCCTCTTCCGTGCTCCCCGGCTCTTGCCGCTTCAATAGAAGCATTAAGTGCCAGCAGGTTTGTCTGATCAGCAATTTTCTTTACATCATTGACTATATCGTTTACTTTGTTTGCCATTTCAACCAATTGTTGAATCTGTTGACTCATTATATTTGCATCAGCCATTACATTATTTTTCAGATCATTTACTTCTTCAATCTGCGACAGGCTTTGATTATTCCTTGTGACAAGCACCTCTGACGCTGCCGCTAACTGCTCCAGTGTATCAGCGGTATTGCTGACCGTATCATTCACCTGATTCATGCTTGCAGTTGTTTGCTCCACTATTGCCAGGTTGGATTCACTCAGCATGGACATTTCCTTTGCAAAATCAATAAGCTTATAGGCACTGTGAGACATATTGACATCAAAGCTGCTTAAAGCTGCTGTAATTATAAGCATTTGCTTGGCTGCTGCCGACATTTGCTTTTCATTGGCAAGCAGCTTGTTAAAATACTCTAAAACAGTCATATGAATAGGATACTCCACTCCCGGTTCTTGCACCTCTTCACCATTCAATCTCTTTTCCACATAGTTCAGAATACATATTGCCTCATTACAAGGCTTTCCTGCTGATTTCCCAAACATGCTCCATCCTCCTTATATTTCATGCATAATAGCAAAATATTTCCTGTAATTATAATATTATTTATTATATCATAATTATTATCGTTTTCAAATAATAATTCTTTATAAGAAGTAAAATAGTTATTATATAGACAAATGTATGGAAAATATTCTTTCCCATACAATAGAAGACTACAATCCGGATGATAGACTGTAGTCAAAGATTATCGTACCTGATTAACGCTACTCTGTGATTTCTTCCAGCTCTTCGCCATACAGATCCACTCTCATGCTCAGTATATCCGCCAAGCCTACGAATTCACAGCCCACAGAGTATCCCTCCTCGGTCTTACTAATGCGTACGATTTTTAATACGGCATAGAAGTACTTGTTTGGAGTCAATTGTATCTTTGCATCAAAATAATAATTCAAAGGCAGCTCATGCCTGCATATGAAGCCCATTCCAGTCTTGGATATGTCCTTCACTGCAATACTCTCATTAATATCCGGTATAAGCTCATAATTCTGTTTAAACAGTGAAGAAATCTTCAATTCCAGCTTTAGGGGGAGTCTTTTGGACTTTCTTCTTTCTTCCATAGTTTTTGGTCCCTCCTATTCTACTTGTTTATGCAATTAATTGTATCACAACTGTTAATCTTTATAAAGCTATACTCAACTTACTCTAGTGCTTTCAAACTGGCTGTTGTAAAGACTTGCATAGAAGCCTCCCTTTTCAAGCAGCTCCTTGTGGACACCCTGTTCAACGATATCTCCGTGATCCATTACCAGAATCAAGTCTGCATCCCTGATTGTTGACAACCTGTGGGCAATGATAAAGCTGGTACGGTTCTTCATCAGGTTTGACATTGCCTTTTGTATCTGCACCTCGGTACGTGTATCTACAGAGCTTGTAGCTTCGTCAAGTATCAGTATCCTCGGGTCTGCAAGTATCGCCCTTGCAATTGTAATAAGCTGCTTCTGCCCTTGTGATACATTCGAGGCCTCTTCATTCAATACCATATTATAGCCTTCCGGCAGGTTATGGACGAAGCTGTCAACATGGGCTGCCTTTGCAGCGGCAATAGCTTCTTCATCAGTTGCATCAAGGCGGCCATATCGGATGTTCTCAATAATGCTTCCGTTATAAAGCCAGGTATCCTGTAATACCATACCGAAAACTGAACGCAGCTCGTTACGGTTAAATTCCCTTATATCATGGCCATCAACCAGTATTGCACCTTCACTTACATCATAAAAACGCATCAGAAGCTTAACCATGGTTGTTTTGCCCGCACCGGTAGGACCTACAATAGCGACTTTCTGCCCCGGCTTAACAGCTGCAGAAAAATCATTTATAATAATTTTCTCCGGGTCATATCCAAAGTGCACATCTCTGAATTCCACACTGCCCTGTACTTTTTCAAGCTTGACGGGGTTTGAGGTCTCAGGAACCTCTTCCTCTTCTGCCATGAACTCAAATACACGCTCGGCAGAAGCAGCAGTCTGTTGAAGAACATTTGAAATATTGGCAATCTGAGTAATCGGATGTGTGAATGAACGTACATACTGGATGAAGGCCTGGATATCCCCGATTTCGATGGCATTTCTGATGGTAAGCCATCCGCCCAATATGCATACTGCCACATAGCCGAGGTTCCCCACGAAATTCATTATAGGCATCATCATACCGGATAAAAATTGTGACTTCCAGGCAACCCCATATAATTTGCCGTTTAATCCATCAAACTTTTGAACACTTTTTCCCTCTCCGTTAAAAGCTTTCATTACAGTGTGGCCGCCATACATTTCCTCGATGTGCCCGTTTAAATTTCCCAGATAATCCTGCTGCTCCTTGAAATATTTCTGAGAGCGCTTTACAATGAACATTATGAACACTAAGGAGACTGGAATTATGAAAACTGCTGCAATAGTCATAAGCCAGCTTATGCTCAGCATCATGACGAGTACTCCTATTACCGTAGTAAGGGATGTGATAATCTGTGTCAGGCTCTGATTAAGTGTCTGACTTAGTGTATCAACGTCATTGGTGACACGGGACAGTATCTCTCCATGATTTGTGCCGTCAAAGTATCTCAGCGGCATACGGTTGATTTTTTCAGAAATGTCCTTTCTGAAGCCGTAGCTTACCTTCATGGAAATACCGGACATCACCCAGCCTTGTATATAACCAAATACAGTGCTGATAAGATACAAGCCAGCTAAAATTATGATTATTCTTCCTATATAAACAAAGTCTATCCCAGCGCCGGTACCGGAAATTTTGTCCATAACACCTTCAAACAGCTTCGTAGTAGCTTTACCCAGGATTTTTGGGCCTACTATGGTAAACACCGCACTTGCCGCTGCAAATATGAAAACAATGATTATTGATACTTTGTAAATACTTAAGTGCTTAAGCAGCTTTCTCATTGTGCTCTTGAAATCACGAGCTTTTTCTCCACCCTGCATCATACCTCCACCGGGTCCGTGACCCATACCGCCGCGCCCTCTCATCTGGTTGGGGCGTATATCCCTGTTGCTTCTCTCACTCATGCCAATTCCTCCCTTGAAAGCTGCGATAAAGCGATTTCCTGGTAGGTACTGCAGTTTTCCATGAGCTCCTTATGGGTGCCTATGCCTACAACCCTTCCATTATCCAGGACTATTATCTGTTCAGCGTTTATAATGGTTGAAATACGCTGTGCAACTATCAGCATTGTACTTGAACCGGTCTGAGCCTTAAGCTCCCTTCTGAGGGCGGCATCAGTCCTAAAGTCAAGAGCTGAGAAGCTGTCGTCAAAGATATATATTTCGGGTTTCTTCACCAGAGCACGGGCAATTGACAGCCTCTGCTTCTGTCCTCCGGATACATTTGCTCCTCCCTGGGAAATTTCCCTTCCCATACCCTCCTGCTTTTCATTTATAAAATCCTCAACTTGAGCAATTTCTATGGCTTTTTTCAAGTCCTCCTCTGATGCTCCTTCATTGGCATATTTCAAGTTTGATTCAATTGTCCCGCTGAACAAAAAAGCTTTCTGAGGCACGTAGCCGATTTTCTCACGAAGCTCCTTCTGCTCTGCAGCCTTTACATCAATATCATCAATAAGAACAGCGCCTCCTGTCACATCATAGAAGCGGGGGATCAAGTTGACAAGAGTTGTTTTCCCTGAGCCTGTAGAGCCTATAACAGCAGTGGTCTGCCCGGGAAAGGCTTTAAAGCTTATATTCTTAAGCACATCTGCCTCTGCACCGGGATATCTGAAGGTAACATCTCTGAATTCTACAACACCTTTTATACTCCTGGCAAAATGCTCAGGCTCCTTCGGATCTAAAATTTCAAGCTTTGTTTCCAGCACTTCGGCAATCCTCTGTGCAGATACAGATGCCCTTGGTATCATGATAAACATCATGGACATCATAAGGAATGCAAACATAATCTGCATTCCATACTGCATGAACGCCATCATGTCACCTACCTGCATACCTGAGCTTTCAATCCGCTGTGCCCCTACCCATACAATGAGCAAGGTAATGCCGTTCATTATAAGCATCATAGCAGGCATCATGAACACCATTACACGGTTTACGAACAGGTTGGTACTCGTAAGATCCCTGTTCGCCTTGTCAAACCTTTTTTCTTCGAAGTCCTGTGTGTTAAAAGCCCTTATAACCATCATACCCGAAAGGTTTTCACGGGTAACCAGATTTAGCCTGTCTACGAGCTTCTGAATCAGCTTGAACTTTGGCAGTGCAATTGCAAATACAACCAGAATCAAGCCTAAAAGCACCAGAACTGCCAATGCAATAATCCATGACATGGAGGCACTTTTCGCTATAGCTTTGAGAACCCCTCCTACTCCCATTATCGGCGCATATATCACCATTCTGATCATAATAATAACAAGCATCTGAATCTGGGTAACATCATTTGTTGTCCTTGTTATAAGTGAAGCAGTAGAGAATTTATCAAACTCTGTATTTGAGAAGCCTTCTACTTTTGCAAATACATCTCTGCGCAAATCCCGTGACAAGCCTGCCGCTGCCCTGGCCGCCAGTAGTCCTACCAATACGGAGCTTATTCCGCCAAGCAGGGATATCAGAAGCATAATTATTCCCGTTCCGGTTATATAACTGCTCTGGATTTTGCCGGTATCCATACCGAGGGCAATATATTCGGCCTTGACCAGACCTGCTGCCGACTGGATTATCATTTTGTCATCCAATACTGCAAACGGGATTTTTATGTTATTAGATGGTATTAGCGTATTCTTCGCTCCTGCTTTTATTTTTTCCATACCCGAAACAGCCAGTAATGCCTTGCCCATTATAGGATTAAGCTTGTCAAGTTGTGAGTTGTCAATATTCTTAAGAACATAAACAGGTTCTTCTTCCAATTTCGGATATTTATCCAGATACATTCCATAATCCTGACTTGTTTTATCAATCAATGTATAACTGGCAGCAACCTTTTCCCTATCCTCTTTATCAATGAATGGTACCAGCTTTTCCATAGTACTTTGCCGTACAGCCATTGGCACCGCATTCTCAATACCCCCCTGCTGGATGCCCTTGTTTACTATATTGGACATATAGTCAGGCAGTGACAGGTCGCTTATAGCCTGCACAAAGAGCAGGAGTATGGCAGCAAGGATAATTGCAGTATAAGGCTTCAAATATTTTGCTAGTTTTACCATATCTATATCTACCTCTCGTATTATAATTGTTCCTTCTGGTTGTCCATTAGTTTTTCCAGTGTTTCCAATCCGCTAAGTATTATATCAAGTTCCTCCGGAGTGGCCTTACTCATTATATTCTCAAGCATTCTTTCGACTTCACCGAAATGCTCCTGTGCGGTTTTGCTGAAATTTGCAGTCATACTGACATAAACCACTCTTCTATCTTCTCCACTTCTGATTCTTTCAACCAGACCTTGCTTTTCCAATCTATCAACAATACCTGACACAGTGCTGTTGGACAATCCCAGCTTTTCACTCAGATCACTGACCTTCATTCTCCCATAGTGGCCCAGGATTCCTATCACCATACCCTGAGGTGCTGTCAGCTGCATTTCCTTGAAATGCTGCATCACATTCTGCTTTATGGAATGCTTCACACGTTTCAATACTCTTAATACTTTAAGGCCATTACTTGTTTCATCCATCGGTGTTACACCTTCTTTAATATTATTTCGTTTCGAAAATATTCGTATATATATATTTCGTATACGAACTATATTATAGTTTTTATATTATTATTTGTCAATAGGCTTGTTATGCTATTATAACCATTCCAAAAAATCGAAAACCAGGTATCGGACAAACTCGAGCTCAATACCTGGTATGATACTTATATCTTTATAGCATGTAAAACTCTCATATGGTGGTTTTTATCATTACTAAGTATACTCCAATTCCAAAGCAGCAACAAAGCTTGATGAAGCAGGTGAAAGGGGTATACTCTTTAAAGAACATATTCCAATACTTCTTGCAGGAATTTCATCGATCAGCTCTATTTCATGCAATACCCCATTCTTAAGATACTCAAGGGAAAATTCTTTGATTACACAGGATATGCCCAGATTGATCTTTGCAAATTCCAAAAGCAGTTCATGGGATCCAAGTTCAATCTCCGGCTTAATGCTGACCCCTTTTGACAGCATATATCTTTCTACGTACTGTCTTGAATTCGATCTGGTTTCAAGGAATATCAGTGGAAACCCCGCTATATCCTCAAAACTCATAGGTATTGAAGTCCTATCCTTATACATTTCCCCACAAACAAAAATATCATGAACCTCCATACATTTTACTATTTCCAAAGCCGTGTCCTCTATAGGCAAATTGCATATTTCAATATCAATTTCTCCTGATTTTAACATGGCACAAAGCTCTATTGTCGTACCATTAAAGATTTTCAACTTAATATTCGAATGGAGATTATGAAATTTTTCCAAATACGGCAGCAAAAAATAACGCGAAATCGTATCTCCTACACCTATTCTCAGTTCCCCTGCCATTAGATTCTTAATTTCCGCAAGCTTTTTTTCTCCTGTATTGATCAGGTTCATAGCTGAACTGATATATTCAAACAATAGCTTCCCCTCATTTGTAAGCACTACGCCCTTGGGCGTCCGTGTAAAAAGACGCATCTCAAGTTCTCTTTCAAGCTGCATTATTGCCTGACTTACGGCCGGCTGTGTCATATAAAGTGCTACTGCGGCTTTTGAAAAGCTCTGAGATTTTGCTACTTCACAGAATACCCTGTACAAATCCAGTTTTACCATCGTATAATTACTCCTTATAGCTACCATAGCACATATTTATTTTACTTATATCACATGCTGATGTATAGTACAAGAGTAGAATAATATATAATATCAAAATCACTTAAGGGGGAGATTTGAATGGAGAGAATAACAGGTACCGTTTCAAGAGGTCTTCGTGCTCCTATTATAAGGCAAGGGGATAATATAGCGGAAATTGCTGTGGATACTGTATTGAAAGCCTGCGAAATAGAGGGCTTGCATATTAATGACAAGGATATTGTTGCTGTAACCGAATCAGTGGTTGCCCGCGCTCAAGGAAACTATGCAACAACTGAAGCAATTGCAAAAGATGTTAAAGTCAAATTCGGAGAGGACACCATCGGCGTGATATTCCCTATCCTAAGCCGCAACCGCTTTGCTGTGTGTCTTGGAGGCATTGCAAAAGGAGCTGGAAAAATCGTTCTGATGTTCAGCTATCCCGCTGACGAAGTAGGAAATCAATTAGTGGATATCGATGATCTTGACGCAAAAGGTGTGAACCCTTGGACAGATGTCCTGACCGAAAAGGATTTCCGGAGCTATTTCGGTTATAGCAAACATCCTTTTACCGGTGTTGATTATATCGATTACTATAAATCCTTGATTGTAGAATGTGGAGCTGAATGTGAGATAGTGTTTTCAAACAATCCCGCTACAATTCTGAAATATACAAAGAATGTGCTTGCTTGCGATATTCACACAAGGGCCAGAACAAAGAGAATCCTGAAAGCAAATGGAGGGGAAAAGGTGTATAGTCTCGATGATATTATGACGGCATCTATTGACGGCAGCGGCTGCAACGAAACCTATGGTCTGTTGGGCTCCAACAAGGCAACAGAAGAAAGTGTCAAGCTTTTTCCACGCAATTGCCAGCCTATTGTTGACAACATTCAAAGCATGCTTAAAGAAAAGACCGGCAAGACGGTTGAAGTTATGATCTACGGTGATGGGGCATTCAAGGACCCCGTGGGCAAGATATGGGAGCTTGCAGATCCTGTTGTATCCCCGGCTTACACCTCAGGTCTCGAAGGTACACCTAATGAAATCAAGTTAAAATATATTGCGGATAACAACTTTGCCGGTTTAAAAGGGGAAGAGCTTAAGAAGGCTGTCTCTGAGTATATAAGGAATAAGGAGTCAGACCTTGTAGGCAGCATGGAAGCACAGGGAACCACCCCCAGAAGGCTTACAGATCTTATAGGTTCTCTTTGTGATCTGACCTCCGGCAGCGGAGATAAAGGCACACCTATCATATACATCCAGAGTTACTTCGATAATTATACAAAGTAGAATTAGAAGAGGTTGCTTCAACCTCTTTTTCCATTTTATAGCTTTACTTGATAATAACTTTGATTCATAATATATTCATATACATTTTTGTATAAAATATGGGTATTCTTTAATTAATACCTTATTAAACGGGGCGATACTATGGAAAAAAAGAAATTCAATTTTCAGGAATACTTGATAAATGTACTGAACTTCATGGCCCAAGGTCTTTTCTCCTCCCTTATAATAGGTCTGATTCTAAAGCAGATTGGAGAAAAGCTGGGAATTCCTATACTCGTAGGCTTCGGAAATATTGCTCAGCTTATGATGGGACCTGCTATAGGAGCAGCAGTGGCATATGGTGTTAAAGCTCCTGTATTATCCGTATTCTCTTCGCTAGTCACCGGGGCACTTGGAGCACAGACCTTGCTGCTGGCTTCCACAGGTACATATGCTATAAAAATAGGAGAGCCTGTTGGAGCTTTATTTGCAGCTCTGATTGGTGCAGAAGTAGGAAAGCTGGTACATGGGAAAACCAAGCTCAATATCATTCTGGTTCCTGCTGCTACAATTATCGCAGGAGGACTCACCAGCATCTTTGTAAGCCCCTTCATGTCATCTCTGATGACAGCTCTGGGGCAAATGGTCAACTATACAACCGAGTTGCAGCCTATCCCTATGGGAATATTGGTTTCTACCATAATGGGTATGGTATTGACCCTTCCAATAAGCAGTGCCGCTTTGGCAATTTCCTTGAAGCTGGACGGGCTTGCCGCAGGAGCTGCAACTGTAGGCTGCTGTGCTCAGATGATAGGCTTTGCGGTTGCCGGCTACAGGGAAAACAAGCTTGGGGGATTGGTTGCCCAAGGGCTTGGAACCTCCATGCTGCAGGTTCCTAATATCGTGAAAAATCCCCTTATTTGGGTACCGCCTACCATAGCCAGTGCTGTTCTTGGACCTGTGGCCTCCGCAGTATTCAGGATGCGGAATAGCTCTGTAGGTGCAGGTATGGGTACCAGCGGTCTGGTAGGACAATTCGCCACTGTAGAAACTATGGGAGCCGCTTCTCTGCCTTTGATTCTTGGACTTCATTTCCTTGCACCGGCAGTGATAACCCTGTTCGTCTCGGAATACATGCGTAAAAAAGGCTGGATCAAGCTTGGAGATATGAAGCTTGACGTATAGTTAAGAAGGTCTATTCCAAATAGATCTTCCTTGCATAGTCTACATTCCCGGCCTCACGGGCCTGCTTTCTGGCGTTATTGTTCAGGTACGCTGCCAATGGCCGGTATAAAAGCTTTGGGATTTTTATTGTTATCAGCTCCTGGGATTTGGAGGGTATTTTTTTATCCTGAAGTATTTCCTGAAGTGCAAGCTTAAAGCCCAAGGTGATGTTCTCCCCCTTTTTACCCAACTCCTCCAGCAAGGCTCCATTCAGCATGGCACCTCCGCCGTAAGCCAATCCTCCCAGCCAGTTCATCCCTGTCTCCCCGGCAAATAACCTGCAGCTGTCAAGCAGCGGCTCTATCCTGGTTATATCCGGGAATCCGCACTGACCGACTGCGAAGAAGCTCTTGCCTTTCAGATCATTGCCGCACTCATCCGCCAGCTTCTCCAAGAGCCAGATATCAAAGCAGGGCAGTGTATCTGAATATAAAGGGGCTATCATAGCTATGATATCGTTTTGAGATATAAGCTCCCTCAAGGAATCGAAATTCTCCTTGCCGTCAAAGTAGTCAATTATATGAATGATTTCAGCTTTATTTCCCGAAGCCTCTGCAAGTAGCTTTATCGTCCTGGAAAAGCTGTAGGAGGTCCCTTTTTTCCTTGAGCTTCCATTGAGCAAGAGTAGTCTTTTATTACCCATAATCAGCACACCTCCCTGATCATACTGTTTATTTCCTGTTTCACATTCTCCATATCTTCAGAAGGCTTCAATATAAGTGTCCTATATTCCGATTGCAGATTGAATGCATTATTCTCTACCAACCTCTTGAAGCAGTTTTCCTGATCCTTTGAATCCCCTCCGTGCACTCCGATGCCAACGATGAATTTGCTGCCATAACGGTTAGGATGCAGAAGATGCTCATGTTCTACCGTATATGAAGGAAGACATAGATTCATAAATTTATCCACAGCTTTCTTAAGTGTGTAATTATATCCTCCAAACCTTATGTTTGTAAGCATTACAAGGGTATTGCCCCTTGCTATGGCCCGTAATATTTCATGGGAATCATCCTTTAGCACACATTTGCCGGGAGATTTAAATCCACATGCCCCACAGGACCTGCAAGGCAGAATGTTCATATCCCTAAGCTCAAAGTATGAAAACTCTTTGCCTGCCTGCAGCAGCTCCTCTTTCAGCTTATTTGAAATCCCGTTCCCTGCTTCCATTGCGTCCAATATAACTAATGACATAATAATCCTCCTAACCTATTCATTTAATACATCCTTCCATTTGATAACTTCTCCAATTTCTTTATCTTCTCAAACAGTTTACCGAAGCCCTTACACATCACATCTATTTCCTCCAGGCTGAAACTCCTAAAAAGATCCTCCAAATATTCGTCATCCTGCTTCTGCCTTTTTCCCCAGAACCTCCGGCTTTTATCTGTCAGCACAAGCCTTAAGGCCCTGGCATCATGCCCATCCTTCTCAATAGTCAGGAAGCCTTTTTCCACAAGCTTCAGTGCAAGCTGCTTCACATTCTGGCGGGAGTTGCCCATGAGCTCTGCTACCTCGCTCAATGTCGGGGGATTATCACCGAACTGTGATATCATTACATTCAGAAACCACTGTTTTGTAGTAATGTCGTCTCTCCCAAGATACTGGTCCCCTACGACCTGCAGCCTGTTTGCCAGCAGAAAAATACTGCCGAATATATACTTTTGCTTATCAATTGCATCCATACTTTTACACCTCCAAACATGCCTTACTGAATTACGTAATATATTACCTATATAGGTAATATATTACGTAATTCAGTATATGTCAATAGTTTTTCAAAAAATATTTCGGCCGTATATACAGAAATGTATATACAGCCGCTCCCGGAGTTGCCTTTTTATGTATTTCGGAACCTTACCTTCCTGACTGTATGCACTTTTCCTTTTATGCTTGTATCCTGAAGCTCCCTGACTATATAGTCGGCATCTCTGCCAAATACTTCTACATAGGAGCAGGTATCCTGCACATCTATTATTCCAATATCATCCGGATTAACTCCCTTAATATTCGATATCGCTCCCAGTATGTCCCCCGGTCTCATTCTCTTGGTTTTGCCTGCATTAATGCGTATTTTTGTAATATCTCTATTCAGTGCCTCCGCCTTGTTTTTCTTGGCTTTCGGCTTGGACTTTATCTTATCCTCAAAAGCTCCCTTGCCCTTTTGAACCTCGGCCTCCGAAGGCAGCTCTCTTCTTTGTATCTTATACTGTACATATTCTTCTATATCCTGCAGAAATCTCAGCTCCCTGGGAGAGGCCAGCGTAATTGCTATCCCCCTGTTTTCCACACGTCCCGTTCTGCCTATCCTATGGATGTAGCTTTCATTTTCCATAGGTACCTCATAATTGACAACGTGGGTAACATCATCTATATGAATTCCTCTTGCCGCTACGTCAGTTGCAACCAGAAAATGAAATTCACCCCTCTTGAAGCTCTGCACAACGCTTAATCTTTGGCCTTGCTCCATTCCGCCGTGCAAGCCTTCGCAAAAGAATCTCTCTGACTTCATTTTACCGAGCAGGCTTTCTACCTTTTCTCTTGTATTGCAGAATACGATGCAGCTTTCCGGTTTTTCCGTATAAATTATTTTCTTGAGGAGATAGAACTTATCGGGTTCCTCAACTTCATAACAATATTGCTGTATTTTTTCTGTAGTGGAAACCTTAGAAACCACCTCTACTTTTTGGGGTCTCTTCATATATTTATTGCAAATTTCCTCAATCATCTCCGGCATGGTTGCAGAAAACAACATGGTTGTTCTATTATCAGGGAGAAGCTTTATTATTGCTTCCACCTGGTCTATGAAGCCCATATCCAGCATCTTGTCCGCTTCATCGATAACCAGGTATCTTATTTCCTCAAGGTTCAGATTCTGCCGCTCAATATGGTCAAAGGTTCTTCCCGGGGTGCCCACAACCACATGCACCCGCTGTCTCAGCTCCCGCTTTTGTATTTCCATCGGCTGCTTGCCATATACAGCTGTGCATCTTATCCTCCGGAACCTGCCCAGGTGAGAAAAATCCTCTTTTATCTGCACAGCCAGTTCCCTTGTGGGAGTGAGCACAAGAACCTGGGGATTTCTTTTCTCCAGCTCCAGTCTCTCACATATGGGTATAGCAAAAGCAGCTGTCTTGCCGCTTCCCGTCTGTGACTTTACTATTATATCCATACCCTTGAATACCATAGGTATGACCTTTTCCTGGACCTCTGTCGGGCTGTCATATCCTAGCTTTTTCAAAGCCTTCAGGGTCTCCTTGCTTAAGCCGTAATATTCAAAATCCTTTTTGGTCATCATATTCCTCTTAATACCTGGACACAATAGCCATATGCTCTGCTGATACCTCAGGGCACACTGTCAATATGTTATCTATTATATAGTCAATATTCTCGTCAGTTACCTTTTTCCCTCTGATATCTCCCTCGAGTTCTAATTCTTCACTGTTTAAATAATCGTAGATGCTGTATACAACAGGTGCTTGCATTATATCGTCATTTTCCAGACAGCATTTTGAAAAATATAATATTCCCTCGTGAACAATAAACTGTCCAAAAGCGTACTCCTTTTGATTTACAGCAGCACTATCCTGAGGACCGCATTTGTACTTTGTGTGTTCAACATGTTTTATGTCAAGTATGAAGCTTTCGTCCTTTCTGGTCAGAACACACCTTGCTCCAAGCTCAAGCAATCTTTGTTTCATATGCTTGGAGAATTCTCCTCCAAACTCGGTAAGAAACTGTTTCATTGATACTGTTTTTTTCATTCTATAAATTCTTTTCAAATCCGGCATTCTCCTTTTCCCTGTACTAGTGCCTTATTAACAGAACAAATTCCTTATCTTTCATAGTGTTAACAAGCACTTCCTTCAATCCTTTAACCCTACAAGCCCTAGGCTTGTCATAAAGCTGTATAGAAGGATAATCAAAAGACAAAACCACCCGTCAGAGGTGGTGTATATCTGCATGCTAAATGGCTGAATAACTCTATACCTAATATTATTATACCACAATAGCAAAAATTTATCCGGTTTTTCTCAATTTTGTTAAAATTAATAGCTATATGTTTCGCACTAAATCCATTACATAATGTGCCCTGTAATAGCATTCGGTTATAGCAGCAGGTCACAACATCAATGAAGTGCATTATTAACATTTTGAATGGTCTGGGAATCAGTGATGTTAATAAGCACTAGTTCAATAGTGCGAAACGTTTTCCTTGATGTTATAAATCGCTTCTATTCTATGTAATCTTCTTTGTGCGATTTATATATACCATGCTGTCTTCCCAATAATCAGGATGGCCGAGTCCAAGCAACGCTGTGACAGTAGCCGCAACATTGGCAAGTCCGAAGCTTCCCTGCCTGATTTCGTGCCTTTGGGCTTTATCATATATAATAAACGGCACCGGGTTAAGTGTATGACTGGTCTTTGCCTTGGCTGTGCCTCCCTTGGATTTTTCAAGCATCTCATCTGCATTTCCATGATCCGCTGTTATGACAAGTATGGCTTTTGTCTCATCCACTGCCTTCACAACTCTCGCAAGACATAAATCAAGAGCTTCCACTGCTATCCTGGTGGCATTAAAGCTGCCGGTATGACCAACCATGTCTCCATTAGGGTAGTTTGCTCTCAAGAAGTCATATTGACCGGACTTCAAAGCATCAATAAGCTTGTCGGTCACTTCTGCGGCTTTCATCCACGGACGCTCATCAAAGGATACCCTGTCTGAAGGCACTTCCTCAAAAAACTCGGATTTTTCATCGAACTTCTCACTTCTGTTGCCATTCCAGAAATATGTAACATGCCCATATTTCTGTGTTTCAGAAACAGCATACTGCTTTATACCGTGTTTGACCAGATGCTCGGATAATGTATTCTTGATATCCGGAGGTGTGACCAGGAAGTTTTCCGGCAGCTTAAGGTCTCCGTCATACTGAAGCATTCCGCAGAACACAACCTTGGGGCGTGCACCTCTATCAAACTTGTCAAAGTGCTCGTAATCAAAGGCCATACTGATTTCAATCGCCCTGTCACCTCTGAAATTAAAAAGAATGACACTGTCCCCATCACTAACAGTACCTATAGGTATGCCCTTTTCCACTATTACAAAAGGCGGCAGATCCTGGTCTATGACTCCGGGAAGTTCTTCTCTATAAGTGGCTATTGCCTCACTTGCTGAAGCAAATTCTCTGCCTTTACCCAATACATGAGTATCCCAGCCTAATCTCACCATATCCCAATTTGCTTCATACCGGTCCATGGTGATCTTCATCCTGCCGCCGCCGCTGGCTATTCTTCCGTCAAAGCTGCTGTCATTCAGTTCATTAAATACCTTCTCAAGCTTATCTACATACTCCAGTGCTGATGTAGCCAATACATCCCTTCCATCAAGCAGCACATGCACCCGTACTCTTTTAACCTTATCCTCTTTTGCTCTTATAATCATTGATATGAGATGAGCGATATTGGAATGTACATTTCCATCCGACAGAAGGCCTATAAAATGTAAAACGGAGCCACTCTCCGCACAATTGCCGGCAACCTTGCGCCATGTATCGGAGCTGTACATTTTCCCATTCCCTATGGACTCATTAACCAGCTTTGCACCTTGACTGTAAACCTGCCCGCAGCCTAATGCATTATGCCCGACTTCCGAGTTTCCCATATCCTCATCGGAGGGCAGTCCGACAGCTATGCCGTGGGCTTTTATCAGAGCATATGGGCTGTGATCCATAAGCATATCGAGAGTCGGTGTATTTGCAGCCTTCACTGCATTGCCGTATTCAGCTTCATTTATCCCTATACCATCCATAACAACCAGTACAACAGGTCTTTTATTCATTTAATTCACTCCGTCCTTTTCAGTGCACCGGGACATTTTCCGACTACCCGGCTCATTTAACCTATGGTAATTATATTAATTTTCCCCCCCACTGTCAATAAAATGCACTGAATGTAGGTATCCCTATTATACCAATAGTTGAAATGCTTCAACCTTTTGCCGTTAAATACTCAATAACTGCTTCTCCTGAAATGGGTTTGCTGAAAAAATAGCCTTGAATCTTATGACATTTGTTCTTAATCAGATAATCCAACTGCTCTTGAGTTTCCACGCCTTCCGCCACAACGTTCAAGCCCATGGTCCTTCCTATTCTCACCATAAAATTCGCCAAGGTTTTGTGCTTTCCTCCGGATTCTATGGTTTCTATGAAAGACTTGTCTATCTTCAGAGTAGATATTGGCAGCTGCCTTAAATAGTATAGCGATGAATAGCCTTTGCCGAAATCGTCCAAAGCGATTTCTATTCCTTTCCTCCTCAATATATTAAGCTTCTCTTCTATAACCTCGTAGGATTCCATCAGTGTCGACTCTGTAATCTCAAGCTCCAGGTATTTGGGACTTAGCTTAAGCCACTCAAGTATTTCCATTACTTTGTCTGTAAAATCATCCTGAAGCAGCTGTATCATAGAAATATTTACAGACATGGACAGCTCGGTATATCCTAGCTGATGAAGCTTTTTTAAATACAGCTAGAATGCGCTTTCATCCCCCACTTGCAGAAGTAGGGGTATTACGCACTATTCTGATAAAAAATTTATATTCCCAAAAAATGGATAGCTTGAAATGGTTTGCGGAAAAGCAGGTTTCCCCATCAATCCACTGGCATATACCTGTAAAAGGGGGCTTTTATGCCGGTCTGGAAATACTGAATATGATCAAGCAGAGGGACGTAGTCGCTGGATTATTAAAGAAGAATATAATATTATCCGATATCGATGGCTGCTATTTAAAAGAATATATAAATGACAAATTCCTTAGATTAAGCGTGACAAAGGTCGACCCTGGAATAATGGAATCAGGCATCGCAAATATTATTAATGAAATTGAAAATAGTGCAAATATGAATAGGGAAAGTATTCACTTATAGGAAAGAATATATGGAGGCAATATGCATACTATACTTGAAACATCAGTAAGAACCATAATAGGATTTACTGTACTCTTTGTTTTGACACGCCTGCTTGGCAAGAAACAACTGGGACATCTGACATTCTTTACTTATGTAACAGGTATCGCTATGGGAAATATCGCTGGTGACATGGTAGTTCATAGAGATATAAAGCTTATCGATGGGGTGACTGGCCTTATGATATGGGCTTTCTTAACATTCCTTCTTGAGTATTTTAGCTTAAAATCTTCCAAAGCCAGGGTATTGCTTGACGGTGAGCCTTCAATAGTAATCAAAAAAGGTGTTATCATGCAAAAGGAACTGGCTGCACAAAGACTAAACATGGATGATCTTGCAATGCTGCTGCGAACCAATAATGTTTTTTCTATCAAAGATGTTGATTACGCAATACTGGAACCAAATGGCCAATTAAGCATATTAAAAAAGCCGGACCTTGAAGCTGTAACAAAAAAGGATATGCAGCTTCAGCCTGAGAATCGAATGTATTTACCTACAGAAATAATTGTTGATGGAAAATCAGTCCAAAAAAATCTAAAAGAGTTAAATCTCAGTGATGAATGGTTGGAGCAACAGATAAAACTGGCTGGGGTAAATTCTGTTAAAGAGATTTTTTATGCTGAACTGCAGAAAGACGGGAGCCTTTATATAAGTATAAAAATGAGTTCATAATTCGATATGCAGCGTCGTATTCAGATGGATAATTAAGTAATCCATAATACATTCTGACGTGATAAAAAAAAACTCATTGGTTAAAATATTAAGGGTTCCAATATCCGCGAACATGGAGGTAAAATCCATGACTTTACTGTTTATCATATTTATAATAGTTCTGCTTCTGAGTGTTTTATTATTTACAGTAAAATCAAAAGTTAGTTTATTTTTTGATTCCACCAACTCAGATATGCATCTGACACTATTTTGGCTATATCCTTTACTAAGGTCAGTAATGACAAAAGGGGAAAACGGACTGGTCCTGACCATATACCTGTTGAATAAAAGAATTTTAACAAAACAGATAAAGCAAAAACAAAATGTATATGGTAATAGAAATATTCTTGGAAATCTTAACCCCACTGATATTCATGTAAATACCCAATATGGATTCCGGGACCCCTTTGTTACAGGTTTGGCCTGCAGCACAGTTACTATGGTATCTGAGTTCTTTAACGTGGAGTCGTTACGTCAAAAACCCGACTTCCTTGCAATTAATGACTATATCAATCTGAATGCCACTGCAAAGTTGAACTTAGGCAGATCACTGCTAAAGCTTATTTAGTCAATAATTCAGTTTTTCTGAACTATAATTTATTTAAGGAGGTACACTTATGGAAGTAAATACATCTTTAAATCAGAATATCGATACACTTTTCTCAAATATTGAAACCTTCACACAAAACGAGGGCACACTAGGAAAACCTGTTACACAAGGTGACAAAACGCTTATACCTATAATTTCCGTGACAATCGGATATGGCGGCGGCAATACATCCGGCAAGATGTCCGGGGGCACTACCGCTGCAGGTCAGGGAACCGGCAATGCCGGAATGGATGCACTGGGCCTTGGTGCAAGAATCAGTACCGATGCTGTAGCAGTCGTTGATGGGGCCAATGTCACAGTTATACCTGTTAGCCCTACTGCAAGTAATATTAATCAATTGATAAATCAAATACCTCAAATGATGGGTAAGGGGCAAAGCGGCCAATCTCAGAACCAGCAGCAAAATCAACCGCAGAGCTGATTTTCATCATAACTATGAAGTCCACACATCAATAGCAGTTGTGTGGACTTCATTCATTTTCTGTATCAGTTCATTGTGGACGCATGTTCATAAATATACTGCTTATCCTTATCATTCATAAGCTTCTCTGTTACATAAGCAATCAGAGCAATCCCAGGCAGGTCAATGACAAATCTTGTCAGCATGAACCTCCATCCCATTGCCGAAGCTTCAAACAACAACATTGGGATTTTGGTTGTAGACCAGGCTCCTATAAAAATTAGTACATTTGAAAGCTTGCTTCCTTTTTTTAAGAGTATACCGGCAATTGGGAAAGCTGCATACAGCGGTCCCGCTGCAGCTGATCCCAAAAAGAACGCTATTGCTATTCCTATAATACCGGACTTCTCGCCCATAAGCCTGATCATAACTCCACGATCAACCCAGACATCCAACAATCCCAGGAGTATAAATATGGGAGGCACTATTGAGATCATTTCCAGAGCATTGCTCCGGGTTACACTTAAGAACTTCTGCCCAATAGCCGGATATATGACAAGTATAACAATGTTTATAACCATCAGTAATAGAAAAAATTTATATCTCATAACAATTTTTTTCATTTCAATACCACCCCAATTACTATTGCTACAACATATGAGAAAGCAAACGCAAAGACATTTCTTAAAATCGTAGCCTTTTTCCCAAAATATTTAATCTCAACAGGTATTGTTACAATTCCAACCATCATTAGTGTTGATATAAATACTGCTATCTGCATGAACCCTGCGCCGCTTTTTAATAATGCAGCAGCCAGTGGAAATGCGACAAATCCCGGTATTAATGTAATCGATCCTATTACAGAAGCAATGATTATACCTGTCCATCCCGATTCCTGGCCTATTAAGCCTGATATTGCATCCGGATTCAGCACAGCAAGCATCACACCTATGATTATCAGAATGGAAAGAAATTGGGGAAGTATGTTCTCAAAGGATTTCCAGGCTTTAATCAAGGCCATCTTTGTTTTTTTCTTATCCTTCAGAAAAGACATGCCAAGGAGTATAATAGTCAAAATATATAAAACAATATTAAACATATCTCTTCCTCTTAATGTCCGTGACAATTGCAACGATGCCCACCATGCTGTCCGCCACTATGACATCCTTCCTCATTTACCCTGAGTGTCCCGTCAAGAAATTGCTTTACTACTTCATCCACATTGCCTCTGGCTCCTGATACTATTCTTATACCAAGAGAATCCAGATTTTGTTTTGCACCTTCTCCCATACCTCCTGCGATTACAGCCTCAATACCGTTTGAAAGCAGAAAAGACGGCAGTAGAGCATGTCCATGAGTGCTTGTGTCCAATAGTGCTTTACCCTTTATAAGCTTATCCTCAGTTTCAAAAACCGTAAACTGTTCACACTTTCCAAAATGCCCTGACACAAAACCATTCTCTGTTGCAATTGCAATTTTCATTTTATTTTCCTCCTTCACAAATATCACTTTTACTGCACCTTCTGCCCTCGCAGCTTATGCCGCGTTCCTTGCAGCAGGGCTTATCACTTGTCACTTTGTAATCTCCACCCTCTATCCGGATTATTTTTCCGTTTACCAGCGCATCAGCCAGCTTCCAGCGTGCCTCATTGATAATCCGTTGAAAGGTTCCTCTCGATACATCCATGCTATCCGCAGCAGCATCCTGATCCAGACTTAAAAAATCCGAGAGGCGTATTGCTTCGACTTCCTCAACATTCAACACAACCTCCTCCGCATTCCGCAGTTGAGGGTGGAAGCATGGATTGTCAGGTACAAATCTGACCATTCTGCACTTTCTGGGCCTTGGCATTATATCACCTCAATTTATTATGTGCATATGCACATAATAATACTACGCCTTTCCAATAACCATGTCAAGATTTTATTCACTATAAAAAAGGATTACAGTGGGAACTGTAACCCTCTCTATGGATCTGTTTTATTTTACCCTGGGAAGCCTTATTTTTGTTTCGTATTTACCTCCGTGATAAATCTTTTGAGAGGCTACCAGCGCTTTTGTGTCTTCAAAGAAGTTGCTTCCTGTATTGGGGTTGGGGAATATAAGGTTTTCTGCCCCTGAAGTTATCTGAAGTCTTATTTTATGGCCTTTTTTAAAGGTATTTGCCACCTTCGATGTCTTGATTACATATTTTTCAATTCTACCCGGCTCTAAAAGAATCATCTTGTCAAAGCCCTGTCTGAACTTGGCTCTCAAAACTCCATCGCACAATCTTATAGAGTTTCCAGACCTGTCTACATCAGTAAGCCTGACCACCCAGTCGGTATCTTTGGCTGAACTGCTTGCATGGAATTCTATATACACATCTCCGGCTATACTTATATCCTCTGCCAAGGCATCCGACGTATAAACAAGCACATCCTTTCTCTTTTCCATATCCGCATAATTTTCCGGCACTCCCAGCTCATTTTCCGACATGTCAATAATATGGGGAGCCGGATCGGCAGGGTCAAAATCATAGCTGTCCGTACCTGTCTCTTCAACTTTTTCAAAAGCCAAGCTTCCATCTCCTGATGAAGTATTGGCACTCCCCCCGCTTGTAAGATACATATCGGTTAAACTGCTGTTCTCCGGAGGCCAGGTATTGCAGCCTACCCACTTATTATCACCTACTGCATAGTACTCTACTGGATTTCCCTTATTCACGCCATTGTCCATCCCCTTAAGGTGCCTGTCAAACCATAATTGGTGCAAATAGTCCATATCATCTCTCAAACAGTTGTTTTCAAAAGGTACATTGTGTACTTCCCTTGTACTGTTGGCATTGTGTATCCATGGTCCAAGTATTACTTTTTTATTTGACGCAGCATAGCCCTCTACTACCTGGCATGCCTCGGTTGTTCCCATTCCGTTGTCATCATACCAGCCTGATATTATCATTGCCGGAGCTTTTATTTTATGCTTAAGCCTATACCAGCTTGACTTATCCCAAAACTCATCCTGCAGCTCATGGGAGGACCATTCTGTCCAGAACCCTACATCCCTTCCAAACACCCTTCTGGGGATATCCTTAACAGGTCTTATCTTCATTACCTCATTCCAATCGTCTCTTACAATATTTTCAATGTTTACCTTTTTATTAATCATGGCAAAAGCCCATGCCATTGTGCCCGATACCAGGGTTCCTCCCTTTCTGGGTATGTCGATGAAAGGACTTCCTGCCGTCACTATGCTTATCATTGCCTTTAAATGTTCGTTTCCGCTGGCCGCTGCCGCCCACTGCACATATCCCAGATAGGATGCCCCTATGGTACCAACACTTCCCTCAGACCACTCCTGAGCTGCTATCCAATTTAGGGTATCGTCTCCATCCTCTACTTCATAATGCATGGGCAGCCATTCACCCTCTGAATCGTCACGCCCTCTGACATCTTGAATAACCAGTGCATATCCTCTCATAGCATATCTGAAATATCCTTGAAGCCTGTTATTCCTGCCATAACATGTTCTTATGAGTATTGCCGGAACTTTTCCAACAGCTCCCTTGGGAAGCCATACCTCAGTTGCAAGCTTTGTTTTATCCCGCATCTCAACCATGAAAACACCCTTGCGCTCCACAAGATATTCCGGTTTTGAAACTATGCCTTCAGTCCAATATTTTACCGGGGTGCAGCTTTCATACCCTTCCTTCACTAATACCGATACCATCTCTCTGGATATTGCCACGAACCCCTTTACATCTCTGTCAATAACCAATACATCAATTGGATTCACTCCATTTCTTCTTGCCCACATTCCTTCCTTTTCATTATATTTTTCATACACATCTCCCCAGGAAGTCACAAGCTTGCTCTTGTCTGTAAAAAATATCCTTTTATATTCAGAAAGGTTTTTTCCTATAAATATCGGGTTTATTAAATAATCTCCCTGATATCTGGCAGCATCTTCAGGGGACATTAGCCTTATTTCTTCAAACCTCCCCGTTCCCATGTCTTTTTCCGAACAATACACTTCACCTGCATCCAGACAAATATCCGAGATATGTATTCCGGAGTAATACAGCTTAAATCTTTCCAATCCACTCACCTCTTAATAATTTTAGTCCTATATAGATTCATAGCCGAATACCCGCCTTTTAGAGCTGTGTATCCGGCTATTTTTTATATGCGGCAGAAACAGAATTACATGCCCAACATACCTTTAATAAGATATCCGATGCTTATACCAACATAATTGCCTATGGCATTACCTACTATACCCAAAACAACTGCTATACTTATAATTGACTCCCACTTTCCCGTTGCAGCCATCAGGGCAGCCGAACTACCGTCCGCAATTGCTGCCATTATTGAAATACCTACATACTGGTATTTAATTTTTGCTATCCTGCATAACAGTATGTGTAAGCTTAGTGAACCTAAAATGACTATTGCACAATATGCCGATATACTTATAGTCGAACTGAAGAACTGCCTGATATCTACCATAAATCCAATAATAACCAGGAAGAATAATGCTGCATATAATCCGAGATCCATTTTGCCTCTAAGCTTCTTGACCGGCTTGAATTGTGCCGCTATAATTGCAATGGTAGTTATTAATATTATTTGCATCATGCTTATATATTCTGCCGGGAAGAATTTCGCTAAAGCTGTCGCCACAGATACAATGGCAAAGCCTATTCCGAATAACCATGCTATATCATTTATGCTCCATTCCTTAGGCTGCATAAAGTCATGTCCGCCTTCAAGCTCAAGCTCTTCGTCGGTAAGCTTGTAAGGCCATACCTTGTTAAACCACTTGGAGCCTTTCATAAACGCAGGAGCTGCCATTAAAAGCACCAGGCTTGGAATACCTATTACATAGTCGGCGGCATTTGCTGCAGCAAAGGTTTCCGGTGAAGCTTCAAGTGCCTTTCCTATTGCTGTAAGATTTGAGCTGCCCCCTGTATATGTACCTACAAACATTCCTGCTACCTTCCAGCCTTCCGGGATACTTCCCGCCATGAATATTCCACCGACAAATGCGGCTATGGAGACACTTATAACTGCAAAGAACATTGCCAGAAGAGGCTGTTTTGAAAGCTTCAGCATACCGCTAAGGTCAACATTTAAAAGCATGATCGCTATTGACAGCGGTAAAGCATATTCAAACATAACGCCATAAACATCTGCCCAGGCCGGTACTATTTTAAAATTTGATAATATAATACCTATAATTATAACTATAATTGCAGGCCCAAAAGAAGTAAAAGGCTTGCGCTTGCTAAGATATAGCCCTGCGCTTATTGTCATGAACATAACAGCCAACAAGCTTGCCGTTGAATTAAGCATCGGTTCCATAATATATTCCTCCATTAAATTAAAATTTCTCTACATGTTTACATTTACCCCAATACCGGGTTTATCGGAAAGTGTCATAGTTCCACCCTCTATTTCAAACCCGCCGCTGATTCCTTCACATTCCTGGCAGAACATAAACCCATCCAGGTCCGCATCCAATATATTCTTCTTGGAAGCCACAAAATGAGCACCTGCTGCTATACCTATCCTGCTTTCCAGCATGCAGCCTACCATACATGTTAAACCCGCAGCCTGGGCAATTGCATTTATCTGTTCAGCCTTATATATTCCACCTGATTTCATAAGCTTGATATTGATGATGTCTGCTGCTTCCTTCTTTACGACTTTTATGGCATCTACAGGCGAGAATACACTTTCATCCACCATTACCTTAATATTGACCTTGCTTCTTATTTGAGCAATTCCATCTATGTCCCAGTATGGCCTGGGCTGCTCTACAGCTTGTACTCCAAATTTTTCAACAGCCTTCATAACCATAACCGCATCTGCTATAGCCCATCCCTGGTTTGCGTCCATTCTGATCTTAATATTACTGCCTACAGCTTCTCTTATTAGTCTGATTGCTTCTATATCCTTTTCAGGATCAATTCCGGCTTTTATTTTGAGTATTTTAAAGCCGCTCTCTGCTTTTTCCTTTGCTGCTTTGGCCATTTCCTTTGGCTCCGCTATTGATAATGTAATATCTGTCTCCACCTGCTTCGAAAAACCGCCCAGAACCTTATAAAGCGGTGCATTCATCACCTTGCCCTTGATATCGAATAGAGCTATATCAATACCGGCTTTTGCAGATGAATTATTTGTTATATATCTATCCATAACATGGTGAATAGTCTCAATATCCAACGGATCCATACCTATTAACTGCTTGGCTACAGCCTTTATAACAAAAGCAACGGTATCAACACTTTCACCTGTTACAAATTCAATAGGTGAACTCTCCCCGACCCCACTTACCCCTTCATCGGTAATAACCTTTACAATAACCGTGTCATAGTGCTCAATCACTCCTAAAGACACTTTGAAGGACTTATGCAGTTTAAGCTGCAGCTTTTCCACCTTTATATCAGTGATTTTCATAACCTGCCTCCCAAAAATCAAATGCACATATACGCCAAAATATGTTTTAAGTATTTATTAAATTTTTCATTTGTTATTAAGTATTATAAATATGTATTCTGGTCTTGTCAATATGGATTTTAACAAATAAATGAATTTTTAATTATTTGTTAAACAGATTAAAAAGAATTGACCCAGTGAGTACTTAGGGGGCTAGTATAAGTACTCACTGGGTCAATTCTTTACTATTTGTATCCGGTCACTGTTTGCTAATAAAGCGCAGGACATATAGTGCTTGTACCCGTTGCTTTTTCATTGCCGGGATTATAAAGTCTGTGGTATGAGTTTTCCTTTATATATAAACTGTCCCCTTCATTCAGAACATATTTACTATTTCCGACACTTGCCTCGATTGTTCCTTTTAGAACCAGAACACATTCATCCGCATTATGAATTAATGCTTCCTCGCTGCTCCAGCTTTCAGGTTCCAGCTCAAAATATATTATGTCCATCTTGGCTTTTGATGATTTATCTGCAATTGGCGTTATGAACTCATATATAATGCTGCTGTTGGGAAGGTCCAACCTTTTTCTTTGATCCGCCTTGATCAGTACATGGTCTTTAGCTTCATCTGCCAGAAAATAGTGCACAGGAACACCAAAAACATTTGAAATTTTCCTTAGAGATGATAAAGAGGGATCAATCAGTTCTCTTTCGATCTGCGAAAGATAACTGGCTGTAAATTGTGTTTTCTCAGCCAGCTCATTTAAAGTCATATCGTTTTGCTGACGCAGTTCTCTAATTTTTGAACCTAACATTTTCTACCTCCCTCTGGCCTCTATAGAATAGTATATTAATCTATACTTGCTTACGCCTCTATATTATAACAGAATGGTTACAAATTGTATAAACAGTTATTTTGGAATTATATTCACTGGCTGTCTACGTTATACTCGATTTCCTTTATATCAGCTCTGGCATAGCAGTATTCGCCTTCAGGAAAAGACCATACGGCTTCTCCACCCGAGGAGATCTTTATCCCGTTATAATCTTTATACTCTTTAGCAGGAGTTGACCACCTGATTTTCTCATAGGTTTTTCCTGTCGGCGAATAGTACCTGTCATCA
>LOES01000025.1 GCA_001515955.1 Clostridia bacterium BRH_c25 | reverse complement strand
CGCATATTTAGGATCACTTCCATTCAAGTATTGATAAAGCTGCTTAATCTTGGCTTTTTCTCTAATCGGTTCAACAGTCATAATAATCATTGTCCTCCTAATGTATCTTTTACACACTATATTATACAAAAAATATACACTAGTATACACTTAAAATTTGCGACAATTTTAAAATTATTAGATTAAACCATTTATATAAATGGATTTCTTCAATATTTAAAATGCAACAAAATAACAATAATGTTACATTACTTTGTATCAATAGACAAAAGTATTTTTAATGGGTGTGAATAATGGCAAATATCAAAGGATAAAAACGGTATATCTACATTTTAAAAACAAAGAGGACATTTTGGACTATATCTTCATGAATGAGTTCAATAAACGACTTAAATTTATAGAAGGCATAAAAGATAATAATATATCATCTTTGCAGAAAATAGGTAGTTTTCTAATGTTTCATATTTCTTATCTGCAAGAGCCTTGGCATATAAACTACAGGTAGAAGATAGAGAGAATGAGTATGATTATGCAATGGAGCAATTAAGGTTGTTTATTATAAATGGCACTAAAGTCCATAAGAGTACTTGATCCAAAAGTAAAGATTATTATGGTGCCGGCAATGGGACAGGAAGGAATGGTGAGAGAGGCAATAATGTTTGGTGCCAAATCCTTTATCATAAAACCCTTTAAGGATGACCATGTGATACAAACTATTAATAAGATATTATCCATATAGATTCTATAGGTAAAAAACACCAAAGGAGGTGCCAATATGTCGGAACAGTTTTCAAATGAGCCTTTGCTTGATATGTTTATATTTGAGACTACTCAACTCATTGGGCAGCTTGAAGAGTCCATATTGTTCAATGAGAAGTCAAGTTGCTATACTCAGTCTGCTATTAATGAAATTTTCAGGATAATGCACACAATTAAAGGGTCTTCCGCCATGATGATGTTTGAGAACATATCGTCCCTAGCCCATTCAATTGAAGACCTTTTTTATTTCATGCGTGAAGAAAACCCTCAGAATATCGACTGCTCTGCACTTTCTGATCTGATTCTTGAAGGCATAGATTTTATAAAAGTTGAAATAGAAAAGATCAAGAGTGGTGATGCTGTTGATGGGGAGGCTTCTGCTTTAATTGATAGTATAAAAGTATTTTTATCTATGTTAAAACGGAGTAATGCATCTACTATGTTAACAGAGGATAAAGAACACAACAGTATCAAAAAGCAGCAATATTATATAAGCTCAGAAAAAGTTAAAACTTCCACCATGAAGAATACCTTTAAAGCTGTCATATGCTTTGAGGAAGGCTGTGAAATGGAGAATATTCGGGCTTATTCAATAATTCACAATCTCAAAGGACTCACTGATGAGGTATTTTATATCCCTGAAGACATAATTGATAATGATGAAAGTGTAGATGTCATTAGGAGGGAGGGTTTTAAGGTAATCCTCAAGACAGATAATTCATATGAAAGAGTGCATGAATTTTTTATGCAGACTATATTTCTAAAAGATCTTGAGCTTACCCAACTGGAGAATGATGATGAGTTAAAGCAGCTATCCAGGGTGAGGCAGGTTGCCACAGATCAAATCTCTAAATCACAATCATTACATAAGCAGGACAAAGAAGATAAGGGGACGGATAGCAAGGATACCCAGACTGTTTCAACACAACAAAGTATTATCAGTGTAAGTGTAACTAAGCTGGACAAGCTGATGGACCTGATGGGGGAAATGGTCATTGCAGAGGCGATGGTTATACAGAATCCCGACCTTAAAGGGCTGGAAATGGATAACTTTCAAAAGGCTGCACGACAGTTAAACAAAATCACCAGTGAGATGCAAGATACGGTAATGTCCATCCGGATGGTCCCTTTATCAGCTACCTTCCACAAAATGCACAGGATAGCACGGGATATGTGTAAGAAGCTGGGCAAGGAAGTGCAGCTTGAGATTATAGGCGAGGGGACCGAAGTTGATAAAAACATAATTGAACATATTTCCGACCCGCTGATGCATCTTGTGCGGAATGCTCTCGACCATGGAATTGAACTACCTGAAGACAGAGAGGCAAAAGGCAAGCCACAAGCTGGAACTATTACCTTGGAGGCAAAAAATGCCGGAAGTGACGTACTTATTATTGTAAAAGACGACGGTAAAGGACTGAATAAGGAGAAGATATTAAAGAAGGCAAAAGAGAATGGCTTGCTCCATAAGTCCGAAGGAGATATGACCGATAAGGAAGTCTTCAACCTTATAGCCCTTCCAGGCTTCACAACAAAGGATAGCGTTTCTGAATTCTCTGGACGGGGTGTTGGAATGGATGTAGTCACAAAGAACATTGAGACTGTTGGCGGTTCGGTTTCAGTAGATAGCGTTTCAGACAAAGGAACAATAATTACGTTGAAAATTCCCCTGACACTGGCGATTATAGATGGAATGAATATAAAGGTTGGGAACTCCCGCTATACAATACCTACTACTTCCATTAGGGAATCTTTCAGACCTAAAGAAAGTGACATTATCACCGATCCTGACGGCAATGAAATGATTATGGTCCGTGGAAGGTGCTACCCTATACTCCGCGTACACGAACATTTTGGAGTAAAAACTGATATAACGGAATTCATGAAAGGAATACTCATTATGGCGGAGGTGGAGGATAAAGCCCTTTGCGTATTTGCAGATGAACTGTTGGGACAGCAGCAGGTGGTGGTCAAAACACTTCCAAACTACATAAAGGATTCAAAGAAAATCAGTGGATTGGCAGGGTGTACCCTGTTAGGAGATGGAAGTATAAGTTTAATACTTGATATTAGTGGGCTCGCTTCTCTTAAAAAAGTTAGTATGTAGAGATATTTAAGCAAGTCAAAAACTATATTGAAGAAAGGAGATGTGAATATGGCTGATGCTATGACACAAGAGCTATTGGAACAGGAAGAAGATACTCAGAAAGGCAAATTTCTTACCTTTTTGTTAGGAAATGAGTTCTACGGGATTGAAATCAGGTATGTAACGGAAATTATTGGGATACAGGCAATCACCGAGGTCCCGGAGTTACCCGAATATGTAAAAGGAATAATAAACTTAAGAGGTAAGATAATCCCTGTAATGGATGTACGGCTGAGGTTTAAGAAGCCGTTCAGAGAGTATAACGACAGGACATGTGTAATTGTAGTTGATATTAAGGATGCATCTATTGGGCTTATTGTCGATAGTGTATCGGAAGTGCTGTCAATGTCGGATGGAGATATAGTTTCCCCGCCGGAAGTAAGCAAAGGGTTTAGCAACAGGTACATAAAAGGTATAGGCAAGGCTGGAAATGAAGTGAAGCTTGTGCTGGACTGTGACAAACTCTTATCGGATGACGAAATCGGTGCTTTTGATGCAATCCACAATTAATAAAATAATGGAGGTTACTTATAATGAGATGGTATTATAATATGAAAATCGGTGTTAAGCTTATAATTGGATTTTTGATCGTTGCTTTTATAGCAGGCGCAATTGGTGCTGTTGGTGTTATCAATATTAGGAATATAGATGCTCTTGATACGAAATTATATGAGACTATGACAGTTCCATTGGGAGAAATGGTGATTATTGCAGAGTCATATCAAAGAATGCGTGGAAATGTAAAAGATATACTACTTTCAACCAGTGAAGCAGAAATAAAGGATTATGAAACCAGGATTAAAGAACGGAATGAAGAGTTTAACAATAATCTGGTGAGTTTTGAAAAAACCTTGCTTACAGAAGAGGGTAAAAAGCTTACAAGTGATGTATTTAATTATAAAAAGCAATATGACTTAATTGTTAACGAAGTTATAAAACTTGTCAGAGAGAATAACCGTGATCAGGCAATAAATTTAATAAATGGAGATGCGGAAAAAATCAGGAGTGAACTGGAAAAGGCCAACAGAAGGATGATGGAAATAAAGGTAACTGCCGCTAAGGATACAGCAGATGGCAATACAAGAACTGCAAATGCCGCAACAATGCAAACAATTATTATCCTCATAATAGGTATGGTTGTCTCTATATTCTTCGGTGTTTTCATATCTGCATCAATCAAGAAGCCTTTAAACAAGCTTGTCGATGCATCTAAAAAGATTGCTGACGGTGACCTTGATGTAACGGTTGATGTAGATACCAAAGACGAGGTGGGTGTTCTGGCACAGGCATTCAGGAGAATGACTGATAATATGAACGATGCCATGACCAATATTAACAATGCCTCAGAACAAGTGGCATCGGGTTCCAAACAGGTATCTGACTCCAGTATTGCTCTTTCCCAGGGAGCTACAGAGCAGGCAAGTTCGATTGAGGAATTGACAGCCTCCCTTGAAGAGATATCTTCGCAGACAAAACTGAACGCACAAAATGCCAATCAGGCAAATGAACTGGCTGAAAACGCCAAGTCAAATGCTATACAGGGCAATAACCAAATGAAGGAAATGCTTAAGGCCATGGAAGAGATCAATGAGTCATCTTCCAATATTTCTAAAATCATCAAGGTTATTGATGAAATAGCATTTCAAACCAATATACTAGCACTAAATGCTGCAGTTGAGGCTGCAAGAGCTGGCCAACATGGTAAAGGGTTTGCTGTAGTGGCTGAAGAAGTAAGAAATCTTGCAGCAAGATCAGCAAATGCAGCTAAAGAGACAACTGATATGATTGAAGGCTCAATTAAAAAGGTAGAAGGTGGTACAAGGATTGCCAATGAAACTGCCACAGCTCTTAACAAGATTGTGGAGGGTGTCGCTAAAGCTGCCGCTCTGGTAAGCGATATTGCAGTAGCATCCAATGAGCAGGCTTCAGGTATTGCACAAATTAACCAGGGAGTTATGCAGGTGTCACAGGTTGTCCAGACCAATTCGGCTACCTCCGAAGAAAGTGCGGCTGCAAGCGAAGAACTGTCAAGTCAGGCGGAACTTTTGAAAGAATCGGTCAGCAAATTCAAGCTCAAAAAAATCAATCAAACTTATAACAAATTTGATGAATTAAATCCTGAAGTTTTAAAGATGCTTGAGGGTATGTCTGAAAGAAAAAAAGCAGATTCAGAGCATAAAGAGTTAGCCCGAACCGAGACTGAAGCTTCAAAGACGAAGATTGCATTAAGTGACAAGGAATTCGGCAAATATTAAGGTATTTCAGGTGTGGAGTGAGCCTTTTGGCTTACTCCGCATAAATAGCTTGAAAAGGTGGCTATCGGTCTATGCACAAGTGTGAAGATTATTATAGGATTTTACAGGTTCATCATCTTGCAGAACCTGAAGTAATAGAGAGTGCGTATAGAAGATTGGCAAAAAAGTATCATCCTGATGTTAATAAGAACAGAAGTTCAGAGGAGATGATGCAAAAGATCAATCAGGCTTATGAGGAGCTGAGCAATCCTGCTAAAAGACAGCAGTACAACCTGGAATGGGAGGATAAGTATAACAAACCCCATAGAAATGATTATGAATTTAAGAAGACGCATGAAAAAAACGAAAAGTCGGGTTTAGCTGCAAAATCTGTACTTGATGAATACTTCCGGAACATTATGAACAAGCATTTTGATTTTTCCTACGAATTAATCTCAAGTATTGACAAGCACAATATCACAAAGGATGATTTTATAGACTGGCAACGCGCTGTGTCGATGGTTTTTCATTTAACAGAATACAACTGCAAGGTATATGGAACATACAAAAGCAAACTGCTTAATGGTAACGTGTTCAGTAATATTGTGGAGTTTGATGTCAATGTAGTAGAATACAATGCAGTTATGGACATGGTGGAAAAAGATGCTTTTACAAAAATGATTGTATTGGAAGATGGCAAGTGGAGGGTTTTTGTCGGATACGAAAAACTGCAGCCATTCATCAGTAAGTTTAAAGCATTGACCAGCTTGCTTGCTGCAAAATCTGTAATGAATGAATTGACTGAAACGCACAGCAAGGTTGATGGATTAACCGGTTTCTTGAACCAAAGAGGTATTATTGAAAGGATAGAAAATGAAGCCCACAGGTTTGATAGATATGGTAATGCGTTTTCACTAATCATGTGTGATATTGATATCACTAAAATAATCGCTGGCAGCATAGGGCAGGAAGCAAGAGACCGTGCAGTTAAATTTGTGGGTAAAATACTATTGAATAATCTTAGAAAACTTGATGTTGTGGGAAGATGGGGAGAAAAAACATTTTTAATATTATTACCTGAAACCAGTTTGTCTTCCGCGGTTAAAGTCACTAAAAAAATCTATAGAATACTAAAAACGGAGAAACTGATACATGGTCACAAGATTTATAGCGTATCTGTGAAATTTGGAGCAGTGCAATATGCATCTTCCCTAGAAGAGTCTTTAGATAGGATAAACAGTCAAATCAATTTATAAAAAGACAGGTGAGGTCTATGCTTGCGATTACTGATAGAGAATTTAGAGAGTTGGCGGATTACATAAAAAATAATTATGGTATCCACTTAAAAGAAGAGAAACAATCCCTTATAACAGGAAGACTCCATAACGTACTTGCTCAAAAAAATATGAACAGTTTTTCTGAATATTATGACTATGTTGTTTCAGATAGAACCGGGGACGCGGTGGTTACTCTGATAGACAAGATTACTACCAATCATACTTTCTTCATGAGAGAAGTTGATCATTTTTACTACTTTAGAGACAAAGTACTACCGTACCTTGCAAGTATTGTAAGAAATAAAGATCTACGCATATGGAGTGCAGGGTGTTCATCTGGAGAAGAGCCATATACTCTGGCAATGATTATTGATGAATTCTTTGGAAAAGAAAAAATGTGGTGGGATTCAAAAGTATTGGCTACCGATATTTCAAGTAAAGTACTTGGGGAAGCGTCAAAAGGTTTATATAGCAATGAGAAGATAGCTACACTGCCTTCCCATTGGAAGCTTAATTATTTTAAGAAATTGGATAATGAAACTTCTATCCTTATTGATAAGATAAGGATAGAAGTTATATATAGGAAGTTTAATCTTATGGATCAGGTCTTTCCGTTTAAAAAGAAATTTCATGTGATATTTTGCAGGAATGTGATGATCTATTTTGATAATAAAACAAAATGGGAACTTGTCAACAAATTTTATGATTTGACGGAATATGGCGGCTATTTATTTATCGGACATTCAGAATCTCTTAACCGTGAAGAGACAAAGTACAGATATATTATGCCTGCAGTTTACAGGAAGGAATAAGGGGGTGATACCGTGCAGCATGGAAAAGGAATAAGAGTATTGGTAGTTGACGACAGTATCGTCTTCAGAGAAATACTGTCAAGGGGGATTTCATCTGATCCGAATATAGAGGTTGTGGCTACAGCGAATGATCCCTTTGATGCGAGGGATAAGATAATTGAATTTGAGCCTGACGTTATGACCTGCGATGTAGAGATGCCCAAAATGAACGGAATTGAATTCATAAAAAGGCTCATGCCACAGTATCCCTTGCCTGTTATTGTAGTGAGTACGGTAAGTAGTGCGGTTTTCGACGCTATGAATGTGGGGGCAATTGATTTTGTGACCAAGCCTGATGGCAGATTGGTAAAAAATGTTGAAAACTTTATCAATGAGATGATAGAGAAAGTAAAGATAGCTTCTACTGCTAAAGTGTTACATTTGAAAACAGGAGATTCCTCACAAAAGATAATTGGTAATACGAATGCTGATGCTAACAAGATAATAGCAATTGGCGCTTCCACTGGGGGAACCGAAGCTATATATAACGTGATGAAACATTTACCCAAAAGTATACCTGGAATTGTAATCGTTCAGCATATACCGCCTGATTTTTCCCGTATGTTTGCTGAAAGGCTTAATACTTCAACTGCCCTGGAAGTTAAGGAAGCCAGGACAGGTGACTATATTGAAAAGGGGCGTGTACTGGTAGCACCTGGAGACCGGCACATGAGAATTAAAAGAGTTGGTAATAAATACAGAGTCGAATGCTTTGAGGGCGATAAATTAAATGGACACTGCCCTTCTGTTGATGTTCTGTTTGAATCTGTAGCAAAAGAAGCAGGCAATCAGGCTATTGGTATCATACTTACCGGTATGGGATATGATGGTGCCAAAGGATTGCTTTCTATGAGGAGAAAAGGTGCAAGGACAATCGGGCAGGATGAAGGTTCTTCTGTTGTATACGGGATGCCAAAGGTTGCTTTTAACATTGGAGCAGTTGAAAAGCAGACATCATTGGAGAAAATCCCCAAACTGATATATTCGTTGTTAGATGAGGAGTGATGTTATGGATTTGATAGTTGGGATTGGTGAATATGCCGTCACAAATAACGAAAATGAGTTGATAAAAATATTTGCTCTTGCCTCCTGTGTGGCTGTGACTGCTTATGACCCTAAAAGGAAAGTTGCAGGGATGGCGCATATAGCTTTACCAGCGCCCAATATGGCAGGAGAGGATACTACACGGCCTTGCTATTATGCAAGCACCGCTGTTCCATTGCTTATAAATAAAATTTGCCTGGATTTCGGGTGCCCTAAAGATGAACTTGAGATAAACTTTTTTGGCGGTGCGAAATCTATTCGGAGAGATGATATTTTCAACATTGGTGAAAAAAATATAAATGCAGTAAAGAATGCATTGAACTGTTTAAATTTGAAATACAGAGCAGCTGAAGTTGGTGGCACAAATAGTAGGACTCTCGAAATGGATATAGCAACAGGCAAAATAAAGGTAGCTTTGCAGCCTATAACAATATAATTAATGTTATATCCCCTAATTTAAACTTCAAAGGGTTGATTTTGCTCTCTGGGAGAAGAGAGTATATGAGGTGCAGAAATGAAAAAAGGCCTTCATGTTTTGTTCATAACTGACTCAGAATGTGGCTCTCAAAGGTTAGTACAGATTTTGCAGGAAGCAAATTATAGTATAGTGCCTATATTGATAAGTATAAGTGAAGTGATGCTCAGCTCACTTAAGGTGGATGGATATGATCTGATTATCTTGGACGCTAGCAGAGGACAGAATCATATACATGAAACCAACATAATACTAAATACTTTGGGAACAGAGAAACCAATAATCATGATCATTAATGATAAAACGGATCAAGATTATTTTGATACTCTAGATATCCCGTGCTTTGATTATTTGCGTTTAAAAGATATTTATACTTTAGGGCGGATTGTTAAACATTTGTTAAGGGAATCACATTTGCATGGTAAGTTACGTGCTGTTGAAGATGAATTTAAAAAAGAAATAGAGCGGCTTACAACCACACTCGCCAGTATTGGAGACGGGGTTATAACCGCAGACATAGATGGGAATGTGATATTTATGAACCAAACAGCCGAAGAACTTACCGGCTGGAAGCAGTATGAGGCAAAAGGAAGACAAATTGATACAGTTTTTAGAATTATTAATAAAAAAACAAATGAGGTTTTGGAAAGCCCATATTCGAGAACTATGAGAAAAGGCTCAAAAAGTGGGCTCAGAAGTTCCACTGTATTAATTGCAAGAGACGGAAGTGAATATTATATTTCAGCCAGTAGTTCGCCCATAAGAGATAATGCTCTAAAAGTAATAGGCTTGATTACTGTATTCAGGGATATTACAAGAATAAAAAGTATAGAAAGTGATCTTAAGAATGGTCAAAGGAATTTAAAAGCCATATTTGACGCTGCTCCAATAAGCATGTTAATAGTTGATGAGGATATGACTATAAAAAATGCGAATGAGTCATTTCTATACACATTTGATATAAGTAGTGTAGAGATACTTAACGAAAGAATCGGAAGTGTATTCTACTGTCAAGATAGCTTGGATATCGAAAAAGGATGCGGGCATGGTTCTGCCTTTTATGAATGTGAGTTGAATAAAGCATTGGAGGAAGTAATATTACTTTCTAAACCAATAAAAGATTTAGAGATAAAGAAAGTTATGAATGTTGGCAATCAGGAAGTGGAACGCAGCTTCAGAATCAATGCTGTACCTTTATTACTGAGTGAAACTAAACATGCCATTGTTGTAATAGATGATATTACTGAATATAGGAAGCTTGAAGAAAATCTAATTAAATCAAGAGATTACTACCTTACTCTTTTTGAAAACTTCCCTGCAATGATCTGGAGAGCTGTCTGTAGTAAAAAATGTAACTACTTCAATAAAAGCTGGCTCGATTTTACAGGACGTACAATGGAACAGGAAATAGGGGATGGCTGGACAGAAGGTGTGCATTCAGAAGATATTGAGATATGTTTTAGAATATATTCTGAGGCATTTGATGCAAGAGAACCGTTTGAAATGGAATACCGGTTAAGGAATAAAGATGGGGAGTATCGATGGATACTTGATATTGGCAGACCATTTTATGATATTGACAGTAAGTTTTCAGGGTATATTGGGGCTTGTTTTGACATTACCGAGAGGAAAATTGCAGAAGAGGGGTTGAGAAGATACAGCCTTCTTTCCCAGAATGCAAATGACATAATACTCTTTGCGGATATTAATGGATATGTGATAGAGGCTAATGATGCCGCCATCAGGGCGTACGGATATGAGAAGGAGGAGCTTTTAAACAAGTCAATTTTTTATCTGGTAAACCCTGATCCAAAATCACCTGTGGGAGCCCAACCATACCAGGCAAATACCAAAGGTATATATTATGAAGCTACAGCTTATCGGAAGAATGGCAGCACTTTCACAGCAGAAGTAAGTATGCAGGGGACTGAAATAGGCAGTAGCAAAGTCCTTATGGCTATATTGCGCGATGTAACTGAAAGAAAGCTTATTAATGAAGAGCTAAAACAGGCAAAGGAGTCTGCCGAAGCTGCCAATCACGCTAAAAGTGAGTTTCTGGCCAATATGAGCCATGAAATACGTACACCTTTAAATGGTATGATTGGGATGATTGATTTAACATTACTGACCGGATTAACTGAGGAACAGAAAGACAATTTGTATACAGCAAAAGAATGTGCAGGTACGCTTCTAAATCTAATAAATGACATTTTGGATTTTTCCAAGATTGAAGCAAAAAAACTAACAATGGAATATATAGATTTTAATATCAAAGACTTGTTGGAGCAAACAGTCAAGCCGCATGTCGTTAGGGCACAGGGAAAAGGACTTTTGCTTAAATATAAAGCTGATGGCAAAATACCACAAGTAGTTAATGGAGATCCGTATAGGCTTAAGCAGGTAATGAATAATCTTATAGGAAATGCGGTTAAATTTACAGATTCAGGAGAGGTTAACCTATCTGCAAGGCTAGTTACAAAAAATGATGAATATGTGGAATTGGAGTTTCTAGTATCGGATACAGGTATTGGAATGACATCTGAGGATATGGGAAGATTGTTTTATTCTTTTAGTCAGGTTGACAGTTCACATACAAGGAAATATGGAGGAACAGGTCTTGGCCTTGCAATATCCAAGCAGCTGGTAGAAATGATGGGAGGGTCGATCTGGGTAAAAAGTATAAAGGGAAACGGAAGCACCTTTCATTTTACAGTAAAGTTCAGAAACGGCAATGTTGCAGCCGATATACTTAAACCCGTAGTTCCGGTTGGAAAAGTCCAGCATCCTCTCCGAATCCTGCTGGTGGAGGACGATAAAATAAACCAGATAGTAATCACCCGAATGATTCAAGGAACAGGACATGAGATTATAACAGCAAATAACGGGGTAGAAGCATTACAAATTTTAAGTAATGAAAATACTGATGTAATATTAATGGATATCCAGATGCCTGAGATGGATGGAATTGAAACCACCAAAAGAATACGAAAGGGAGAAGAAACAACAGGAAGTCATATTCCAATAATAGCTCTTACTGCGTATGCACTTCAAGGGGATAGAGAGAAATTTCTTTCTATTGGAATGGACGGTTATATTTCAAAGCCTATACAAATAAACAGCTTTCTTGATACGGTGGAAACGATAACCGAAAGGCTGTCAGGAAGCAAGGCAGTTGGGATGGCTTCCAGAGATAGCGATGATAATAGTGTGAATGAAATTGAGACTATTAAGTTTTTGACTGAATATGCGAAAAGCATGGAACCTTTATTGAAGGGTATGGACGAAAATATTAACCTATTAAAATGTTCAATTAAACAGAATGATTTATCAAGTATTGAAAGATATGCACATGTGATTAAAAAGCTATCATCAGAGATAAATGCAACAACTGTAAAAGGTGCAGCATTTAAGGTGGAGCTTGCAGCGAGAAGAGGAAATATAACAGAAGCAGCTGAATATTTTGACCTGGTTACAGAAGAATTCTTAAAATATAAGAAACATATCAAGAGTTATAAAAACAGTTAATGAAAGGGGTAAAACTATGAGAATATTATTAGCAGAAGACGATCTTGCCAGCAGAAAATTTCTTTCCAAATTCCTTTCAACCTATGGAGAATGCGATATCACTATCGATGGTATGGAGGCTTTGGAGGCTTTCATGATGGCATGGGATGAAGAGAAACCATATGATTTAATCTGTTTGGATATAATGATGCCAGAACTGGATGGTATAAAAACACTGAGAACCATACGGGATATAGAAAATCAAAAGGGTGTTGAAGAATCAAAACGTGTTAAAATTATCATGACAACTGCGTTAAATGACTCAGATAGTGTTTTCAGTGCTTTTGGGACTGGTTGTGAAGTTTATGCAGCAAAACCAATTGATACAAAAAAGCTGGTTGAAGTGATGAAAAAGCTGGATTTGATTCAGTAATATTATATTCTCATGAGTACCAATGTCTAGGGGGAATAAGTTATGTACAGAGTTTTAGTAGCTGATGATGAAAAGGCCTTGAGGGTGCTTATTGCCGGAACTTTGGAGATAGGCAATTATGAAATTCTTGAGGCTGATAACGGTATAGTTGCATTAGACCTTGTGAAACGGGAAAAACCTGACCTGATAATACTGGATGTAATGATGCCCGGAATGACAGGATATGAGGTATGCAAGCGAATTAAAAACAATCCGGATATAGCAGCTACAAGAGTATTAATATTGACAGCGAAAGGTCAGCTATCCGACAGGGAAGCGGCTTGGGAGGCCTTGGCAGACTTTTATCTGGCAAAACCTTTCAGCCCTATGGAACTTCTGACAATGGTTGAAGAAATACTAAGCAAGCAGGTGAGAGAATGAGACGATTAAAATATATTGCCTTCATAATCATTGGAGCTGTTATTATGATACTTTTTTTTAGTAATATACTGTCTCAGGTTAGTCAACACGTTGCTAAAGCACACCCTAATGACAGCGGGATGCAATCTTTTTTCTCAATCATGTTTATAAAAATTATAATAATGATGGTTATTTTTGTAATAGGTATAGGTGCAATGCTTGTATCATTAATGAATACATATCAAAAAGTTCAAGCTAATAAGCAGTTGGAGAATATTAATAAAGAATTGATGGAAAAGCAATATGCATTGGAAGAACAGAATGCAATAATTGAAGAATTGAATTCCCAGTTGGAGGAAGAAAATTTCAAACATCATCAACAGAAAGAAATTCTGCATGCTATTATCGATTCTCTTGGGGCAGGTATAATGATGACAGACACTGATGGTGCTGTATTGTTTATTAATAAGGCCTGGAAGGACATTTTTCGCTACTTGGAATTTGAAAACCAGTTTTATGCACAGGATACCTTTTACATAGATGGCGTTACATTAAGCAGCACTGAGCGTATTATGGGAAATATGGTGACCGGTATAGAAGACAGCCACGAAATACTAGATAAATTGAACAGTTTGCTCACTGATAAACAGAGCCGATATAATGTTGATATGGAACAAACCAATCCGGTAAAACGGTTTCTTAATTTGTACTCTAATCCTTGTGTCAGTGAGAACAATGACAGTTTCGGCAGGGTATTTGTTGTAAGGGATGTTTCCCACCAGAAGGAGGTGGACAGGCTTAAGCTGGAATTGATCAGTACAGTGAGCCATGAGTTAAGGACGCCTATGAGCAGTATAATGGGGTTTTCGGAGCTGATACTGACAAGGAAGCTTACTGAGGAGAGAAATAGGGAGTATATTGGCATAATTAACTCTGAAGCCAAGAGACTTACAAACCTGATCAATGATTTTCTGGATATTCAAAGGATGGAAAGCGGTAAGCAGGTATTTAACAAGCAGTTAAACTCGATAGATCAGATTATTGAGGAAGCTGTAAGTTTATTCCAGAGCTTCAGCGTCAAACATAAAGTTATTTACCGTAAAGCTGAAGAAAGAATACCATCTGTTTATTGTGACAGGGATAAGATGCTCCAGGTATTGTCAAATTTACTGTCAAACGCTATCAAGTATTCTCCGGATGGCGGAGGAGTAAGGATTGTATCGGCGGTAGAAGGTGACAGGATTAGGATAGGAATTACTGACCAAGGCTTAGGCATTCCTGACGATGTTAAAGAAAAACTATTTACAAAGTTTTATAGAATACATAACGATGACAGAAGAGAAATTGGCGGTACCGGTTTAGGTTTAGCAATCTGCAAAGAGATCATCCGATCACATGGAGGAGAAATCGGTGTTGAATCAACACTTGGTCAAGGCAGTACTTTCTGGTTTAACCTACCCTACTCAGGCAAAGATGCAAGCGATGAGATGACTCCAAAATCAGATAGCAGCTTCTGTGCCGACAGCGAGGGTGATGTGCTTATTGTAGAAGATGATGAATCCATGGTTAAACTCATCATAGAGATATTAATGAATGAAGGGCTTGAGATGTATGCGGTCAGTAGTGGTGAAGAGGCTTTGCAGCTTGTAGCAAATAACAGCTTTAAGCTGATAATACTGGATATTGCTTTAAGCGGTCAGTTAAATGGTTGGGATGTCTTAAAGGAGCTGAAGGGCAATCAAGGGACCTCAAACATACCAATTATTATATCAAGTGTCTATGAGTATAAAAATGCTGCTTCACAAGGCGATATTTCCGACTATCTTATGAAACCTTATGAACCTGAGCAGCTGATAAAGATGGTGAAGAAGGCCCTTAACGGAAAGCTTAATTCAAAGATGATGCTGAACAATGGCGATGGGCTTACTGAGACTATCTTGGATATGCTAACCAACAACGGGATAGGTGTTAAACAAATAGATCATTCTGGAAACATATTGATCATTACACTAGAAGGGGAAGAAGGTCTCGGAAATGAATGATAGGCAAGTGGATATGCTGATGAAAGCTGCACAAAAGACTTTTGTCAATGAACTTGGAAGCAAAATAGAAGAGATGGAGGAGCTTTTTGCTGCTTGCAAAGATGAATGCTCTGAGTATGACACTAAACGTTTATTAAGGTTTTTTCATTCGATCAATGGTACAGCTTCCACTTTAAATCTTGATTATATCTCATCAATCGGAAAAGAATGGGAGAAAAATATCAAGGATTTAACTGACATAGGGCTTAATTTGGATAAGGATACCCTGCAGGATATATATATGGCCATAAACACAATAAAGAAGAAGATTAGCAATATAGGGGAGAAGAATATTGCACGAACTACCCCTAATGAAAGTAATGAATACATTAATATGGCAGATAGAGGTAAAATCTTACTGATAGATGATGATATTACAATACTGAAACTTTTGGAAAATGCGTTTGTCACGGAAGGTTACCAGGTATATATATGCGATGATTCTGAATCTGCGATGGACACAATTGCCATTACCAGACCCGATATAATCATATTGGATATTATGATGCCCAAGGTCAATGGATATGAGTTGCTGGAGAAAATAAAATCAAAGCTGGAATACTCTGATATTCACGTGATTTTTCTGAGTGCCAAAAGCGAGATTGATGATAGAATTAACGGACTAAAGGCTGGAGCGGATGATTACATTACAAAACCTTTTGCTATCGGTGAAATAACAACAAAGATTGAGATGATAATGAGAAGATCAAATAATTATAAAGAGAAACTTCTTAGAGATTCTTTAACTGATGCTTGCTCCAGATACTATTTCAACTACAGAATAGCAGAGGAGCTTGAAAGGTATAGGCGGAACGGTTCGATATTTTCTATCGCTTTTATTGACATGGATAACTATAAATACATAAATGATCAGTATGGACATCAGACCGGTGATTATGTCCTGAAAGAATTAGTATCCTATATAACAGGGAACATCAGAGGATGTGACAGTATTTACAGATATGGCGGTGAGGAATTTATTATACTTATGCCTGATACGACTAAAGAAAAGGCTTATATGGTCATTGAAAGGCTCAGACAAGGGTTCGGCAGTAAAGCAATATCTATTGGAGGAGAAGTTTTAATCGTCACTTTCAGTGCAGGTATTAAACAGGTTTGTGAAATAAATGAAACTGTTGATGAGATAATAAACGATGCTGACAAGGCAATGTACTATGCCAAAAAATCTGGACGGAACAAAGTTATGGTTCATAATGGAGAGATAAACATTCAAAATTTAAGGAAAACACTGCTGATAGTTGATGATGAAAACACAATCTTAAAGCTTTTAAGGGACAGGCTTTCCAGTATAGGATATAACGTAATTACGGCTAAAGATGGCAATAACGCCATAAAAATAGCACAAGAGGTTCGTCCTGATGCCATTGTATTAGATCTTATTCTACCTGATATAGATGGCTTTGAGGTGTGTAAACAGATAAAAGAAAATATCCTTACACACTCATCCAAAATAATTATGCTGTCAAAAAAGAAACAAAAGAAAAGTATTGTAAAGGGGTTGTATTCTGGAGCAGATGATTATGTAACAAAGCCATTTTCTATGAGTGAGCTGGAAGCACGCATTATGAGAATTATAAACAGTGCAAACTGATAAGAATATATGAATGAGCTATACGAGGCTATTATATCAAGTGAAAATCAAGACTGAATTATTAGCAATACTTGCAGTATTTTCCTTAATTGTGCTTATAGTTGCTGGTATTAGCTTCTTTACATACAATTCTTTGGATAATGTTATTATCTGAAGGAGGGTGTAGGCACCATATCCATAGAGATATTGTCTTATCTGGCTGGGGAATGCAATTTAAAAGTCCACCCAGTTGAACTGTATCATCAGCCCTTGAATCCCGACAGACTGCAGACCTTGGTTATAGAAGGCCTGAAGATAGCAGTAACGGTGAATCCCAAAATGGAGGCAAGGGCATACAAGATAATAGACCTGGATAATCCCCTTAAAAGTCTTGGAATTACTATATTCAAGACTTTTTTATATATGAAAATATACAAAACATATTTTTTTATTATTGTCAGTTGTATTAAGAATGAAGAAGTTATACATGCGGCCATTGTATTGTGTGAAAAAATAAATTTCATGAACTGATTAAATCGATATTGACTTTCATTCTCATTAAGCTTATAATCAAAATGAAGAATATGGGAGGTGGGATTATGCCATTAACTATGCTGCCATTAGGTAAGGAAGCAATTGTAAACAGCTGCAGTGCAAAGGAAGCAACCAGAAAGTTTCTTGAAGGACTTGGAATAATTCCGGGGGTCACTGTTTCAGTAATTTCTGAAATGAGCGGTAACTTGATTGTCAATATAAAAGGGGCCAGAGTAGCGCTTAACAGGGGTCTAGCCCAGCAGCTGAGCGTAGAAATATAAAATAAGGGGGAGAAGATTTTGGAAAAGACATTGAAGGATTTGAAGCCTGGTGATAAGGCGGTAGTAGTGAAGGTTGGCGGAGAAGGTGCGGTACGAAGACGGCTTTTGGATATGGGAGTGACCAGAGGAGCAGAAGTACTAATTAGAAAAGTAGCACCTTTGGGAGATCCGATAGAGGTTAATATCAGAGGCTACGAATTGACCTTTAGAAAGGCTGAGGCAGAAAAAATATATGTTGAGTAAACGTAGCTGCTTAAGTTAACAAGAGCAGTATTCTTTTTAATCGCTAAATGAGAATGGGAATCAATCACAATAAAAAAGGGGGATTATTAATGTCATATAAATTTGCTTTGGTAGGAAATCCGAATAGCGGCAAAACCACCATGTTTAATGAGATAACAGGAAGTACACAGTATGTAGGTAACTGGCCGGGTGTTACTGTAGAGAAGAAGGAAGGCAAGGCCAGACGGTTCAAAGAAGACATAAGAATAATAGACTTGCCGGGGATATATTCTTTATCACCATATTCTATGGAAGAAATAATAGCCAGGGATTACATAATAGAAGAGAAGCCGGATGTGGTTATAAATATTGTGGATGCATCCAATATTGAGAGAAATCTGTATCTGACTATGCAGCTCAAAGAGCTGGGAGTGCCTGTTGTAATAGCCTTGAATATGATGGATGTTGTTGAGGTCAGACAGGATAAGATTGATATTAAAGCATTGGAAAAGCACTTGTTTATACCGGTTGTTCCAACCTCAGCAAGCAAGGGAGCGGGTATCAAAGAGGTAATTGATAAAGCCTTGGAAGTGGCAGAGGCCTCACCAGAAGGTGTATCCAAGGTGAATTTCAGGTATTTCGATGATAGGATTGAGAATTGCCTTGATGAAGTTGAAACAATAATTGCTGATATTACTGATACAAAAGGTCTCAATACAAGATGGGCGGCACAGAAGCTTCTGGAGGGTGATGAAAAGGTAAAGGGGAAGCTGCAAGTACCTGAAGGTGTTATTGAAAATCTGAAGCGATTCCAGGATGACCTTGGAAAAAATTACGCTATGGACCTTGAAACGGTATTTGCTGATAACAGGTATAGATTTATATCAGAGGTAATGAAGAAGTCGGTCAAAAAAAATGAAGAAAACCACGGGCTTACATGGTCCGATAAAATAGACAGGGTTGTAACTAACAGAATATTAGCCATTCCTATATTTTTACTTGTAATGTATGCAATTTTCCAGATTACTTTTGGTGCGGCAGGTTCATTTACAATCGACTGGGTGGATGGCTTTATGAACGATACTGTTGCAGGGACTTTGTCGGGGTGGCTTGAGGCCGCCGGCTCAGCAGAATGGCTGAGGGCATTGGTGATTGACGGTATAGTGGCCGGACTTGGCAGCATGCTTGTGTTTGTACCCCAAATAATGATATTGTTTTTCTTCTTAGCAATATTGGAAGACAGTGGCTACATGGCCAGAGCGGCATTTATCATGGATAGGCTTTTGAGAAAGCTTGGTCTTAGCGGCAAATCCTTTATCCCTATGCTTTTAGGCTTTGGCTGTACAGTGCCTGCTGTAATGGCAGCAAGAACACTGGAAAATGAAAAGGACAGAAGGCTTACTATAATGCTGTCACCATTTATGTCTTGTGGAGCAAGGCTTCCTGTCTATGCACTGTTTGTTGCGGCATTCTTTGCAAGTAACCAGGGAGTAGTAGTGTTCTCGATTTATTTACTTGGAATAGTAGTAGCAATATTATCCGGTGTACTTCTCAAAAATACCATATTAAAGGGTGACGCAGCACCTTTTGTGATGGAGCTTCCGCCTTATAGGATTCCGACTTTAAAAGGGTTAGGAATACATATGGTGGATAGAGGAATGGGCTTTATCAAAAAGGCCGGTACTGTAATATTCGCAGCAGCAGTAGTAATCTGGTTCCTGCAGTCCTTTGACCTCTCGCTTCAAATGGTTGAAGAACCTGAGGCAAGCATGTTCGGAGCATTAGGAAAGATAATAGCTCCCATATTTGCACCCCTGGGCTTTGGAGACTGGAGATCATCGGTGGCTCTTTTAACAGGACTTGTAGCAAAGGAAGTTGTTGTATCTACAATGGGGATATTGTATGGCCTCGGAGATATAGGAGACAATACCGGTCAATTGGTAACGGCTCTTCAAGGTGCATTTACACCGCTTAAAGCTTATGCTTTTATGGCATTTACACTGCTTTACATGCCTTGCATAGCTGCTTTTGGAGCTATAAAAAGAGAAATGAATTCGTGGAAATGGACACTTATAACTGTCTTATACCAAACAGGAACTGCCTGGGTTATTTCATTCCTTATCTACCAGGGCGGCAGATTATTTGGATTAAGTTAAAGAAAATGGATGTTGCTATGAATGGCCTCGGAATCGATTTAAAGCAGTATTTCAGCAAGCGGGGGCATAAACTTACAAAACAGAGGCAGGAAGTGCTTGAGGTTATATCAGAGCTCAGTGACAGGTTCATAAGCTGCAGAGAAGTGCATGAGAGATTAAAGGAGAAATTACATGGTACTGGCTTGTCTACAGTATATAGAACATTTTCCTTATTGGTGGAAATAGAGCTGCTTCATAAAGTTTATATGGAGGACGGATGCGCAAGATACCGGTTTGGTACGCAGACTGACAACCAAAGTAACATACAGTTGATTTGTACTAAATGTGGCTCTATTACAGAGTATAATGAAAACCTGTCTGAAATTATAAAGGATAAAATGTTGAAAGATAAGGAATTTGTGATGAAGAACACCAAAATTAAGATATACGGCTATTGCCGGAGCTGTCTGGTATAGAATTAATGAACCGGCTGTCTGCATATAAGGCATTCAGCCGGTTACAAAGAATCGGAAAGAAGGTTATTTTATGATAAATTGGATAGTTGGAGGACTCATTATCGGTGCCACTTTGTATATCATTTTCAGGATAATAGTACGTCTGCGAAAAGGCGAAAATGCATGCGGATGTTCTGATTGCAGTGGAGGAGATTGCTGCTCCAAAAAAGGAAAGTAAAAAAATTCAACTTCATAATGAGAATGAATATTATTTTCATTTGTGTAAGGAGGAAAATGAATATGAGCATTTTAATTGTAGGGGGGCATGACAGGATGCACAATGAATACAAAAATATCGGCAGTAAATATGGCCATAATATCAAGGTCTTTACTCAAAAGCCTCCAAAATTTGAAAAGATAATAGGTCGCCCGGATGGTATTGTGCTGTTTACAAGCACAGCTTCCCATAGTATGGTTTTAACCGCAATTAAGGAGGCCAAAAAGAAAAATATACCGGTGGTAAGGTGCCACAACAGCAGTGGAGTTTCTCTCGAAAACTCAATAAAGATGCTCGAGAACGGCATTGCAAAATAATTTAAATACATGTAAAGGGGTAAATGTTGATGAAAAAAATAAATGTGATATATTGGAGTGGAACAGGTAATACTCAAAAAATGGCTGAAGCAATTACTGATGGAGCGAAGCTTGGCGGTGCAGAAACTAAGCTTCTGGAAGTCGGAGAAGCTACAATCATGGACGTATTGGATGCTGATGCAGTAGCTTTGGGCTGCCCGTCCATGGGTTGTGAAATTCTTGAAGAAGAAGAAATGGAGCCTTTTGTTAATGCTTTTGAAAGGGAAGGCTTAGTTGATAAGACATTAGCTCTGTTTGGTTCCTATGACTGGGGTGACGGGCAGTGGATGAGAGATTGGGAAGCAAGAATGAAAGCAGCGGGGGCTAATTTACTTGAAGAAGGACTGATTATACAGAATACCCCCGATGACAGCGGACTTCAGAAATGTGCTAAATTAGGTCAGAAGCTTTCGGAGGCTTAGCTATGAGCGGTCATAACCTTTTGGAACTTGTCAGAGTTGTTGATGGCCTTGGTGATAAGGACTATCTGATATCTACAATTGCATATTCCGCTGCTCCAACGGTTGAAGGTAAAAAGCCTTCAACCGTTGTCAACCTACCAAGGAATCGCAGGAACCTTTGTGAATTGTGGCAAAGGCATAAAAGTGATGTGGCTGAAAGCCTTGCTGTGAGTTTTTTTGAACTTAGGCGAAACGAGGATAGTATTCTGGTTTTAATCTATAAACCTGAAACCTTAAACAAATACTTGCTTAAAAAAAGCAGCATGAGATTTTTAAGAGACTATGGTTACAGAAGGGAGATGGGCTTGGAAGGATGTTTGGAGCATCTAAAGCGCAGATACAATTGTGAATGTCCTCATGAATTGGGAGTTTTCCTGGGTTATCCGGTCAAGGATGTTATAGGCTTTATAGAAAATCAAGGGAAAAAGTGTTTGCTATGCAGGTATTGGAAGGTATATCACAACCCAGGCCGAGCCAAGTGTATTTTTAATGCGTATGATAAAGCAAAAAAGAAGATGGCCTGTATAATACTTGATACATACAAAAGTCGAGGAAGCAATAAATTGAGATTGGAGTTTAATTGACAGCTAATGATTAAACTATTGAATAAGATTCATTTTAATAAAACAAGCATTGAAAATACTTACCATGATGTTATAGAATGCCTGGTTGCTGCTTTGGAGGCAAGAGATATTTATACAAGCGGTCATTCTAATAGAGTGGCGGATATGACTTATGATATAGCAAAGGCAATGAGCTTGTCCGGGTTTAGCCTGGAGGAAGTTCATATTGCTGCACATCTTCATGATATAGGAAAGCTCGGAGTTCCGGACCAGATACTGAATAAAAGGGGCAGGCTGATGCCTCATGAATTTGAACAGATAAAGCTTCATCCTGAAATAGGATATAAAATATTGTGCAAATCGGAAGGGCTTAAAGCAATTGCTAAAATTGTGCGGCATCACCACGAAAGATGGGACGGAAAAGGCTATCCTGAAGGACTGAAGTATGATAAGATTCCATTAGGAGCGAGAATAATAGCCGTAAGTGATTCAATAGATGCAATGACTTCCGGAAGACCTTACAGAAGTGCTCTATCTTGGGAGGCATGCATTGAAGAGGTCCTTTTGAATAAAGGAATACAGTTTGATCCTGTGGTAGTAGAAACGGCGGAAAAGTTATGGGGAAAATGGATGTATCAGAGCCAAAAAATCAAGTATAAGTCTATAAAGTCTGAAAGGCGGGTGGTTTTCTGATGTGTTGCGGAAGAAACAAGTCCTGCTGCATGGGAGAGTGTGCAGAACATTGTAATAACAGTGATGTGAGCGTGAATGAAATCAGCTTGGATGCAATCGTTGAATTGGAAATACACTATAGTGAATCAAAAGATGAGAAAATGGCAGCCTATATTTTTAAAAGTTTATACTGTTTAACAAATATCCAAAGAAAAGAATTAAGGATAACCGGTTTGGAAGGAAACAGATATGACAGCCTTAATAAAATGAAGCTGCAGGTTATAGCTTGTTTAACACAAATCGATAATTCTTCTTGTGAATTATACAAAAATGTTGATGTTTCATATATCAGAGATGATGTTTAGGAAAAGAATAAAAGTGTCAGGGGCAAAGGCAATAGAATAGGTTATTGATGAAACACATCCCTTGTGGTAAAATATGCATCATACATATTTTACCACGAAGGGCGTGCTTTTTTTATGGTGAGGCAATAACAGAAATATATATTTCACGGGTGGGAGGCACATATATAGTGGAAAAAAGATTTTTGTGGTTCATAACAATTATATCCTGGGACATATCTGAAGCCTTTCATGTTATTGAATTGGGAATAGCCTTTTGGTATTATTAAAGTGGCATTGCGGCAGGCACAAGAGGAGAACAAAAAATACTTGGCGAGGTATAATAATAATGAAATTGTCCAAATATGCAGCATGTACTTTAATAGCTTTATTGATTATACTTCTATCCGGATGCTCTACACTTGCTGGCTCTGATGATCCAAACATAGAAAAAGGGGTTCTGGATCTGACAGACTGGAATTTCAGCTCAGATGGAAATATCAAGCTTGACGGTGAGTGGGAGTTTTATTGGGACAGGCTATTGACATATAAAGATTTGGACAGTGAAGTTCCTGATTTGCATGTCCAAATTCCAAGTAATTGGAATACATATCAGATAAATGGCGCTAAGCTGACCGGTGAAGGTTATGCCACTTACAGGCTCCATGTCAAAACCGGTCTTCCGGAAGGAACTATGATGGGCTTCAGGACAAATGTATTTTCCAGTGCATATAATTTGTTTATCAACGAGAAGCTGACGGCATCTAACGGAAGAGTAGCTGCAGCAGCTATTGATGAAGTAGGAGAGTATAGACCTCAGGCAGTGGTCTTCAGCATACCTTCCGGTGAATTTGATATTATAATTCAAGTGTCTAACTTCCATTATGCAAGGGGTGGGTTCTGGTACAGCGTATATATGGGTTCTGCTGAGAACATTCAAAATTTTCATGATAGTATTATGGGAAAAGAAGTGTTTCTTTTAGGTGCTTTATTGATAATTTCCCTGTTTTATTTTGCAATCTATATACTGCGGAGAGAGCTGCGGTACACCTTATACTTTGCATTGCTTTGTATCAGTATTGCTATTGGAATAGATACAGTGGGGCAATTAATAATAACAAGGATTTTTCAAGGTATAAGCTTTAAAACCGTAATACTTATATGGTATTGTTCTGCCGGGTGGATCGTTTCTCTTTTAATATCATATGTACATGAGCTTTACCCGTCCAAATTTTCCGGTGTGGCTAAGAAGTTATTTTTATGCAATGCCCTATTATGGCAGGTACTTTGCATTTTTACTGATCCGGTATTTTATACCAGGTTCGGACAGATTAGCAACTATGTCGAGATTTCAGGCTATTTATGCACTGTAATAATTGTGGCTATTGGATTGAAAACAGAAAATAAAAATGGCCGGCTGAATACTATCAGTATGATTATTGTACTGGTTACATATATACATGATGTCTTGTACTGGACCAATGTCATAAAAAATGATTTTGGTGAATTGTTTTATGCAGGGTTGTTTTTATTCATTTTTATACAAATGGTGATACAGGCAAAGAGAATCAAGCTGTTCCACGAAAATGAAACAGCTGCGGAACTCTCATTTTTACAAGCTCAAATAAAACCTCATTTTCTGTATAATACCTTGAACACCTTCGTGGCCATATCATATTATGATATGGATAAAGCTAGAAGCCTTCTTACAGAATTCAGTCATTATCTGAGAAGAAGCTTTGATTTTAAGGACTTGAGCCAGTTTGTGCCTTTAAAAAATGAGATAGAGCTGGCAAAAGCATATTCTGAAATAGAAAAAGCACGTTTTGAGGAACGCCTGGAGATAACCTTCGATGTATTTGAGGATTTGGAGGTGAGGGTTCCTACGCTAATACTTCAGCCATTGATTGAGAATGCTGTAATACATGGCATTTTGCCCAAAACCGAAGGGGGTAGAATAAGCATCTCAATAAGTCAGGAAGTAAAATTTCTCATTTTCAGAGTAAAAGACAATGGTATCGGGATGGACGCAAAAAAGCTTCTGGATGTTCTGAGACAAGGGAACAGAAAGGGCATTGGTATTGGGAATATTAATAACCGTCTTCGAAGGCTTTATGGGAAAGGCCTTGATATCAAAAGCAGTCCCGGGGTTGGAACTGAGATAACCTGGTATATTCCGCTAAACAGCAGGGAGGAGTAAATTTTATAGGCAAATAGCGACAAAAACTGCTAATCCTTTGAAAAAGAAGGTGCTGCGGATTTTGTCGCTTTTTAGTTTTGGGAGAATTTTGGGAGAATCCTCTGATAAAATTGAGCTATGGTTGACAATAAGTTACAGGGAGATGGTTGTTTGAAGGTATATATATTGGATGAGGGAAGTAAGAGTCTTGAAGAAATAATCCTGTGGTTGTCGGGGAATCGGCGGATTTCAGAGGTTGAAGTGTATGGCAATTGCACCAGGTTCATATCGAGGGTCAGAGAATTCCCTCCTACCCTATGCATGATCAGATTGGGGCAAGAGGAGAAATACAGACTAAAAACGGCAAGAATAATTAAAGATATAGATCCCAATATACTGATAGTTTTTATTTCCGGGGAGTTGAATTGGGTACTGGATACCTATGAGACAGGGGCAAAGGAGTATTTGCTGTGTCCCATGGACAGAGCGAATTAACAGAAAAGCCCCTGTAAAAACATACAGAGGCTTTTTACGTTATTCTATTCCAATGTAGCAGCTAATTCCTGCTCGCAGATATTATCTTTTATTATCTTATAGATTTTTCCATTCTTAATTGATACTATGCAGGGAGCCTGATCAACACCCAGTCTGTTTGCAATACCTGCTGATTTATAAATATCCACTTTGGTGACTCTGACCTTCCCCTTCAATTCAGCCTCACATTTCTCAATCATAGGAAGGAGTTCCCTGCATTTCGGGTCCACTGCATTCCATATGTACACAAGGCCCGGCATATCGGACTTCATAATCTGATTATGGAAGGTTTCACTTTCTGCAATGTACTTTTCTACGGCGTACCCTGCGATAGCACCGTCGCCAACAGCTGTAGCGACTTGTTTGAGGAACTTGTCACGAACATCTCCTGCCGCAAATACTCCGTCAATATTGGTTTCCATTTTTTCATTGGTTAACAGATAGCCGCCTCTGTTCATATCAAGCATTCCCTTGAATATTTCAGTATTAGGCAGATAGCCGATGAACAGGAAACATGAGTCAACCTTTACAGGTATCAGTTCGTTGGTCTTGACATTTTTGAGTATTACCGTATTTAAGCGATCTTCTCCGGCAAATTCATCAACTACAGTATTCCAGATGAATTCCATCTTTGGATTTGACATTGCCTGCGCCTTTGCAATTTCATTACAGTCCATCTTACCTGTATCATGAAGCACTGATACAATAACCTTGTCCGCAAATTTGGTCAGGAACATACCTTCTTCTATAGCTGCGTCTCCGCTGCCGACAACCAGGACTGTCTTGCCTGTATTGGCTGCAGCATCACAGGTGGCACAGAAGGATATACCCTTATCATATAAGAAGCTATCCTCGCCCTTGGCGCCTGTGAGTCTTGGTTTGCCTCCGGAAGCTACTATAACTGACTTTGCTTCATAAATAGTCCTGAAAGTCTCTACAATTTTAGTTTCCCCATCCAGCTTCACGGATTTGACATCGGTGAGCTTGAAATCAACTTCGAACTTCTTTGCCTGCTTGTGGAACAGCTCCATCAATCCGAGGCCTGTAGAACCTTCAGGAAATCCGGGGTAGTTCTCAATTTCGTTTGTATATGTAGCAAGGCCGCCTACAAGAGATTTCTCTATAAGAAGTGTCTTGAGCCTGGCTCTGCCGCAGTATATGCCGGCAGTCAGGCCGGCAGCACCGCCGCCTATAATGACGACATCATACTTTTCAACTTTCTTTTCCAAAATAATCCCCCTATATTACATAAAATATTTAACCAAGAGCTTGCTTCCTGCCATTGCTCCCAGGAAAAGGAACAATGCAAACACCCAGCCGGAAAGCGACAGGGAAGCGATACCGCTGAAGAGGGCACCAATATTACAGCCCGCTGCAATTCTTGCACCATAGCCCATAAGCAATCCCCCGAGTACCGCAGCAGCAACCTGTTTAACAGATTTTATCTTTTTAAACTTGAACTGCGATGCAAGCAGTGCGGCAAGCAGCGCACCAACTATTACGCCCAGGTTTCTGATTGAACCCGCATCCTTGAAGAAACCTCCGGCTAAAGTAGCTTGAGCACCCTTGCTGCTGAAATAATACCATTTGTCAACGCTGCCTCCTACTGCCCGATACAACCATGCGCCCCAGTTGGCAAAAGGACCTGAAACGCCCCAAGGGTCATTAGTGGTAGCTAATGTGACAATCTGGAACAAGGATAGCAGGACAGCACCTACGACATAAGTCCAAGCATTCTTAAACCACATTTGATAGAACTTATTGTTCTTAATATCCAAAATTACACCCCCGCAAAGGTTATTTAGTTTTCTCGATGAAAATTTCCCATTCGCCGTCGTCAACTTCCTCTATTTCGACATTGTGTCCTTCTTTTCTGGCCCATTCAGGTACGTTCTTCATAGCACAGCTGTGATCTATCTGAACGACAAGCACATCACCCAAATCTAATTTCTTCAATGCATTTTCTGTCTTGATCAGCGGCACCGGACATGCCTCTCCCATACAATCTAAAGCAACTTCTTTAGCCATTATTAACTCCTCCTTTAAATATATAAGTTAGTGATTCGAATCAGCGTTTAATTTCCTGTTCTCCCATTTGTCAGCTGCAATATAGAGTGCAGCAATTACAAGAAGCTGTACTGCTACTGCTCCTGCCCAGCCAAATACATCAGGCAGGAAGATTTTTGGGCCATTCATCATGAAGTTGAGCTTCCACCAGCCATAATCATGAGCACCCCAAAGGGATCCGACAACAAAGAAAAATAATGAAAGCAGCTGCATTCCAAAGCCTTCACCAACGCGCATCAATGTTCCTGATGCGCATCCCCCTGCAATTACCATACCGATTCCAAATATGAATGCCCCAACAACAGTTGCAAGGCTGATCGGAGCGATATAGCCCTGACCGGGTATCGGCAGCCCTTTGATATAAGCACCATACTTAATGGCAGTAAAACCAATTGTTGTTACTGCAAAAGCAATAAGAACCGCTCGTGTAACAGAAGTACTTCCTGTCAGATAAGGATCTCTCATGGATGCTGTAAAGCAAAACCTTGACTTCTGAAGTATGAATCCGAAGCAACCGCCTAAGATCCAGAAAAGAGCAAGCTTTGCTGATATAGTTGCAAGATAGATTCCAAAAGCTATCATCCCAGCAATCAGCACAACACCAAAGGGTAATTGATTTGCTTTTTTCTTCTTAGTACCGGTTCTAGCTCTGGATGAAGTACGAATACTTGTATTGGATTCAGACATTGATTCCCCTCCTTCTAGATATAAATTTAACAATTAGAGCACAATTTGATTATAGCATATATATCTCAGAGCAATTATTAGAAGTGCTTATATAGCATAACAGTATACTATGGTAATTATTTTGTCATAAGCTTTCTTTATGGTCAAACAAGTGATAAAATATTAACAAAGACCTGCATGAATAGTTGTATGACAGACCAATATGTTTTGCAATAAACAGCTTGCATCGAAATTCAAATATTGCAAAAGCATATACCTTGATTTCATAGGTTGCCTGATTCTTCCTTGAAACTTCTTTAATGCAACCTATATATTCTGATAGGAGTGATAAAATGCATATTGAGTATCTGAGGTATTTCTACGAAGTGGCATCAGTGAAAAGTATTTCCAAGGTTGCAAACAGCTGTCATATTTCGCAGCCGGCTTTAAGCCAGCAAATACAAAGGCTCGAAGACAGCTTGGGGTTTAAGCTTCTGGAGCGGAGCAACAAAGGGGTGGAGCTTACAGAAGCAGGTCAAATAGTTGAGAAGTATGCCAAGAGCCTCATAAAGTCTTATGATAATATGCTTGAAGATCTGATTGCCATAAATAAAAAGAATTGTACCATGCGTATTGAAGCTTGTCCGACAATGGCGACCTATGCACTTCCTTGTACAGTGTACAAAATTAAAGAAGAGTATCCTGATTATAACTATTGCCTGGCATCCGGCATATCTGAAGAAGTTGAACACAATATCCTTCAAGGTGCCTGTGATGTGGGGTTTGTGCAGGGGAAGCCCACAGATCAGGATCTGGTAAGCTCGATTGTTGGTACAGACCGGATGGTGCTTGTTGCATCTTCGGAATACAACATAAAAAGTGAGATCAATCTAAATGATTTGATGAGATATCCTCTTATTATGATGCATGAAAAATACCAGTGCAGAAGGCAGTTTAATGAAATGCTAAAAGAAAGGGGAATTAACCTGGAGCATCTGAATGTGTTATTCAGCCTTGATTCTACAGAATCTGTAAAATCAAGTGTTTTAAAGGGTCATGGGTTGTCCCTTCTTCCATATATGTCAATTAAAAAAGAACTGTATAACAAACAGCTTAAGGAAATAAAGGTAGCGGATTTTGAGATGATGTATGAAATTTATATAGTATATAAAAGGGATAAGGATATGAATAAAGGTACAAGAGAGTTTATCCAGTTTCTTAAAAAAATCGGAGAGAAGAGCTTTTGCTAGTGCTTTGAGATTGTTATCTCCCATACACCATTTATGACTTCTTCCGGCTTGACTATTATGCTGGAGGATTTTCCAAAATGGTCCGTGATGGATTGAAGAACACAGCTATGATCCGTAACAAGCATAAAGGACTCACCTTTGGGGAGAGTATTCAATTCCTCTTTTATTCTTAAAATGGGTATGGGGCAGAATTCTCCAAGACAATCAATCTTTTTCATAATCCACCTCTAAAGCGTTTCGCGGAAAACAAATATAAATTAAATCAAAATCCACGAAACGGTTACATTGGTCGTTATTGAATTCGCACAATACCAAATATAATTGCTGTTCTGATTTCAATATTTCATAGAAGCCTTTGATATTATTATAACAATTTTGTATGGCAATGTACAATAATTATAATTCACTTCAGGAGGATATACATGGAAGTATATTTGGTTACAGGAGGAGCCGGCTTTATAGGTTCATACTTTATAAAGCTTTTGCTTGGTACAAAAGAGGATGTCGCTGTTATTAACATTGATAAGCTGACATATGCAGGGAATATTAAAAACAATGCTGCTGTGTATACCAATGCATCTTATACATTTATCCAACAGGATATTTGTGATAAACATGCCGTACACAGCATTTTTAAAAAGTACGGGCCGGACTATGTTATCAATTTTGCCGCAGAGTCTCATGTGGACAGAAGCATCAGTGGCAGTGAAGTTTTCATGAGGACCAATGTGCTGGGAACACATGTACTTCTTCAGGCAGCACTGCAGCATGATATAAAGGGTTTTATTCAGGTATCCACTGATGAGGTATATGGAGCAACTGATGTTAATGCTGATTTGTCAGAGGCTGCAGCTTTATTTCCCGGGAATCCGTATGCAGCCAGCAAAGCAGCAGGGGATATGATGGCTTTAGCATATAGCAATACCTATGGGCTGCCGGTTATGATAACACGAAGCAGCAATAATTTCGGCTTCGGCCAGAACGATGAAAAGCTGATCCCCATGGTTATCGGAAAGTGCCTGAAGGGCGAGGATATACCCGTATATGGCAATGGGCTGCAGATACGGGATTGGATATATGTTGAGGACAATTGCAGCGCAGTATATTCGGTATTGAAGAAGGGCAGGAGGGGACAGATATACAATATATGCGCAAATAACAGGATTGATAATATCAGCTTAATAAAACGCATTATCCGGATAACAAAGGACATGCTTCCCCCCGGGGATCAAAGGAAACAAAAGATAGAGGAAGGCTTGATAACTTTTGTAGAGGATAGAAAGGGGCATGACCGATGCTATTCCATAAGCCCGGAAAAAATCAGAACCCAGGTGGGCTGGAATGCGGAGCACGATTTCAATAGTGCTCTGGAGCATACGGTAAAGCTGTATCTGGATAGTTTAAGCTGAAAGCTTGCGTGCCGGAGGGAAACGATGAAAGGGATTATATTGGCAGGAGGAAAGGGTACAAGGCTTCATCCCCTGACTGTAAAATGCAATAAGCACTTATTGCCTGTAGGAGAGGAGCCTATGCTTTTTAATCCGATAAAGCAGTTGATATCTGCAAATATTGAAGATATTCTGATAATAAGCAGTGGCCGGCATATAGGAGATATAGTTGATGCTGTGAGTTCTTCGAACATTTTTCACTGCAATTTTTCTTTTGCAGTTCAGCAGGAGGCGAAGGGAATAGCCCATGCTTTGCTGGCTGCAGAAAAATTTGCGGGTAATGATATTACAACAGTTATATTGGGTGACAATATCACTACCCACAGTATCAAACCTTATGTGGAAAAATTCAAGCTTCAGCGCATCGGTGCCAAGGTGCTTCTGAGTAAGGTAACGAATCCTGGAAGATATGGGGTTGCAGTACTGAAAAAGGATATCATTGAAAATATAGTGGAAAAGCCGGATAAGAGAATAGGCTCATATGCTGTGACCGGTATATACTTTTATGATAATAGACTGTTTGACATAATCAAAGGAGTTAAACCTTCAGATAGAGGCGAATTGGAGATTACCTCCGTGAATAATACATATTTGGCAAGGCAGGAGCTTACTTATGATGTTATAAACGGCAGCTGGATTGATGCCGGCACTCTGAAAGACTACAAATATGCAAATACACTGCTTGCCGCTGTCAACAATGAGATAATATTGGAGAAGTGAAGTGAATAGTATGATACCATATCATAGAATGTACAATACAGGTAAGGAAATAGAATATGTAAATGACTCCATAAAGAGGGGGCAAATCAGTGGAGGCGGTCAATATACCGGGCTTGTCGAGACTTTTATAAGAAGCAGGTTCAAAACAGGTAAGGTATTTGCAACAACCTCAGCTACTCATGCTCTGGAAATGGCTATGCTGATAATTGGTCTGAAGCCCGGAGATGAAGTGATAATGCCATCCTTCACTTTCAGCTCTACTGCCAATGCGGTTTTACTAAGAGGGGCCAGGCCTGTGTTTGCAGAGATTGATGAGAATACACTGAACCTGGATCCCTCCGGTTTGGAGAAGCACATTTCAAATAATACCAGGGCTATAATTCCGGTGCATTATGCCGGAGTAGGCTGTGAAATGGACAGGATCATGGGGCTGGCAGAGGAAGCAGGGCTTTATGTAGTTGAGGATGCGGCACAGGGGGTTAATTCGAAATATAAGGGCAAGTACCTGGGAAGTATCGGGCACATGGGTTGTTACAGCTTTCACGGAACAAAGAATTATACCTGCGGTGAGGGTGGAGCCCTTACTATAAACACTGACAATCCCGAATTGCTGGAAAGAGCCGACTGTATCAGGCAGAAAGGAACAGACAGGAGCAGATTCCTGCGTGGCGACATTGACAAGTACAGCTGGGTCGATATTGGTTCCAGCTATGGTCCTTCAGATATATTAATGGCAGTGTTGTATGCCCAGCTGGAATGTATGGATGCAATTACAGATAAGAGAAGGCTTGTTCATGAGTATTACATGAGCATTCTGCAGAAATATTCCGACAGGCAGATTCTGAAAGTGATGGAGATACCTGCAGCCTGTAAATCCAACTATCATATTTTTTATGTATTGTTTAATGATGAAAACGCCAGAAACCTTGTAAAGGATAGGCTTTTTGAAAAGGGTATTGCAGCATTTACCCATTATGTTCCGCTGCATAGCTCCCTTATGGGTCAAAGCTTGGGATACAGGGAAGGGGATCTGAAAAAAACCGAGATGGCAGGCAGGTGCTTGTTGAGGCTGCCTCTTTATGCGGATATGGGAGAAAGGGATATGAATTATGTGGGTGAACAGCTTATGGATGTATTGGAGGGACTGTGATGTACGGCCGCATTTCTGTTGTTGTTCCTGTTTTTAATAGTGAAGGCTCGATAGGTGAGTTGTATCACAGACTTAGCAGTGTACTTGCCTGTATAGCCGACGAATATGAAATAATTATGGTTGATGACGGCAGTACGGACAACAGTCTGATTGAAATGCACAAGCTGCATGCTGAAGAAAGAGCCCTCAGAATAATATGTCTGGACGGCAACTTTGGACAGCAGAATGCTGTTATGTGCGGTCTGAGACACACAACCGGCGATTATGTAATTACTATAGATGATGACCTGCAGAATCCCCCCGAAGAAATACCAAGGCTTCTTGAAAAGCTGGAGGAGGGCGTTGATGTTGTTTACGGGATCCCTGCAGTTAAAAAGCAGTCAGGAGTAAGGAAGCTTGGAACTGCTATGACTGATTTGCTTTTTAATATAATCTGCTCCAAGCCTAAAACTGTAAAGGTGAGCAGCTTCAGAGGACTAAAAAGACATATGGTGGAAAAGATATCAGCTGACCATACCTCATTTGTGTATATTACCGCAATTACATTGAAACATACGCGTAACATAGGAAATGTCAGAGTGGAGCATGAGGATAGAAAATACGGAAGCTCCAATTACAGCATTTACAAGCTTGTCAAATTGTTCTGCAGGCTGTTTCTGAACTATTCCTGGCCGGCACTTGAGAAATACAGTGCCAGGTCACCACAATACATAATAAAGGATACGGGAGATTCGTAATGAAGCTTTTAATACTTGGAGGAAGCAATGTCCAGTTGAATGCTGTGAAAAAGGCAAAGGAAAAGGGGCACACCGTTATTGTAAGCGATTATTATCCGGATGCTCCTGCAAAAAAGCTTTCCGACTACAGCGAGCTTGCAAGCACCTTTGATATTGAAGCAAATATCGAGGCGGCAAAAAGGCATGGAGCAGACGGAGTGCTGACCTTGGGTACCGACCAGCCTGTTTATACAGCGGCAAGGGTTGCGGAGGAATGTGGACTGCCTTCTCTTATAAATGCTATAACAGCTAAAGCAGCTACTAATAAAAAGATAATGAAAAGTATATTTAAAGATAACTGCATACCTTCGGTGAATTACTGTATAATTGGCAGGGACTTCTGCGAGAAAGATATGGAAGGTGTAAGCTTTCCTGTTGTTGTGAAGCCTCTGGACAGTCAGGGACAGCGTGGAGTGTACAAGCTTGATTCAATATATGATATCAGGTCTGTTTTCAATGAGGTTCTGAGCTTTTCAAGGGAAAAGGAAATACTTGTGGAGGAATTCTACCCCAGTGATGAGATCACGGTCAGCGGCTGGGTGCATAACCGAAAGCTGCATATACTGACAGTTACAGACAGAATATATTATAACAACTATCCACATATAGGGATATGCACTGCACATAATTTCCCCTCCCGCTTTCTTGCTGATTTCCATACTGAGATATCGCAGCTTAGTGAAAGGCTCGTTCAAGCCTTTGAAATACCTGAAGGCCCTGTATACTTCCAGATGCTTCTGGGGGATAGTGGGATAATGGTCAATGAGATAGCCTGCAGGATAGGGGGAGCTTATGAAGATTTATTCATTCCTCTTGTAACCGGTATTGATATACTGGATATGCTAATTGAAGCCAGTCTTGGAAACAGCTATGATATAGCAGCCCTTAACAGCTATAGGCCGGAGATGAACAACAGGCTGGTTACGGTACAGATGCTATTTGCCAGTCCTTGTACGATAAAATCAACGAATGATATGAACAGCATAAGGCAGCTGCCGGGGGTGGTCCAGGCCAAGTATAATTTCAAGCCCGGATATTCTGTCAGTAGCATGGAAAATGCCACTGCAAGGGCTGGTTATGTGATAATAACCGGTGAAAGCCGTGCAATTCTGGAGGAGAATACAAGGCGGGTCTATAATTGCCTTAAAATATGTGATGAGACCGGGGAAAACAAGATTATTAATTTTAACTTAGTGGAGGAAAAGCATTATGATAAGAAAAGCGGTAAATAGCGTTCTGATAATTATTTTGTTAATCAGCTTTGCTGCAGCAGGCTGTGCAAAGGATACAAACACCGCTGCCGGCGGCAGTATCAATATAGCGGAGCAGTACGGCCTGGCCTATGCCCCTCTGCAGATTGCCAAAGAGCTTAAGCTTATTGAGAAAAACTTGCCGGGGGTACAGGTCAATTGGAAGCAGCTGGGCAATACGGCAGCCATAAGGGAAGCGATGCTGGCCAATGAGGTGGATGCAGGCTTCATGGCCATACCTCCCTTTTTAATCGGCTGGGATAAGGGTATGGACTGGAAGATAGCCTGTGGGCTTTCCACCAGTCCTGTGAGTCTGGTTACCAATAAAAAAGAAATCAAATCAATAAAGGATTTTACCCATAAGGACAGGATAGCACTTCCTCAGCCGGGAAGCGTGCAGCACATACTGCTTTCAATGGCTTGTGAAAGGGAGCTGGGAGATCCCAAAAAACTGGATAACCTGCTGGTCACCCTGACTCACCCGGACGGTATGAATGCACTGCTTTCAAAGCAGGATATAACAGCTCATTTTACAACACCTCCATATCTTACAAAAGAACTGGAAATACCGGGTATGAATGAGATATTAAACGGAAGGCAGGCAGCGGGAGAAGATTTTACCTTCATTGTGGGGGTTACGACACAAAAGTTCCATGATAAAAGTCCCAAAGCCTATGCAGCACTGTTGAAAGCGATGGATGAAGCCATGGGGTTTATGGAAAGCAACAGGGAAGAAGCTGTGAAAATATTAAGCAAGCAATATGAAATGAGTGTTGAAGAGGTAGAAAAGAACCTTGGAATGGAGGGTACCGGGTACAGCACTTTAGTAAAAGGCATCGATATCTTTGCAGGTTTTATGGAGAGAAACGGATATATTTCAAGGCTTCCCAAGAATACTGAAGAAGTACTGTGGGAAGATGTAAATTATGAAGATTAGAAAAATCTTGTGGATTGTCTTGCTGTTGGCAGCATGGCAAGGGATAGCAGTTTCGGGAAGGTTCTCTCCCCTCATATTTCCCAGCTTGGGGATGATATCACAGTCACTGGTTAACTCTTTGCTAAATGGGGAATTGGTGAGGGAGACGGTGTTTTCGATAGTTCTTATACTGGAGGGCCTGATAATCGGAATGCTTCTGGCAGCAGTAATGAGTATTGCCTCCATTACCTCAAAGTGGCTCAGAGATTTAATTGAGACAGTTACAGCTTTGGCACACCCTCTTCCGGGGATAGCCCTTCTGCCTATTATAATATTATGGCTGGGTACGGGCAGAAGCTCGGTTGTATTCATAATAGTGCATTCGGTAGTCTGGCCTCTGCTGCTAAATATAACAGCAGGCTTTAAAGCAACTCCCAGGATATACAGAGATACGGCACAAAACTTTGGGGTCAGAGGAATTGATATGTTTAAGGATGTTTATGTTCCTGCTTCACTGCCTTTTCTGATTTCCGGCCTGAAAATAGCTTGGGCAAGATCTTGGAGGGCGTTGATAAGTGCGGAGATGATCTTTGGTGCCGTCGGCGGCAAAGGCGGCCTTGGCTGGTATATCTTCAAGCAGAGGGTTTTCATGGACACTGCGGGTATGTTTTCAGCCCTTTTTATAATCATTCTTATTGGTATCATAGTTGAAGAGATAGTGTTTGAAAAGTTTGAAGCAGCAACTATAAGAAAATGGGGAATGGCGATATATGATGGAGAAAATTGAAGGAATAAATATATTCAGGTCAGCTAAAAAAGAAGGTCAGAGCTTTCAGATACTTGAAGATATAAGCTTTTCGGCCCAACAAGGAGAAATAGTATGTATTTTAGGTCCTTCAGGCTGTGGGAAATCTACATTGCTCAGGATTATGGGAGGATTTGATTTGCCTGACAGAGGTAGCGTTCTAAGGGATGGGACGGAAGTAACAAAACCATCGTCGGATGCAATCCTTATATTTCAGGATTTTAATCAACTATTGCCTTGGAAGACGGTTATTGAAAATGTGATATATCCTTTAAGTATCAACAGGATAGGCAATACCAAGAAGGAAAGGGAAGCAGCCGCAGTGAGGTATCTTAATATGGCCGGACTGAATGACTCTTTTCATTCCTATCCCCATCAGCTTTCCGGAGGCATGAAGCAGAAGGCAGCTTTGGCAAGGGCCCTTGTACTTACGCCATCAATTTTGCTTATGGATGAGCCCTTCGGAAGTCTGGATGCCTTGACCAGAAAGAACCTGCAGGTACTTCTGGAGGACATCTGGAGAGAAACAGGAGTGACAATAGTTTTTGTAACTCATGATGTTCAAGAGGCAATAATTCTCGGTGATAAAATTATTATAATGGATAAGAATCCAGGGCGAATTCTCAATGAAGTGCCGAATAATCTGGAAAGGCCAAGGGATATCGGAAGTCCCGGATTTATTGAATTATACGATAGGATATACTCAATGCTGCAGAGGGGGAGTGATCAGTAAGCAACCTTATATATCCTTATCTTCCATTCTTTCAGATTCATGTACCGGACAATTCTTATTCCATAGAAGCTGTCTGTGAACTCGTGCATTAATACGCAATTGTTTTCTATGAATGCTCTCATCTCATCATAGTAATCCAGAGGCCCGTAAATACCATCCCATTTTGGACGAAGCTCGTGTATAAGGTCCAGCTCTTCAGAAAAGATTATGTATTTAATATTATTGCCTCTGATATATTCCTCAAAGCTCATTCCCTTATCCTTGAGGAATGCAAGATTCCTATAATCGTGCAGCCTTTCATTTTCAAAGTAATATTCGCTATTCAGATTTCCCAGGGTCTCATCCCAGGGCTTTACTGCCTGTGAAATCTCATTAAGGTAACTGCTGTAGGAGTTATCCTTGTATTCAATATAATTTGAAATAGTAAAAGCAGCCAAAGCAGCAATCAGTATTGCAGCGATTGTGTATCTGTACTTCGGTGCCAGCCCTTCCGGCATATAGGCCACGAGAAGATAGAATAACGGGAATATGAAAACTATGCTTGTCTGATTGAACCTGCCTATCAGGATTATCCCTGTATTGACTGCAGCAATGGCAAGTATAATGAAAATGATTTTTCTCTTCTGCAGGTCATTACTTTTATTCCTTGTCAATTTGAATATGGAAACAAGCAGTGCCGTTCCAAACAGGAAGAACTGGAACCTGATATCGGGGGTATAGTACGTACCGCTTACCCGGTAGAAAAGCTTAAGATAAAAGTATCCGATACTGCCAAGCTTTGATGTAATCGGATCGAATACGTCGAATTCACTGCCGTAATTGGAATAATTAGTGATGAAATTTGGATCGAAGTGCATACTGACAGCTGCAAATAATGCTGCAAAGCAGGCTGCAGTTGCTGCATATGCAGCCAGACTCCTGAATTTCCGCTCTTTTAAAATGAATATCTCATATATGTAAATCAATCCAAAGGGCAGGGATATTATGAAGCTGTTGGGATGTATCCCTATGCTGAGCCCTATGAGGATTCCCAGAACAATATCACGCTTCATCCCGTCAGCTTCGGAAGTTGTGACCTTATACCACAATCCCAGCATAAAAATAAAAAGTATTATTATTTCCTGCCGGGCAAAGTGAGAGGCATAAATGAACTGCACATCGGCTGCCAGCAGCAGCACGGTCAACAGGGCACTTGCGGCAGAGTTGGAAACTGCAATTCCAAGCTTGTACGTGAAATAAAGGGTCAGGAGCCCGAAGCATAGTGATATGAACCTGAAGGTGAATATGTGATAGCCCATCAGCTTAATAAATAAAATCTGGATAGTATGAAATATTATTTTGATTGCATGGGGATTCCTTTCCTTTAAATCAAAAAAAGCCTCAGTGACAGAGTAATCCCCCTTCTCCATTATGTTCCGTGATAGCCCGCTCAGCCAGGGTTCATCGGAATGAACAAAAGGAAAACGCGTAAGGGAAGCAAGGCTGATTGCTATATATAAGGCGATAAGGATGTACAATATGTATTTTTTAGAAAAATAACGGCTGTTGTTCATGATATATACTCCAAAATTAAAATTAAAGCAATCGGCAATGGGAGATAGGCAATGGGATAGGGTATTCCTGTTGAGTATGGTTGCGCGTGGTTTAGCAAGTTCTTCGAAGCTTTGCTTGGGTTCTCGCGTCTAGTATCTCGCATCTCGTATCTTAATTATACCGCAAAGCTTTTCCCTATTATATCAAATAATTTGATACAGCATATTAAATTCTTATGCCGCCGGAAGAGCCGCTTCAAGTATAATAGAGATAGTAATTGTTTTTTAATTAACAAATAAAATCGCAGTAAGGGGGAGAAAAAATGAGGTCACTTTCAAAGGTATTATTGTTATTGGTTATAGCATCATTAATGATATCGGCAGCAGGCTGCAGTTCTACATTTGCAGAGGATGAGGGACAATATATAATTGATGCTAAAACTGCAGCAGGCTTTATGGGCAAGCCGGATACAGTGATAGTAGATATGCAGAAGCCTGAAGAATATTCAAAAGCACATCTTAAAGAAGCTGTAAATATAGCACTGGCAGAAATAGTAATTAGTACCCCTGTTCCCAATATGCTCGCACCAAAGGGACAGATAGAGAATGTACTAGGTTCAAAGGGTATCGCAAAGGACACAATGGTTATTATTTATGATAATAACAAGAACATGGAAGCGGCAAGATTATGGTGGACCTTGAGAATCTACGGACATGAAAACGCCAAGGTTGTAAGCGGCGGACTCAGTGCCCTTCAGACAGCAAAGCTGGAAATGACAGCTGAAGCACCGTCTGTTACAGCAGTAAAATATACAGCAAAAAACATGGATTCAAGCATGCTGGCAACCATTGATGAAGTTAAAGTCCAGGTTAATCAGCCCCAGGATAATGTAATACTGTTGGATACAAGATCAAAGGAAGAGTTTGACCAAGGGACAATACCAGGATCAATTCTATTTGACTACAGCGAAAACAACTATAATGACGGTACATATAAAAAGGTGCTGGACACTAAGATTCAATATATAGAAAAAAAGATTACCCCGGATAAGACGATTATAATGTATTGCAAGACATCTGTCAGAGCTGCACAGACTTATCTTGCATTATACAATTCAGGCTACAGGAGCATGAAGGTTTATGACGGTGCATGGCTGGAATGGGAGGAAAGTACAAAACCCCAGGCAGACCCTGTAGAAGCTGCGCCGCCACCGGCACCTGCAGTGCAGGAGACTCCGCCGGCCGACACAACTGAACCTAAGCCGGAGAGTAAACCCGAGGAAAGTAAGCCTATGGAAGCTGAAAAGCCGGCAGCACAACCAACACCACAACCAACACCACAACCGACACCGCAGCCTACACCCCCACCGGCACCGGTAGAATCAGATAATAGCGATAATTCATAGGATTAACAAAAACTAACGGTATGACGGGATACCAGTTTTGCTAGAACAGGAGATTATCACAGAACGGTGCCCCCATCGTTCTGTGATAATATTATCTTATACAGCATAAAGAAAACAATGTACGTTGTAGGATGGCAATCTTGTTATAATTAAACAAGACGAAATTATAAAAGGAGGTAAGGATATTTATGTCAACGAAAGTTAAAGTTTTATCAATTTTATTGGTTGTCACTATGATTCTAGGCTTTGCAGGACCATTGAGTCCGGTATCGGCAGCAGAGGTTACAGCAAATGAAAGTGTGGTTTCAGCAGCGAATGCCTATTTTACAAACATGCCTGCGGACGTATACAAGATAGCTGAGAAAGCTTTTGTAGACAAGGTAAAAGCAGGGGAAAACATGCTCATACTTGACATCAGGTCGGCAGAAGATTATGGAAAGGGCCACGTCAAGGGTGCTGTCAATGCTCCTTGGGGACCTGCCATAGCTGCAAGTCTTGATAAGCTTCCGGGCGACAAGCCAATTATGGTATATTGCTATACCGGACAGACAGCAGGCCAGGCTGTTGCTACTCTGAACTTTGCCGGGTTTAATGCAAAGTCTGTAAATCTTGGCTGGAATCTTGGAATATCCAAAGTTGAAGGTATAGCCGATTTAACAGAAACTACCGCAAATGAATTCCCGGCTGTTACTGCCGCTGCAGTAAAACCGGAAATAAAAGCTGCTGTTGCAGCTTACTATGACGGCTTGGCAGCAGTTAAGGGAACGACCTATGCAAACTATAAAATCAGTGAAGATGATGC
>LOES01000024.1 GCA_001515955.1 Clostridia bacterium BRH_c25 | reverse complement strand
GGTATGAAAATCGTAGATGGCTATTTGATACCTGCTCTTGATATTGTAGGACAGAAATATGAGTCGGGAGAAATTTTTCTTCCCCAGCTGATTCAAGCTGCCGAAACAGTTAAAAAGGCCTTTGAAGCAATAAAGGAAAACATGCTGCAGAATGCCGGAGAGATCTCGAGGGCATATAAAGGGAAGATTGTAATTGCTACAGTAAAGGGCGACATACACGATATAGGCAAGAATATTGTCAGGATACTTCTTGAAAACTATGGATTTGAGGTCTATGACCTTGGAAGAGATGTTCAGATTGAACGTGTGGTGGAGAAGGTCAGGGAGGAAAAAGCTGCTCTGGTCGGTTTGAGTGCTCTTATGACTACAACTGTAAAGAGTATGGAGGAAACTATAAAGGCTCTCAGGCAGCATTGTCCCGATTGCAAGGTGGTTGTAGGCGGAGCGGTGCTTAATGAGGATTATGCGAGAATGATAGGAGCGGACTACTATGCCAGGGATGCCAGGGAAGCAGTGCAAATTGCCCGTAAATTCTATAGATGTGAATAAGCAGTACCCCGAGTTATGATATTGCTTTTTGGGCCCACGGCAGGTTAGAATAGTATTGGCAGGTTAATGACGAGGGGGAGTTGAAATGAAGAATCAGGAAATGAAGTCCAATGCACTTCTTATGCTTACTGCGGCAATATGGGGTTTTGCATTTGTAGCCCAAAGGGTCGGGATGCAGTATGTGGGAGCTTTTACGTTTAACGGTGTAAGATTTGCCTTGGGCAGCATATCATTGATACCGCTGCTTATATACTTTAAAAAAAGGAAGGCTGCAGAGCCCGCAGAAGATACTGCCTCAGCAAGTGCTCTGATTCCGGGAATTATCGCAGGAACAATTCTATTTCTTGCAGCGTCCTTACAGCAGATTGGACTGGCTTATACAACAGCGGGTAAAGCTGCCTTTATAACGGGTTTGTATATCGTACTGGTGCCTCTATTCGGTATTTTCCTGAAGCACCGTATACGGATGAATACATGGGTTGGAGTAATTCTTGCTGTTGGCGGATTGTATTTCCTGAGTGTCAATGAGGATTTCTCCATTGCCAAGGGTGATTTTCTTGAAATAATAGGAGCCTTCTTCTGGGCTGCCCATATATTGACCATAGATTACTTTACAAAGAAAGTGGATGCACTGAAGCTATCCTTTGTACAGTTTGCAGCATGTTCAGTGCTGAGCATGGCTGTGGCATTGATATTCGAGGATATCTCTGTATCGGGGCTCAACCAGGCACTCATTCCCATACTCTATGGAGGTCTGTTTTCTGTAGGCATAGCATACACCTTGCAGGTTGTGGCACAGAAAAATGCAAAGCCCTCCCACGCAGCTATAATACTCAGTATGGAAACTGTATTTGCAGCTGTCGGAGGTGCGCTTCTGCTGAATGAAAACCTGGGAGGCAGAGGATACTTCGGCTGCGCTCTCATGTTTGCAGGAATGCTGCTGACACAAGTCCAGAGCTTCGGTAGGGGGAGCAACGGGTAACACGGATTTCCTTCGGAAAAACACGGAAAAAATAACCGTGTCCTTCCGTGTTACCCGTACCTGAACCCATGAGGAATACCCAAATTCCTCGCATCTCGCATCTCGTATCTCGCATCATAAAGCTGCTTTACAGCAGCTTTATGTTTTTCTCCTCACATTCCGCATGTATGCTTTCCGGCCACATGGAGGACTGCACTTCTCCTATATGAGCCTTCTGCAGGAAATACATGCATATCCTGGATTGGCCTATTCCTCCTCCGACGGTGTAGGGCAGTTCACCCTTGAGCAGCGAGCTGTGGAAGGGTAGGGTCTTCCTGTCCTTGCAGCCTGAGATCTCCAGTTGATCCAGAAGTGCCTTTTCATCTACACGAATGCCCATGGAGTGATCCAGGAGTGCCTTTTCATCTACACGAATGCCCATGGAAGAAAGCTCCAAGGCGCATTCCAGCACAGGGTACCAGAATATTATATCTCCATTCAGTGTCCAATCATCATAGTCAGGTGCTCTGCCGTCGTGTCTGATACCGGATTCCAGGGCAGCACCTATCTGCATAAGGAAAACAGCACCTTTTTCCTTGGCAATAAGGTTTTCTCTTTCCTTGGGTGTTTTATCAGGGTACATATCCTCAAGCTCCTGTGCAGTAATAAAGGTGATCTCTTCCGGAAGCACAGGCTTGAGATGAGGATAAAGACTGAAAATATGCTTTTCAGTATCCAGGAATACACTGTATATGCTTTTTACAATATCTTTAAGGGTTTCCGGGGTCCTGTCCTCATGCCGGATTATCTTCTCCCAATCCCACTGGTCTACATAAATAGAATGAAGGCAGTCCAGCTCCTCGTCCCTGCGAATAGCATTCATGTCGGTATATAAACCTTCTCCTGTTGAGAATCCATACCTCTTAAGAGCAATCCTTTTCCATTTGGCCAGGGACTGTACAATCTCCACCTCTGTATCCTTGAGGGAAAGAGCGTCAAAGGATACGGGACGTTCTACACCGTTAAGATTATCATTAAGTCCCGAGGACCTTAATACAAAGAGTGGGGCTGATACTCTTGTAAGATTGAGTTTTTTTGCAAGCTGTGACTCGAAAAAGTCCTTTATAACCTTTATAGCCACTTCTGTTTCCCTGATTCCAAGTGCTGCTTCGTAGTCTTTGACTGAATACATGTCTGCCATAAAATTACCTCCTATAAATGATTTTGAAAAATAAAAAAACCCTTCATCCCTAAGAAAGGGACGAAAGGTAATTCGCGGTACCACCCTGATTGGTTGAAAGCATTTGCTTCAACCCACTTTGCCAGCACGGATTCCTGAATAAAATCGATACTGCCCATTCTATAACGGTATGGCTCCGTCCAAGCCTACTTTCCTATGCGGATTTCGGTTGGAGACTCAGGGCTGTTCTTCACTTCAGGCTTAGTGCCGGGCTTACACCATCCCCAGCTCGCTTAAGCATATCCTTCAAGCTACTCGTCCCATCATTGTCGAAAATTTGCAATTTTTATTATTATATTAACTTTTAGCTATAATGTCAATACCTTAAGTATAAGTCTTTCTGTTTCATATACTTTTCTCATAATGGCACCACCCCTTGGCAGCATTAAATCTTAGCATACAACCTATTATTTTACAAATGTTTTTAGAACTTTTCCTATATTTTCAACAAAATCAATATGTGTGTTATAAACAAGCTGCTTAATGCCCGGCTTGCCTACTGCTGCAAGCAGTCTGTCAAAATCATCGTTGTCGAATCTGTTCACAATATCACGATAGGCAGACATACTTTCTGCCCAGGCCGCTAATTTATTCATATGTGCCTCAAAATCGAGGCCTTGTATTATTGCTCTTGCGGCATAAATACCGCTTAGTATCGCTCCCACCCCGCCAACTCCCAGCAGTCTTTCGGTCAGTCCTGCCGCCCGGCCTGTAAATAATAGGTTCCTGACCTTGTATCTCGCGAGCTTACCTGTGGAAAACGGGTTTGGAGTTATACGGTATAGGAACTCCAAGTGGTCAAGGTTTTCATATTCCAGAAACTTGGAGAACAGCCTGTCAGTTTCGAACTTCCCGTAACCGATGGCATAGAGATCGACGATTGCCTGAATCTCATTGAAGGGTGCCACCCTCGCATAACCGGTGCCTGCATATTCGGTATTGAAGTATATGGTTGATGAATCAGGCCTGAAAGAGCCGATGGCCACCGCACCGGTAATTTGTATCAAGCCTTTATCCTTCCACAGACCCAGTTCTCTGGCAATGATATCATCTCCGGTAGCAACAATAACCCAATCATATTTATTTGACAGCTCCTTGTAGTCTACAGGGCTGTTGAGCTTAACAGGAGTTAGCCTCAATAAATCTGCGATTTGCTTTTCTATTGACTCTGCCCCTTTTCCCCTGACGATAGAGTAACCCAGGCTGCCATTTATCTCTACCTTCTGATTCTTTGATTTCATTATGATGTTGGTGCATTTGCTTAAGGGCTTTATGCTGATTTGAAAATTCTCTCTCAGATACTTTATTATATCTCCGTAGTCCCTCAGCAGGATTTCAGGCCAAAAACCCACTGTTGGCCAAGGCCACCCTACTGAGCTGTCTCTTTCAAAAACATCAGCGATAATTCCGTTTCTCTCAAACTCAAGGGCGCAGGAAAGCCCGGATAAGCCTGCACCTATAATTGCAATTTTCACTCATCAGCACCTCTGTTAATATTTACTGCTAAATATTATTTCCAATAGACAGTCCGAATACTTATGTGCTCCACTTTCCATTTACAATTCAATAAAAGCGTTTTATATAATTGCTGATGCTGTGTATATACTTGAGTGATATAATAGAATATAATACAAGCAATATAGATACTGCTGCATTGTGTGTTAATAACTACGAACAGCCAGCAGAAAAGAACATCTAATTTCAAATTTGCTTATGGAGGTAGATGTTATGGAATCCGGGGGTATAAAGAAATCTGAAAATTTTGATGAGATGAGGAAGAGTAAGAGGATAGACTACTTTTCAAAAGTATACTGCACAAAAAGAATATATAACGGCGAAACAGAGGAATATGAAGAACCTCATGAACTGATGCTTCTTAATGTATCATCAGAGGGACTGGGTATTGTATCGGATAGATTGTATGAAAAAGGCTCTGTATTGCTGCTGAGAATGAAGCTGGAAGACGTATGCTATGAAAAGGTGACTGTAAAGGTGATGTGGACAATTAGAAAGGGCGATATGTTCCGCCACGGACTTGAGATCATTAATATATCCGGAAAGCTTTACAGCCATTTGAGCCGGCTGGATAACAGCATCACAACGACAGTGTAGCAGCTTCAATCCGATAAAAAATTGCATATATTCTCATATTGTATTATAATAATAAGCGATAATTTTAGTAAGTGTATTCAATATTTTGGGAATAATGTATTAGTGCTTATTAACACAACAAATTTCTAGTCTTTCATAGTGTTAATAAGTACAACATTGATTCAGTGCCTCGCATGCCCTAGAAGGGATATACGTTACGAGGCACTAAGATGAAAAGCACTGAAAAAAGGGAGTAGTGGAATGAGTTTATTTGAGAATTGGAGAAACACGGCATATAATAACGAACAGGATGAAAAGGAAAAAAAGAAGTTTTGGGAAGGCTATTTCGCGATGGAAGAATCCATTTATGAAAAGCTGCTTTCCGACCCTAATGAGATTGTCGATGGAACCTTAAAGGAGCTGGCAGAGAAGTATGAGACGGATATACTCCTGTTTACAGGCTTTCTTGACGGTATTAACGACAGTCTTGTCAATCCGATGAAGCTTGAAGAAATAGAAGAGTCAAGCAATGTAAAATTGGAGATAGACTTTGAAAAGCTGTACTACAACATGCTGGCCGCAAAAGCAGAATGGCTGTACAGCCTGCCACAGTGGGAGAGCATTCTTACAGCGGAGAAAAGAAAGGAAATAACAAAGGAGCAGAGACTCTCCGGTACAGTAATAAAGCCGGAAGAGCCGGGAAGAAATGATCCGTGCTCCTGCGGAAGTGGGAAAAAATACAAGAAATGCTGCGGCGCAAATAAATAGCAGAATTAAGGCCCCCGTCGGAATTTACCGATGGGGGCCTTAATTGAAGTAATATAATATATCTCTTGACGGAAAAAATATATAGCAATACAATGTTATTAACACTTCTGTTAAGGTATAATCCCAACTGGGTTGAAAGACATTTTGATTAGACCTGGCAAATAGAAGGAGGAAGCAGAACAATGAGCATATTCAACGGTAAACGGCTGCAAAAGGAAACCTTCAGGATAGATTCGGAAAGAATGCGCATAGGCTGGTATTCAGATGCCTATTTTCCAAATACAGTAAGGATTTTAAAGGAGCTTTCCAAGGAAAATTATGTTTTTGAAGGGAAAAGCGATATAAAGGACATAGATTGCACAGATGTTAGAAACGGAGATATCAGGGTGGAGATGCAGTTCTTTACCAGGAGAAAGCCTTTCAGCATAGTCGCTGGAGTAGACGAAGCCCTGGCAATATTACAGGAATGTACCGGATATTTTGATGAAGAGGGGAGCTTTGTGAACACCTACGACAGTCTTGAAGTAGAGGCTGTGCAGGACGGTACCTTTGCAAAGTATGAGGGAGATCCCATGGAGGTTCAGCCGGTATTGAAGGTCAGGGGAAGGTACAGGGATTTTGCCATACTTGAAACTCCGATTCTCGGGGTTCTTACCGAGACTACAAGGATTGCCACAAATGTGTATAATACCTTGGTAGCCACAAAGGGCAAGGATATTCTGTTCTTTCCGGCTAGATTTGCCCACTATAAGCTTCAGGCCATGCATGGCTATGCATATTCTCTGGCGGTGAAGGCATATAACCAGAAGCACAGTAAGAACTCCAGGGCAATGGTTTCCACCAATGACCAGGGAGGCTGGTGGGGAGGAAAAGGAGGAGGCACTATAGCTCATGCTTCAATAGCCTGCTTCCTGGGAGATACTGCGGAAACAATGATGCAGTTTGCCAGAATCATGCCGGTGGACGTTTTGCGCATAGCATTAATTGATTACCATAATGACTGTGTTGAAGAGGTGCTTATAGTAATGCGGGAAATGTTTGCAAAATATCTTGAGCTTTATCAGGATGGAAAGCTGGATGAAGCGGCAAAGTACAAGCTTTACGCAGTCAGGCCTGATACCTCCGGAAATATGAGGGACGAGTCCATAGAA
>LOES01000023.1 GCA_001515955.1 Clostridia bacterium BRH_c25 | reverse complement strand
ATTGAACGCACAAAAGTATTTACATTGGGTAGAGTGCGAATTCAATAACGATCAAGGAAGCTTTTTGCGAAATCTCAATGAACAATACAGGGATATTTCGCAAAACGCCTAATTGAACGCACAAAAGTATTTACATTGGGTAGAGTGCGAATTCAATAACAACCAAGGTAACGTTTACGCGAAATCTGAATTAACAATGTAAAATGTTTTTCGCGAAACATATAATACAAAATTAATATACCCGGAGTGAAAGCCTCCACTCTGGGTATATTATAAACCAGTAATTAATAAACAAGCAAGCAATAATCAATGGGCTCCGAATATCTGCTCCCATTCCATACAGCTAGTTATAGAAAGTGTACACAGGAGTTACGATACCTTATCTACAGCAGATTTCGGTTTTACAAATATCATTCTTCCTGCTGCAGTCTGAAGAACGCTGGTGACTACAACCTCAATAGTCTCTCCTATGAAGCGTTTTCCGCCGTCAACCACTATCATTGTTCCGTCATCAAGATATGCAACCCCTTGACCAAATTCTTTACCATCCTTGATAACCTGTACCACCATCTCTTCACCCGGCAGTACAACAGGCTTGACCGCGTTTGCAAGCTCATTGATATTCAGAACAGGTACTCTCTGGAATTCTGCCACCTTGTTCAAATTATAGTCATTGGTAATTACCTTTCCACTCATAAACTGTGCCAGCTTCAAAAGCTTTGTATCAACCTCGGAAAGCTCCTCGAAATCCTTTTCCACGATTTCAACGTTGATTTCCAGCTCTTTCTGGATTTTATTCAAAATGTCCAGACCTCTGCGTCCTCTGTTTCTTTTCAATGCATCGGATGAGTCAGCAATATGCCTCAGCTCCTCCAGGACAAATGCAGGTATAATAAGTGGGCCTTCAACAAACCCGGTTTTGCATATGTCTGCAATTCTTCCATCTATGATAACACTAGTATCGAGAATTTTTGGCTGTACAACATTATCTACTTTCATAGACATCTTATCTTTATCCTTCTGAAGCAACCTCTTCCATGGAAGAAACATTCCTATAAGGTCCTCTCTCTTTTTAGTCGCTATACTCACTCCCAAGTACCCCAGGAGTAAATATATCAATATTGACAATAGAGTACCTAACCATGCAAAAGGTATCAGTTTTATCGGACCACTGCTTATAAGATAAGCAATAACAAGACCTATAATCAATCCTACTGCTCCAACCAGCATTTCGCCGGTGGGTATTTTTTGAAGCATTTTCTCAACTCTAGTGGTAGACTCCTTACCTATATTAATAAGCCAAGAAGATATTAAATAAAATATTATTCCACCAATAGCCCCGCCGAATAAAAGTAAAATAAAAGAATTTCCCCCCGAAACATCATAGCCAAAAACCTGTGTTACCCCAAAATAGCTCGTAAGAAGATACGACATTTCCGCACCCAGAGCAACTCCCAAAACCATTAACACCCAAACAAAAATTTTCCTCATAAATAAGTTCACCTCCTTTTATAAGTATATCCATTTTGATACTTTTTAAGCAATTGTAAACCAATTATATTATATCAGATATATTACCATTAAAAAATAACAACTACCACTTAATTTGCACCAAATATATAAAAATATTGATGACATCCCATTTTATACTACTATTTTATCATGCTTTGCACCATCTCTTCCACTCTATCATATGGTTCGTCCAAAATAAGCATTAATTCGCTTATCAGCAGTTGTCCGGCACTTTCAAGCATCCTCTTTTCACCTGTAGAAAGCTTTTTTTCACGGTCGGCAGCTGTAAGATTCTTTACAAGCTCTGATATCTCGTATATATCTCCCTTTCTTATTCTTGTCTCATTATCCCTGTACCGTTTGCTCCAATTCTTACACATACAGCTTGTTCCACCGGACAGTATATTATATATATCGTCAATCTTGTCCTTTGATGTTATATCCCTTATACCATGAATTTCCATTTTATCTATTGGAACCATGACTCTCATATCTCCTAAAGCAATCCTTATTACATAATACTTACATTTTTCCCCCAGTACCGCTTTCTCCTCTATCCCTTCTATAACCCCTGCTCCATGGCGGGGATATACTATCTTGTCACCTATACTAAACATTAATTTACCTCCAATCAGTTTTATTTAAATCCCAGCTTGGTAGAATCCCATATGAATTTTCGATGTCCAGCTATGGCTGAATGAGTTCAATAATACATAATATATCTCAATTTCCATTATTTTCTACATATAATAGAATGTCCACATTGCAATTATAAATTGACATTGGAATTCCTTATATTTATAATAAGTATAGAGCAATGTTGAAACAGTTGGCAAACAGCATCAATTTATACTGAACTCACAAAGTATTCCTATTGAGTATAATGCGAATTCAGTAACAACCAAGGAAATATTTACGCGAAATTTGAATGAAGATGAAAAACGTTTTTCGCGAAATATTTAGATAAATAACTTACTACATTTTATGTTTACTTTTATATAGGAGTGATACCTCATGAAAGATTTGCTTTACGATCACTTCCAGGACAGCGTCGGAGAGCTATTAGTACGCCATAAAAGCATCCTTGATATACTTACAAAGTATCAGGAGTCTCAATCAAGGGTAAATAGAGCTGTAGTAAAGGCGGTAACCTCCTGTGGGTGTATTGAAATCAACTCAAAAAAACAGAGTTACGATGATGAAGTAACCTTGAAGGATCTGAAAAACTATATGGATACTCATCTGAGCGGAGGACTGTGCTCCAACTGCAGGGAAGTCATTGAAAAAGAACTTGGAAACAATCTTTTTTATGTCGCTGCCTTATGTAATGTACTGGATGTCAGCATGTACGATGTGCTTTTAAAGGAATACGAAAAAATGCATACCCTTGGTATTTACAATATGTTCTAAACGAGATAAAACCCTGCATAATGTCGTAATGATATTATACAGGGTTTTTATTCACTCACTTTTATATGTGCCTTTCAGTCTGTATTTGTTCGTATACCCGCTTGAGACTCTCCTTTATTATCCGTGCCCTGACCTCTCCTATGCCCTCTACATCATCCAATTCTTCTATGGAAGCACCTAGAATCCTCTGCAGTCTTTCAAAATCCTCTACAAGGTTTTCAATTATGTTCATCGGAAGCCTTGGGATTTTGCTCAGGATCCTATAGCCTCTGGTTGATATTGGCAGATCCAGGGTATTGATATTATTTCCCAGACCAAGTATTTTAGCTACAAAGGGCAGCTCCAGAAGATCCTCTGAAGACTGATTCCTCAAAGTCCTTATTACTTCCTTATAGCTCTTCTCTTCCTCTTTCGGCAGATAATCCCTGACAAGCAGTATCTCTTCTTCCTTCAGGCCTGCTACCAGCTCATCCAGCTGCATACTCACAAGCTTTCCCTCGATTCCCAGCTCATGTATATACCGCTCTACCTCTGTTACTATTCTGGTCACAATTTCAATTTTCTGCACAGCCAGTGACACATCCAGCACTGTAGCAATATCATCAAACTCAAGAGATCCAAGGTTTACCAGTGTCCTGTCCAATACCGACTTATACTTGGTCAAGGTCTGCAGTGCCTGATTTGCTTTGGACAGTATGATACTAAGATCCTTAAGAACATATTTCAAATATCCCTTGTATATAGTTATAATATTTCTTCTCTGGGAAATTGAAATTACAAGCTCACCGGTCTGTCTTGCAACCCTTTCTGCAGTCCTGTGCCTGATGCCGGTTTCGGAGGATGGTATCGAGGGGTCCGGTATCAGCTGCGTGTTGGCATATAATATTTTCTTTGAATCCCGGCTAAGTATGATTGCTCCATCCATTTTTGCCAGCTCGTATAAATATGCCGGTGAAAAGTCCGAATTGATATGAAAACCTCCATCCACAAGGGACATAACCTCTTTGCTGTCACCTATTACTATAAGTCCTCCTGTTTTTGCCTTCAGAACACTTTCCAAGCCCTCTCTCAAGGAGGTGCCTGGAGCAATCAGTCTGAGACAGCCCTGCAGGCTGTCATCTCTGCTCACTTCGTCCCTCATCTTCTTATCCTCCTATGGGTTTTGCGAAATATTCCCTGCATTCTCCATTCAGATTTCGCAAAAAATTTCCTTGATTTAAATAATTATATCAAGCATTTCATTAACATTTGATACTCCAATGACCTCTATGCCCGATTTATCTTTAAGCTTATTAAGATTATTTCTGGGTACTACGCATCTCTTAAAACCAAGCTTTGCCGCTTCATTCACTCTTTTCTCCATAAAGTTCACCGCTCTTACCTCTCCGGCTAACCCTACTTCGCCTATAATAACGGTACCTTCATCAATTTCCTTGTCCTTGAAGCTGGAAGCTATTGCGGCTATTATTCCCATATCTGCTGCAGGCTCATTAAGCTTGATACCGCCTACTACATTCACATATGAGTCACTGCTGCCGAGCTGCATACCTACTCTTTTTTCAAGTACAGCCATCAGAAGCATTACTCTGTTGTAATCAACCCCGGTTGCATTTCTCCTTGGAACCCCAAAACTCGTGTGGCTTAGAAGCGCCTGTACCTCTACAAGCATCGCCCTTGTCCCTTCCATAGCGGAAATAACGCAAGAGCCTGATGCCCCTTTCATTCTTCCTGATAAAAGCATCTCCGAAGGATTGACCACCTCTGTAAGTCCTTTGTCTCCCATTTCAAAAATACCTATTTCATTGGTGGAGCCGAACCTATTCTTGACAGCTCTGAGCACCCTGTAAGACATGTGGGTCTCGCCTTCAAAGTAAAGAACTGTATCCACCATATGCTCCAACACCCTGGGGCCTGCTATTGCTCCTTGCTTTGTAACATGCCCTACCAAGAATGTTGCTATGCCGTCCTGCTTTGCAATTTTCATCAGCCCCAGGGTAGCTTCCCTGACCTGGCTTACGCTGCCGGGGGCTGATGAAATATCAGGATTGTACATGGTCTGTATTGAATCCACAATCAGAATATCAGGCTTCATTTCCCTTGCATATGCATCAACATTCCAGGTGCTGTTCTCAGATACAAGAAATATATTTCCGGATACTACGTCCATTCTGGAAGCCCTCAGCTTGATCTGAGCAGCTGATTCCTCACCTGATATATATAATACTTTTAGACCCTTGATCCCGATATTGTTTGATATTTGAAGCAGCAGGGTTGACTTACCTATGCCAGGGTCACCGCCAACAAGTACAAGAGAACCCTTGACAATACCGCCGCCCATTACCCTGTCCAGTTCAGTGTTGCCGGTACTCAGCCTTTCTTCTATATTATCCGATATATCCGATAGTGATTCCGGCTTTGACAACACTCCCACAAGCCTCTGCTGCGCTTGGGATTCCTTCTGCTCAACCTCTTCAACAAGTGTATTCCACTGCCCGCACTCAGGACATTTGCCCATCCACTTTGGGGATTCACTCCCACATTCGTTACATACAAATTTCGTTCTTACCTTCGCCATTTCAACACCTCATACCAAAAGTAGCAATATCACCTGATGTGTTCGCTCTCATATAACATATCGGAGCTTTCACATATTTCGTAAACCTTATATACAATCATTCCCAACTATTCGTACTTTTTTTCAATAAAACATATTTCTATTATACTATATTTGCACATCAAGTAAATAATCTGCATAAAATTTCAATGCAAATATGCAGATTATAAATTAAACAGGCAATTTAAATTTATGATTCATGATTACGGATATAGGCCGTACTACGTCCGCCTCCGACTTTAATAATATATTCTTCTTTTAACAAATCCCCAAGGGTCTTTTCAATTGTTGTAATGCTAATATCCGGGCATAAGGTTGCGATTTCTGCTTTTGTGATTTTTCCTATTCTATTTGTAAAAACATGACGGATTCGGTCTGACTTGGTAAAACCTTTGCTTAGAAGATATTCTACACGACTGGCAAATTCTTTATATGCATTAAGAATAATTCCAAGATAATATTTGACAAAGGGTGCATATTTGTTTTTATCTTCATGCCACCCTTCTGAACTTTGCTGCAATACTTCGTAATAGGTTTCCTTGGACTTCTCAATAATCATCTCGATACTTATGTATTTGCCAACAATATAACCCTGCCGATACAGGAGCAGCAATGTCAAGAGCCTGCTCATTCGCCCATTACCGTCATTGAAAGGATGAATGCAAAGAAAATCCAAAATGAATTTTGCGATCAAGATCAATGGATCGATCTCTCCACGGTCAAGAGCATGCAAAAATTCTGTACAAAGGACTTCCATAGCATCAGCAGTTGCATAAGCTGGTAAAGGCTGAAAACGAACTTTGTGATGTCCTTCACTATTTACTTCTTCAATAATGTTATCTGTATTCTTCCAACGGCCACTTATAGAAGAAGGATTGTAAGCATATAAGTCACGATGCAATTGCAAAATAATATTGGGACGGGGCACTATATAATCATAGTTTTCATGTATGGTACTTAGTACTTCACGGTATCCTGCAATTTCTTGCTCATCTCGATTCTTTGGTTCAGCTTTTCCGATAACTAATTCACTTAAGCGAGCTTCAGAGGTATATATTCCTTCAATTCGGTTCGAAGCCCCTGTGCTTTGAATTATAGCAACATCAAGCATAGCTTTCAGAATATCTGGCTGTGCCTCAATAAATAACTCTTGTTTCCCTTTATATTCATGAATGGAAGAAAGAAGATTTACAATATCTGGCGCAAATAGCTCTGAATCTGCACGATAAATAAATTCTCTCATGGCAGCCTCCTACCTCATATATTCCTAATCTGCATAAATTATACCATTGTTTTATGCAGAAAACAAATGTTATATGCAGATTAGGTAAGATTATTATACCAAAACATTTTTGATCTAAAAGCGAAAACTACAAAAAAATAATTCCTCTACAAGTATCATACTTGTAGAGGAATTACCTATTCTATTTATTCCCAAAAACCAGTTTATCAGTTTCTGCATCAATCAAGATGTCGGAGCCCTGCTTTATATCGCCTTTAAGCATTTCCTCAGAGAGCTGATCCTCCACCATCTTTTGTATAGCCCGACAGAGCGGTCTTGCCCCATATGCCTGGTCATAGCCCACATAACCTGGAGGAGAGCCAATAAGCTTCGATACTGTATGGTTCCCCATGTCCTGCCTGACAGGTATAACCGTGATTTTCGACAAAACCGTTGCGCCGGAGGATACGCTATTCCCCAAACCCGCTTTCAAACAACTCTTTTAATGCATCAACAGCTTTTTTCTCGTCATCTCCCGATATCAGCAAAGTTATCGTATCTCCCATCGAAGCGCTCATTCCAAGAACACTGATGATACTTTTTGCATTATACTCTTTATTGTTTTTTACAACCTTTATATCTGATTTATATTTTAACGTCTCTTTCACAAAAATACTGGCCGGTCTCGCATGTAACCCTGTTTTGTTTTTAACCTCAATATCTATCTTCTGCATAATCAATTCCTCCCTTTTAAAACCAAAATACAATTTAGATAAAATATATTGACCGGCGCATCTATCACTGACCGGGAGCTTTATTATGAACAGTACCGGTCAAGTATATGAGCCACGCCATCTTCATTGTTATCATATTGTGAGATAATACTCCATTTATGCAGCAACTGCTCATCCGAATTTTTCATAGCTACGCCTAATCCCGCCCATGATATCATCTCATAGTCGTTAAGGCTGTTACCTACAGTAATAATTTCATCTCTATCTATCCCTAATATATTGGCTAAATGCTCCAAAGCCTTTGCTTTTGATACCCCTTCAGCCATTATTTCAATAGAATTAGCGGTTGATGAAGTAACGGATACGGGCAAGCATTTGAGACACTCTACAGCTTTATTGATTTTTTCCATATGATCTTGAAATATTATCATATAAGGGGTATCATCAATATTTTCGCTTAATTTTCCTACGGCCTTATATCTTATGTTATGATTCTGAAAAAACGACTTCATTTCTTCCGTTTCCTCTTCAATAAAAAGAATATCATCAACATACACCCTGATATAAACCTTCAGCTTTTCTCCAATAGCCAATATTTCTCTGGCAACGTTATTCAAAATTCGCTTAGAATAAATGACTTTTTCTGTAATAACTTCTTTAATCAAAGAGCCGTTATAAGTAATTATGGGAATATCCAAACCCAGTTCCCTTGCATAGCGACTTGCGGACCTAAATGTCCGGCCGGTTGCAAAAACTACATGTATCCCTTCCTTTACCATTTGAAGTATTTTCTCTCTATTCCTGGAAGATATCTCTGAGTTGTCATTCAGAAGGGTTCCATCCATATCAACAGCTACTAATTTATAAGGAGACACTTCATCACCTCTGCACTAACACTTTTCTTATTTCATCCCACAGTATATTTACGATCCCAGGATCGGTAAGAGCCTTTTTTGTCACTGACCTTGCAGCATTAAATTTTATTGCAGTAACCCTTAGCCATAAATAGGCTGCTTCAGCGTCATATGACATTGAAGCAGTCTATCTTGTAAAGTCGCCGCTTATTCTGTCATCTTTTCAAAATATGCATTGATTCCCTGCACATACCGGGACGTTATTATCTCCGGTCTGGTAATTGATGTTCCCACAACTACAGCATGAGCCCCTGCTTCAAATACTGCCACTGCTTCCTCGATTGACTGAATTTTGCCTTCTGCTATCACCGGAATGGGAGTCAATGCCGTAATATCTCTCACCATCTGAAGATTGACAGACTTTACATTGGCGCTTTCCGCAGTATAACCCGACAATGTTGTGGAAATCAGATCAATACCCATATTTATAATCCGTTTAGCTTCGTCAAGTATGGAGATTTCTCCCATTATCAGCACATTGGGATATTTTTGCCGTATCCGCTTTATGATGGATTCAAGGGTTTCACCCTTTGGCCTTGGTCTGGGAGTAGCATCCAGGGCAATGATTTCAGCACCGGCCTCAATGACCGGAATGGCGCTCTCATAGGTAGGAGTGATATATACCGCATATCCCTCCTGCCACTGCTTATTTATGCCGATCATGGGAAGCGATACTTTCCTTTTGATCGCAAGGATATCCTCCGGTCCGTTGGCCCTTATGCCTCCTGCGCCGCCTTCCTGCGCTGCAGCAGCAAATGCCGCCATTATATCGGAGCCGTGCATTGCCCACCCTTTTCTTGCCTGGCAGGATACGATCAATTTATGATAGATGTCCTTTAATACTTGTTGCTTATCCATATATAAAATACGCTGCTTTCCAATTTTTTAAAGTAATCCTATGATGACGCCGGCAAAACCGATTACAAAACTGAGTGCAAGACAGATATAAATGCCATTTTTCTTTTTAGCCATGATCTGGTAGAACATCAGCATACATGCCAATGGCAGAAACTTCGGCAAAATAGAATCAAACACAGCCTGCAATACGATTTCCTTGCCGCCAAGCGTCCAGGCTGGCTTCAATGCAATCGACACGAAACTGCTGGTCATCGCTGCGATAACCATCATACCGACTATATTGGCTCCTTCTACAAACTTGTCAAACAGATTGGAAGTCTTTAATTTTACAACCAGTTCCGTTCCGTATATGTAAGCATATTTCAGGAATGCCCAACGGGTTCCCCATGCAAGTATGATCTGGGGAATCAGATAAACAAAGCAGCCCAGAACATTGCCTGCCATACAAAGCCCTGCACCGATTGCAGAGAATATAGTCCTGTATGTACCCTGGAATACGGAATCGCCGATACCGGCAAGGGGTCCCATTAAAGCAGTCTTTGTTGCTGTGATTGAAGCGCCGGTTACGCTTTCATCCTTTGATTTCTGCTCTTCCAGGGCAACTGATACACCCATGACAAGGTTGGAGAAATACGGATGACTGTTGAAAAATTCACAGTTACGGCTAAGTGATTCCTGATACGCTTCTTTATTATCTGCATAGATCTTCTTCAATGCAGGAGCTATGGAATAAACGTAGCCGATATTGTTGTAGCCTTTGTAATTGAAGCTTCCCATACTTGTGAAAGATCTGAAGAATATACTCCGTAGCGTTTTGTTATCCAAAATACCCTGTGATTTATCTGCGCTAAAGTTGAAAGACAGGCTGTCCGCATTGCTCTTGCCTATTGTGCCCATTACAACTGCAACCGCCAGAGATAACAGGGCAATAGCCATAATATTCATATTCAAGTAGGTTGCGAGTACAAAACCACCGAGGAAATATGGCCAGCCTTTCTTAAATCCGAGTGTATTGACGATGGAGGCCATACCAATTGCAGGAAGTATACCTGCTGAAATTTTTAATCCGTTGGAGAACCATGCAGGAATTGAGCTGTAGAAGCTCTCTATCGCAGCAGAACCAATCAACAGTGCAATAAATGTCGGGAGAAAGAACTGGACAATCATTCTAGTAATGATGCTGGCATAATGGAATAATTCCGCCTGTTTAATCTTACCTTCATTGTAGCATTTTTCAGCACGTTCTACCCAAACGATATTAATATTTGTTACCAGATAGTTAACCATCTGGACCAGGACACCGATAGGATAAGCAAGGGCAATACCGATTTCCAGATTGCCGCCTGACATTACGGCAAATGCAGTACCTACCATACCGCCGATATAAGCATTTGGCGGAGAGTAAGCGCCCATAGCCAGACCACCAAGGAATACCAGCTCAACGCTGCCGCCGACAATCAGTCCGGTCTGAAGATCCCCCATAATTAGACCAATCAGTGGACCTGCAAATACAGGACGTGCAATATAAATTGCTCCACCCCACCAGTAAGTCTCAACTGCGATAAATGAAATCAATAAACTCAATAAGAAAATTTCAAGTATGCTCATAATAGATCCCCTTTCTCAATAAAAATATTTATTTTATAATTACGGAATCAACGGAACCTGTCGGCCCTTATGTGTACACTTTTTATTTGGCCTTTTTCTTCAGCTCACTGATGATATCTATTTCCGTATCTCCCGGAACCACACGGTATTCAACCTTCACCGGATACTGCTCCAGTGCAAGAATGTCTCTTTTAATCGCATCATCTAGGAAAATTGTTTTATAGTAAGGAGTTCTCCCTGGTGTTGAATAAATTCCGCCAATATTAATCTGCGGAATAGCAACACCCTGTTTCAATAATTCCAAAAATACTGCGGGCAGCTTTGTGCACAGGAACAGGTTTTTGTTCTTATTTGCCTCAATTACACCCTTTGCATTTGCCAGTGTTGTTACAATGCATTTGATTGTCCCGGACACTGCCATCTGCAGCAGCATGGTCTTCATCATATCATTGGCGCTCTCGTCATCTATTACAATAACAGTATCCACGTTATACTGCCTTAGCCATGCCAACGCCATCTGGCCGTGGATGAGTCTCTCATCTACCCGGACCATAACAATAGCCATATTTACTCACCTCCCTTCCTTTTAATATTTACTTATTCAGGGACGGTCAGTCCCCGATATCATCATCCCTTTTGATTGTCAAACCGGGATAAGATTACATTATGAATATTATTTCGTACTTCCTTGATATAAACGTTATCTCTGGTCGGATGGACACGGTTCGTCAGAAGGATAATGCCGCATTTGCGTTTGAAGTCAATATAAACTGATGTACCTGTAAAACCGGTATGAAATATGCAGCAATCACTGTAATAATCTCCGAAGCCCATTTTTTTCTCATCCGACAGCCAGCCAAGTGTCCTTCGCTCGTTTAATCCGGACGTATAGCACTTTTTAAGCAGATTTACACTGGCTTTTGACAGAATGCTTTTCCCTCCGTAGCAGCCATCATTCAATATCATCTTCACAAAATGTGTCATGTCTTCCAGCGTGGAAAACAAACCGGCATTTCCGCTCAGGCCTTCCAACAGGTATGCCTTTCCATCATGGACGATACCTTTTATCACACCCCGTTCAGGAGTAACCTCTGTTGGAACGCACCGTTCTGCAAGTCCCTTCTCTGCAGGGCGGTAGCAAGTATCCTTCATCCCTAACGGCACTGCAACGGATTGCATGAAAATAGCATCCAGATTGCCGGCCAGTTTTTCTATGATGAATCCGAGAGTAATATATCCGAAGTCCGAATATAGAACTTTTGTACCCGGGGTATATTCCAACGGCTTCTCAAAGAAAAACCTGCGTAGTTCCGCCTTATTTCTCAACTGCTTGTACTTCTTATCGTCATGGCAGATACCGGATGTATGGGTCATGAGCTGCTCTATTGTAACCTCCTCATATGGGAAGTCTGAAAGAATTGATTTCACCGACGTTTTTAGGTTAAAAACACCTTGTTCTATGCACTGCAGTGCAATTGTAGTAGTGCCCACAGCCTTGGAAACGCTGGCTAGATCAAAGATCGCATTTTTACTGAGCGGAGTTTTTTCTGGAATAATAGCGGAGTTTCCTACATACCTTATAAAGGTATCCTCCTGTGTGACAAGCGCAACAGCTCCGCAGGGAATCCAGCCGTTATTGACATATTGTATTAACAGGCTTTCTGCCTGCTCCAAACAGTCCTTCATATGGGTACACCTCACAATAATCATTTTGTTTGAGCGGAAAACATCTATTTGCAGCATATGTAAATTATTATTATTGTGTATGCATTAAATCTGGGGACGCATGCATTTTCCAATCTGCTGCTGCCCGATTGCAATCAACTCTTCTGATATAGCATCCATATCTGTCGGCCCGGTCTCAGACATAGCTCTTATGCTTAGTTCTACTGCCATACCCAAATTGACGCCGTATAAAATTCGTATATTCTCTTTATCATAGAACAAAGTAAATGCATTTTTAAAAGGTGATCCACCTAAAATATCGCACAAAATAAAAATCTGCTCACATTTTCCAAGTTTTTGCAGCGCTTCTTTCAGGTGCACCTGCAGATCCGATTCGCTTTCCTGGGGCTTAAAATTAACTCCAATAATATTATCCTGGTCTCCGGTTAACAATTTCAGAGCATTTGTAAGGCCTGAAGCAAATTCGCCATGTCCGGTGATAATAATTCCAACCATGCTTACCTCCTATACTAATCATTTGTTTACATAAAATTTATTGTTTAATCTATCTTCAGCATTTCCGGCTCCTTTAACTACTTAGAAGATATTTCTTAAAAAGGGCGGCGAAAGGTTAGTTATTTCATTTTAAAATTGCTGACTATCAAGCTTGATTCCTTTAAGCGTTGAGTGATTTTCTCATAGTTGTTCTTGGTTAGCCCCATCAGCAGAATATCTATCAATGTCAACTGCGCAATTCGTGATGCTATGGCGCCTACCCTCAAATTCTTCTCAATATCTGCAACATAGAGTTTTATATCTGCATCCTTACTGATTGGGTTGACACCGAACTTAGTAATGGATATAGTTGTAGCCCCTTTTAACTTTGCCATCTCCATAGCCTTAAATATTTCATAAGTTTTCCCACTGTGGGAAATACCTACCGCAACATCATTTGCTCCGATATTTATAGAAGAGGTTAATTGGCTGTGACTATCTAAATACATGAATGCTCTTTTATTGATTCTCAGAAGTTTATACTGAAAATCCATAGCCACCAATCCCGATACTCCAACGCCGAAGAGGTATATAGTATCGGCTTTATCTAAAACCCGTATTGCATTTTCCAGCTGTTCGGTATTTAATAAAGCTTTGGTATTATTAATCGTCTTTAAATTTATCATGATAATCTTTTCTACTATCTCGTCAATGCTGTCATCCAGTGAAATATCCTCATATATTATCTTTTTGTTACTGTCCACATTGGAAACACTCAGTATCAAATTTGTCTTAAAATCCTGAAACTTCTCAAATCCGAGTTTATGGCAAAATCTGACGATACTTGATGTACTGGTGTTACATTCATTTGCCATTTCATTTATATTGTAGTTATATATATCACTGGATTTTGACAATAAATGCTGGGCAATCTTTTTCTCAGAATTGGTAAAATGCTCATATGCTTCTTCTATTCGTAAAAAAACATCCATTCTCTTTCCTCCTTTACAGAAGTTAAGTTTTTCTAAAACTTTCAGAAAAATCTGTTAACTGACTATCTCCTTGTATTCGCATAATGCCTTGGCTAAATACCCATGATGCTTATTCAGTAAGCTCTGCCCCATATCCTTGGTTAAGCCTGTTTTTATCAATAAAATTGCAAGCTTGACATTATTGTCAGATACTTTTAAGAATTCTTCCGCTTCTTTTTCCGTTACATCCGTTGACTCCATTATCAAATTTTGAGCCCTCTTTTTAAGTTTGTAATTATTTATTTGTACATCAACCATTAAGTTGCCATACACCTTGCCCAATTTGATCATTACGCCGGTTGAAAGCATATTAAGCACCATTTTGTGAGATGTTCCAGATTTCATTCTGGTTGAACCTGTTATAACTTCCGGGCCAACTACCGGACATATGGTGATATTGGAAATTTTATACATGTCAGAGTCCGGGTTGGATGTTAAACTTATTGTATAGGAGCCTGTTTCATTAGCATACTCCAACCCTCCAACAACATATGGAGTTCTTCCGCTTGAAGAAATACCAACAAGAACATCTTTCTCATTAAAATCAATACCTTTCAGATCACCCCTTCCCATTTCCTTATTGTCTTCCGCACCTTCAACCGCTTCACATATGGCATCAAATCCGCCGGATATCAATCCCTGTACCAACTCCTTCTGAACCCCAAAAGTGGGCGGACATTCTGAAGCATCTAAAATACCGAGCCTCCCGCTGGTGCCGGAACCCATATATATTAATCTGCCGCCGTTTTTTATTCTTTCCGCAATTACATCAATAGCTTTACTGATATTTACCAGTTCCTTCTCTACCGCATATGCAATCTTCTTATCTTCATGATTGATTAGTTGGACCATTTCTAAAGTCGACACCTTATCAATGTCCTTTGTGTTTTCATTAACCCCTTCGGTTATAAAATCTTTCAGCTTCATGTAGACCTCCTTTTATTCGCCATAGTATATAATAAAAATTACATAATTACTGCTTCTTTTCAAAATGACAAAATATCCTGGCGACTTTCATTCCATATCGCTCATAAAACCGTCTGCCATTTTGCTCAGTAGATTTAAAAAACACATAATAAATATTCCTGTCAAACATTGATTGCCACATTTCATGAATCAATACGGATCCCAAACCCTTATCCCGGAATTCTCCGCCGACTCCAAAAGGTCCGAATCTGGACGGATCACCATCTATGGAACGCTGAACATATCCTGCAACCTTTTCCTTATAAATACACAGTATTATGGTGTCTTCCGCCGTTCCGCCATAAACCGCATTTATTACATGTATACGCCACCCCACACTGAAGTTGTCCTTAAGAAAATTTATAAGGTCATAAGTATAATTCCATTGAAATGGTATAAAACTGTAACCTTCCAATTCCTTCCTATGTTTTCTGTTTACTATTTCCTCCGGAATTTGAAAATCAGCCAATGGCCGACTCATCCAATAACATGACTCCTTCTTTACATAGCCATGTTTGATGAAGAACTTAGTTGCAGTATCATAACCATCCCATATTCCCGGAAAAAAATAATTGGGACTATATGTGCCTAAAGCAATTTTGCTTACACCTGACTCCTTCCATTCAGCCTCAATGTCCTTTAATAGTTTGTATCCAACTCCTTTATGCTGATAATCCTGACTGACGGCTATTGCTAATATCCAGGCCTGGTCTTCCTGCAATCCTTTTTCCATATACGGATATTTTCTCTTAATGCCGATAATGAAGCCAACCGGGGTACCATTGTCTACCGCCACTTTGAAATAACCGGAGTCAAAATTCTGATCACAGATTGTATTTTTTACCAGTATCTCTTCTGTGATAATATCTTTTATGATTGTGGAATTCCAAATTGATACTATGTGCTTTATATCCGCACCTTCAACACTTTTATAATCCATCGCTTACCTCCTGAAAATGTCCCCTTACCACAGTGTTTATTCAATATAGAACTGATAAGCATAACCGTGTTTATAATATTGAAGCTTCCATTGCTCATCCTCATCAATATATCCTATAACATTTACCCTATCATCCTCCGGTAGTTTTTCTAATACTATTTGCAGTTCGCCGCTGTAACGCCCATATAACTCATTATCAATAGTAATACACCGGGCTGTACGTTCTTTGCTTTTTCTTTTCGGTATCTTGTTAGAATACTCTGCCATTTGCCTGGATGACTGGGACCGCAGAACTAAGTTGTTCGAATCATAGCGGATACGATGTCTATTTCCTAAAAGGACTTCTTTCTCTAGCTCTATTATTTCTTCATCCAAAGAAATTTTTACAGCTATAGGCTCTTTATAAATTACATCTCTGATCTGCTTAAACTCATTTTCAGTTATGTATTCATCCGAAACAAGCATACCGTCACAGCATTGACAGTTAATAAGTTCTAACGCGACCTGCTCTGCCGGTTTATGCCGATGCTGTTCTACGGTAGGCAATCCGTCATAAAGCGGCCCCCTTGGATTTGTTAAGGATGGAATACACGCATATACAGGAATTGCATATTTATGGAAATATTCGTACTGAGAATGTAGAAATTCCATAGTAATACCCGTTTCTCTTCTTGGATAGAAGTTATGGCAGGCGCGAATTTCGTTTACGTTTGGAATAGAATGAAGATATTCGACATCTCTTTCAACCTCTTCAGCATTCAATATTGAAGCATTCAGGACAAATCCATGAATATTCAGCTTTTCCACGATACTATGTAATTGCTCCTGCTTATAGCCATAGTCTAGTCTAAGAAAACTCAAATTCATCCTAGCAACTTGTTCACATAACTTATCATTTTCCAGTATTAAATTTATAGTACTTCCTCCGATATCTGCAGTTAATTCCATTTGTCTCTGTCTGACAGCCTTAGCTAATCCGGATAAGCACTCGATCTGGCAACCTAATGCAAGTTCGGGCAGGTGCACGGATGAAAAAACTTCATTAAATCCGTAATTTTTTGCCAAATCGAGGTAAACCGCCCAATTCTCAATATCTTTGCTCCAATCTACAGTTGGATAAATAGAAACCGACAGTAATGCGTTTTTAGTATTATTCTTCATTTACAGTCACCTCGGCTATATAATCTGTTCGTGTACGTTGCACATTTGCTGATTATGCTGGACTCTAGGGCGATGGCTTCTTAGTACAAGGAGGCTTTCGGGTTATAGAAGGTAAAAGGAAAATATATTGAAATATTATTATTAGAATTATGCAATGAGAATTCGTAGGGATAATTATATTGTCATACCGGAATTTCTGACATTTTATTTTAAAATCTTTATTTAAAACTGAAATATTATTTCAATGCTTATTATATTACATTGTTATAAATATTGCAAATAATTTTCACAATTTCTTTAAAATTATTGAATTATATTGCCATAATCCATATTCCGTCCATAACAATACAAAAAGGAGATAGAATTTCTATTATGCGGGAAAGGAAAAAGTATTAGTACCGGAAGGTGACTATAATAGGTTATTGCTTAGAGATTTAGATGTGCCAGAAAAAACTAAGGAGGAAAAAGAAGCTAAAAAAATTGATATTATCAGTAGGTCGTGTGTATTCAGTGAACTCGTTCAGCCAAAGCTGAACATCGGGGATTCAGATGGGGATTCTACCCCACCTGAATTTGAAAAATGAAAACTACAAAAAAATAATCCCCCTACAAGTATCATACTTGTAGAGGAATTACCCATGCTATTTATTCCCAAAAACCAGTTTATCATCTTCTGCATCAATCAAGATGTCGGAGCCCTGCTTTATATCGCCTTTAAGCATTTCCTCAGAGAGCTGATCCTCCACCATCTTTTGTATAGCCCGGCGGAGCGGTCTTGCCCCGTATGCCTGGTCATAGCCCTTTTCCACGAGGAGTGCTTTTGCTTTGTCTGTCACCTCAACGTTAATATTCATTTCACTGACTCTGCCCAAAAGCGATTTGAGCATCATCTCTACAATTTGCTTGAGATGCTCTTCCTCCAACTGGTGGAATACTATTATTTCATCAACCCTGTTCAGGAATTCCGGTCTGAAGGTTCTTTTAAGCTCTTCCATTATATTGCCCTTCATTTTTTCATAAGCGTCCTCCCGTTCATTGGTTGATGTGGCAAAGCCCAGTACAGCCTGCTTCTTTATCATACTTATCCCGACGTTGGAAGTCATTATAACAACAGTATTCTTGAAATCAACTGTTCTTCCCTTACCATCAGTCAGTCTGCCGTCATCAAGTATCTGCAGCAGTACATTGAACACATCCGGATGCGCCTTTTCTATCTCATCAAGGAGTATGACTGAATATGGCTTTCTTCTGACCTTTTCCGTCAGCTGTCCGCCTTCTTCATAGCCCACATAACCTGGAGGAGAGCCAATCAGCTTCGATACTGTATGTTTCTCCATGTACTCGGACATATCTATCCTTATTACAGCGTTTTCATCCCCGAACAAGGCTTCCGCCAATGCCTTGGAAAGCTCTGTTTTCCCCACTCCTGTCGGTCCGAGGAATATAAAGGAGCCTACGGGTCTTTTAGGGTCCTTAAGTCCTACCCTGGCCCTTCTTATTGCCTTGGAAACCGCCAATACTGCTTCTTCCTGTCCAATGACCCTCTCATGCAGTATCGACTCTAAATTAAGAAGCCTCCTGGATTCCTCCTCTGCCAGCTTGGTTACCGGAACTCCGGTCCAGCTTGATACTATAGCTGCAATATCCTCTTCTGTAACAACCGAATCCTTTGAGGTGGTCTTGTCATTCCAGCTCTTTTTGCTATCCTCCAGCTGCTGTTTCATACTTTGAATACTGTCCCTTATCTGGGCCGCCCGTTCATAATTCTGGAGGCTTATTGCCTCAGCCTTCTCCTTGTCCAAAGCTGCAAGATCGTCCTCCAGCTTCTTGTGATCCGGAGGCGCAGTAAAAATCTTTATCCTTACCTTGGATGCAGCCTCATCCACCAAGTCAATTGCCTTATCGGGAAGGAACCTGTCTGCAATATATCTGTCTGACAGATCAACTGCAGCCTTTATGGCTTCATCCGTTATTTTCACCTTGTGGTGGGCTTCATATTTGTCCCTCAGACCTTGGAGAATAAGCAGTGCTTCCTCTTTCGTAGGCTCACCCACCGTCACGGGTTGAAAACGCCTTTCCAATGCCGGATCCTTCTCCACATGCTTCCTGTATTCATCAAGAGTAGTTGCTCCTATGGCTTGTATTTCACCTCTTGCCAGAGCCGGCTTCAGTATATTGGAAGCGTCTATTGCCCCTTCTGCTCCGCCTGCTCCAATAATGGTATGCATTTCATCTATGAACAATATTACATTCTTTGACTCTCTGATTTCATTCATAACATTCTTGAGTCTTTCCTCAAACTCACCTCTGTATTTGGAGCCTGCAACCATCGAGGAGAGATCCAGAGTAATGACTCTTTTCCCTCTCAGTATTTCAGGGATATTACCCTCTATTATTTTCTGGGCCAACCCCTCGGCAATAGCCGTCTTGCCTACTCCAGGATCCCCTATAAGGACAGGATTGTTCTTGGTCCTTCTGCTCAATATCTGAATCATACGCTCTATCTCTTTTTCTCTTCCAATAATAGGATCCAGCTTCCCCTCCTTGGCCATTTCGGTCAGATCCCTGCCAAACTGGTTCAAGGCCGGGGTTTTGGCACCTTTAGCCGGTGCTGCTCCCGGCTTGCTTTTCGCCCCTTCATTATTTAGCAATGACATTATCTCCTGTCTTACAGCGTCAAAGTTCAGACCCATTGCCACCAGTATCTGGGCAGCAACTCCTTCCCCCTCACGGATCAATGCAAGGAGCAGGTGTTCCGTTCCAATATAACCATGTCCCAGGCTTCTTGCTTCATCCACACTCAGTTCAAGAACTGTCTTGGTCCTTGGAGTGTAGCCCATGACCTGCTCAACCTCCTGCTCTCCCTTGCCAATCACTGCTTCAATCTGTTGTTTGACTGTATCAAAAGCTATGCCCTTGTTTTTGAGCACTTGCGCTGCAATGCCCTCTCCCTCTCTGATCAGACCAAGCAGTATATGCTCAGTGCCTATATAGCTATGGCTCAACCTTAGGGCTTCCTCCTGCGAATATACCATAACCTTCTGGGCTCTCTCAGTAAATTTATCAAATACTCCCATAAAATATCCTCCTATCTGTTCTCTGTCTCGCGGTTCGTATTTATGGTTCAGGCGATTCATGAATCGCCCCTACTCCCCGCAACCCCGAAACCTCGTAACCTCGAAACCAAAGTATTAATCATTCAATTTGCTTCTTACCATTTCTGCTCTTATTATATCTCTCTCCCCCGGGCTTAATTCCTTTCCGCTGTGCTTTTGTATGTTTGCAGTTTGAGTCTCTATCATAATCTCATTCAAAAGCTGTGCAGGGATATTTTCAATAATGCCCATATCAGCTCCCAGTCTAATATCCGAAAGCAGCTTCATACATTCCTGTGAATTCATAATCCTTGCATTTTTCATGACACCCCAGGAGCGCCATATCTTATCCTCTATCTGTATCCTGTTGCTTCCAAGCAGCACTTTTCTTGCTTCCTTTTCCTTGTCAATTATCTGCCTTGTCACTGCAGTCAAGTTTTCCACAATTTCCTCTTCCGCCCTGCCAAGAGTTATCTGGTTGGAAATCTGAAATATATTACCTACAATTTCAGTGCCTTCACCATACAAGCCTCTTATTGTAAGGCCTATATGAGCTACTGCCTGAAGTATTTTGCTCATGTTTCCGGTAATGTTGAGTGCGGGCAGATGCACCATTACAGATGCTCTCATGCCTGTGCCCACATTTGTGGGGCAGCTTGTGAGGTAGCCCCAGTTTTCATTGTATGCATATTCAAGCTTCTGCTCCAGTACATCATCTATATTGCTGGCCATTTCCCATGCCTTCTTGATTTGAAGGCCTGAAAGAATAGCCTGTATCCTTATATGGTCTTCTTCATTGACCATTATGCTTACTACTCCATCACCACTGATAAGTGCTGCTCCACTTGTATTATTCTTTGAAAGTCCCGGACTGATAAGATGCCTTTCCACAAGGAACTGTCTTTCTATAGATGGAAGCTCCTTCATTATATAGTCTTTGAATTTTAATGGTGATTCGGCTTTTGAAAGACTGTCCCTGACCAAATCTATCACGGTTTTTGCCTTTTCGGCATCCAATCCCGACGGAAACGGAATGTCCGCTATGTTCCTGGCCAACCTTATGCGGCTGCTCAGTATAATATCATTATGGGGGCCATTGCCCTGCATCCAACCCTTCATTACGCTTCCCCCTTCTCACCCTTATTGATTTCTCTTATTTTGTCTCTTATGGATGCAGCTTTTTCATATTCTTCACTTTTTATAGCTTCATCCAACTGCTGCTTTAGTTTTTCAACCTCCCGCAGCACCTTGATTCTGCCTCCCGCTCTATTCGGTATTTTGCCGGTATGGCTGGTGTTACCGTGCACTTTTTTAAATAGCGGATTGAGCCTTTCTCCAAATACTTTATAGCAATTGCCACAGCCGAACCTGCCGGTTTCTTTGAACTTGGCATATGATAAACCGCACACATCACACTTGATGTCATTCACCATATCAGCCTTTATTGGTGAAGTTCCTCCTGAGTTTAACAAGCCTGCAAGCAGATCATTTACGGAAAAGCTTGTGTTTAAGCTCAATAGATTTTTTTGCATGGCACACTGCTCACACAAATGCATATCAGTTTTTTTCCCATTTTCAACCTTTGTTATGTGTACCGTTGCCGGTCTCTTTGCACATTCATCACAAAGCATTATATTACCCTCCCAAGAAGTGTTTTCTTTCCTACATCAAATCAAAGCCGCTACTATTACAGCCTTTAAAATCTCTGCCCTTAAATTATCCCTATAGGGTTTGCCTACCATGGACAGCGTGCTGTCATCAGCTGAAGCCTTAAGGATATTCACAATCTTAAGATCAATCAGCTTCTGCTTGTGTAAGGCTTCTATCAGGACAAAAGCGCCTTCTTTGTTTATACTGTCCCCTATACTTTTAGACAGCATATTCAACAGATAATCATCCTTGTCAACCTCTACCCGGGCTATCCTTATGCAACCACCTCCACCCCTGCGGGACTCTATGAAATATCCCCTGTCAGTCGTAAATCTGGTCATCAGCACATAGTTAATCTGCGATGGGGCGCAGTCAAACTGATTCGCCATTTCATTCCTCTGAATCTCAATTGCCCCATTCCCCTGCTCTATCATGTCACTGATAAATTTTTCAATCAAATCGCTTATTCTTGACATATCATCACTCTTTCTGACTTTGACTTTCTTTGACCTTTATGTATATTATAATATTATTTGCATTATATTTTCAAGTATTAATTTAACATTCATTGCAAAAATGCCTTCTGCTTTCGCAGAAGGCAAGATTAGAAGGATACGAAGTATTAAGCAGACTTTACTAATATTTGATATTATCTGATTTTCCTATAGCCTGCAAGTGCTGTACCTTGTTTTTCTGTTCCTCAGAGCTTACCCAATAATGGAAGGTTGCTATAAACTCCCCGTAAAGGCTGGTATCGTTAAGTTTGTCTTCGAGATCACCGTAATAATTATCTTGATTCATGCTACTCCTCCTCACTGCGACTTTACCCTTTTTTTCGCTATGATGTAATAATCCCTACCGTCATGTCCGCCTTTTGTAGACCATTCAAAATTATTTTTTTCGAGTACCGAAAAAATATTCTGTGCCTTGTATGAATCCTGGCTGTTCATTGATACCACCAACTGCTCATTAGCAACCATATGCTTGACAGTATCAACTATTCTTTTTACATCATTCAGAGTTACATAGCTGCCAACACTTATCATCCTCTCGACCATTTACCTTCCTCCTATTATTGGGTGTTTTGCACCAAAAAACCTATAAAAATTGTTCATTTATAGTTTATGAAGCGGCAAGTTAAATATGCGCAAGAAAAAAAACATGGCAAATCCAAAATTTGCCATGTTTTTCTTTTCTATTCTTTATCCTTTTCTCTGCCTGCGTTTGCAGCCTCAATTATTTTTTGAGCTGCCTGAGCAGGTACTTCCTCATATCTGGAGAAGCTCATTGAAAAGCTTCCTCTTGCTTGAGTCATAGACCTCAGATCGGTAGCATACTTGAACATCTCTGCCAGAGGTGCTTCAGCCGAAACCTTCTGCAGCTTTCCGCTGGGTTCCATACCAAGTATTCTTCCTCTCTTCTTGTTCAAGTCTCCAATTATGTCACCCATGTACTCATCAGGAACAAGTACCTCTACATGATATATCGGCTCAAGGAGTACAGGGCCTGCAGCAGCAATACCCTTCTTATATGCTAAAGCCGCAGCAATCTTGAAAGGCATTTCCGCCGAATCTACGGGGTGGAAGGATCCATCGTAAAGCTTGCATCTTAAATTTACAACCGGGAAGCCTGCCAGTACGCCCTCTTCTATACATTCTCTAAGTCCTTTTTCAACAGCAGGTATATACTGTCTCGGAACTACTCCGCCTACTATCTTGTCAACAAATTCGAATTCAGCACTTCCATCAAGGATAGGCTCAAACTCAACCCAAACATGGCCGTACTGTCCATGTCCACCGGACTGTTTCTTGTGTTTTCCTTCGGCTTTGGCAGATTTCTTTATTGTTTCCCTAAAGGGTATCTTGGGATCATTCAAAACTACCTCAATACCAAATTTATTGTGCAGCTTCTTGGTAACAACTTCAAGATGCTGCTCGCCCATTCCTGATATAAGAGTCTGCTTTGTCTCTACATTCTTCTCAACCTTTAAAGTAAGGTCCTCTTCAACAAGTCTCTGGAGTCCGTTGCCTATTTTATCTTCGTCTCCCTTTGACTTCGGTTCAATTGCCATTGCAATGCTCGGTGCCGGGAACTTCGTAGGCTCAAATACAACAGTATTGTTTGCATCGCATAAAGTATCTCCGGTTGTAGTAAACTGCAATTTCGCAACTGCTGCTATGTCTCCTGCCACAAGCTTATCCATGGCCACCTGCTTCTTGCCTCTCAGAAGGAACAGATTACTAAGCTTTTCCTTCTTCTCCTTGTTGGAGTTGAATACTTCCATATCTGCTGTCATTTTACCCGACATAACCTTGAACATGGATATCTTTCCAACGAAGGGGTCTGCAATTGTCTTATATACCTGTGCGCTGAAATGTGCATTTTCATCTGCCGCAACATTAACCTTCTGATTGCTCTTGACATTAATTGCCTCAGCAGCTGCCACATCACCCGGAGAAGGCATGTAATCAATTACCATGTCCATAAGAACATCTATCCCTATATTCTTGGATGCAGCGCCACAAAGCACCGGTACAACATCCCCACTAACAACACCAAGTCTTAAGCCCTTTATTATCTCTTCTCTTGTAAGCTCCTCACCGCCGAAGAATTTCTCCATAAGCTCTTCATCAGTCTGGGCTGCCGCTTCTATGATCATGT
>LOES01000022.1 GCA_001515955.1 Clostridia bacterium BRH_c25 | reverse complement strand
GGATAGATATACATATGCATCATCACATAGATGATGAAAAATATTATGACAAAAAAAGTTGCTGCAGTCTGAAGCATGTTTTTTTCGCTTATTCTCATATAAAAGCTGATATCAATTCCAATAATAAGTACCACAACCAGGTCAATAAGACATATGAGGCTGCTTTGTCCTGCATTTTTAATGGCATGCTCCTTAAAATCCCCCCATAAAAACGCATGCTCTTCACGGGAGAAATTCCTTAGTATGTAAGTAAAGCCTGCCTGTGCAGGGCCGGCTGTCACAACCGGTATACATACCAGGATAGCACCGGCTGCAAAGTAAAACATCAATTCATAAATGCTATTGCCTGTCATAACTGTGCTTTTATTCAGCATCGGCAGAAAAAACTGTGCAACCAGAGGCATCACTATCACCGCAGGCAAATTGAATAAAAGGAACAGCATATTCAGCTTGACAAGATGCCAAAACTTGCGCAGGAATATATTGAAGAAAATGACAATCCGGGGCGCCATGAGAGATCAATCCTTTCTTGCTGGATTCAGCGGTATATAAGAAGAATGCGCAGCATTCTTCAGTCACGAGTCACGAGTCGCTAGTCTCTAGAATTAGGGTATTCCTTCGAAGCCCTTCCCTAATCTAGCGACTAGCAACTAAAGACTAGTGACTGAATAATGCGACACTCCCATTTGTTTTTGTTATTTACATTATACCGGAGGCTTACCTATTCTCCAAGATAGGTATTTGCCCTTCTCTGTATCAGCTCTGCAGTCTCTTCCGCTGATTTATCCCCGTTGAAGAACGCTTTTGCTTCATCCTGAATGATATTGTCGATATTCGGATCTGCATTGGCATAAGTATTCAACTCTGAGATAAACTTGTTTATATAGTCGATATCCGCTTGAGTCATGGCTGCCGGGCTTAATGAAATCTCGCCGGGGCCATTCAACTTCAACTTTATTTTCCTTGTCATGCCTTTTGATGTATCTATAACCAGCTGTGCTTTCTGCAGCTGTGCAGTTCTGTTTATTGGGAAACCGCCAATGGCTATACCGCCTGATGCTCCAGGTTTCCCTTGCGACCCCTCTTCCTGCAATGCCTGTGATTGGATTTCATCGGATAAAAGCACCTTCAAAAATTCCCAGGCTATTTCTGTATTTTTGGAATTCTTGTTTATGGCATAAAGCGAATTTGTCGTAAAGGTCCTCGAACCGGAATTGCCTGCAGAAGGAATATTGTAAAGGCTTAAATGGTCATTAAGTGCAGATTTCATAAACCAGTACATAAAATAATCATCGATGTTGCATGGATAGAAGACTATCGATCCTCTGCCCGCAGCATCCAACACCGAAACCATATCTGTTTGAACATTGCTGTTGACAAGCTTTTCATCACCAAAAGCCTTCACTGTATTTAGCAGGTCTATGAAGCCCTGGGAAGTAAAGCTGGCTTTCTTATTATCAGCGTTAATGTAATTGCTGTAGCTGCCGTCGGTAAAGAGGTTCAGCATATCCATAGAGCTTACGCCGGGTAATGCCGCCCGGTTACCCGCACCGGCGACCTCCTTCTGAGTCACTTTCTCCGAGGCTGATTTGAAATCATTCCACGTCCAGTGACCGTCATCAATTTTTATTGAGCTCTGATCCAGGATCTCCTGGTTCGCCATCAAAACATTGAAGGTAAAGCTCGTGGGCAGAACATACAGTCTGCCGTTGGTTTTCATTGCATCAAAGATATTGGTATAATATTTGCTCATATCAAAGCTGCTGTCTTTAGCCATCAGCTCACCTATATCAGCCAGTATATTCCTATCTATATAGTTCTCACAGGGCAGCCCGGCAACTGATATGATATCAGGTCCCTTACCGGATAGTATCTGCGTATTCAGGTTTTTCACATATGTTTCATAATCGCTGCTTGGATATGTCTGTATATCTATCCTGTACTCAGGGTGCTCCTTCTGGAACCTACTTATTGCCATTTCAAGCTGTCTATTGGACGCAGGAACCGAAATGGTGATTACCTCCTGGCTCTTCGCTGTACCGTCCCCGCTCTGACTTACCTGCTCTGAGGTACTTTCGCTTTTCGGCCCGCAGGCAGCAAGACTTACTGTAAGAATCACCGCGAGTATCAGACTAATAATTTTTTTAAACATTTTTAACATCACTTTCCTTTCTTTTTATTATAAAATTTATATATATAAACGCCCATGCTACTAAGATGCTTTTTGCATCCAGTATAAAAGGCAGTCCGGACCAAGAAGCCATCGCAGCCGAAATACCAATAGAAAGAATGAATAACGAACCCAAAATAATCGTAACCCTGTTTGAATTCATGCTTAATATTTTAAGCTCCCTGAAACCTGAATACAGAAGCAAGAATCCCAAAACAACGGATATATAAAAAAGTACATTTAACAGCATATTAACTGTGTTAAAAATCAGCTCGGCCTGAGGTGCTACATAGCCCCTGTTTTGTATGCCTTCTTGAATAGCAGCTTTGATCAGATCCGAATAGTAAGAAATATTTATCAACTCATCCGGAATATTCTGCGGTGGAATATAAAGTGTGAATCTGATCCCTATCCAGATGAGCACAATTCCCGTTAGTGAAAGTGCCATTTCAAGGATGCAGTGCCCTATTCCCTTCAGATTGTGTTTAATTACATTTGAAAAATAATCTGCCTTACACCTATCTCTGATTAGAAAATAGATCTCTTTGATTAAGTTTTTTACATGTGACAACAACATGAGCATTGATGCAATTCCAATTATAAATACCAACAAAAGCGGCTTCTGCTTCATTAATGCAAGCTTAAGGTTATAGTCATTTATATTGTAGTTTGAAGGATTTTTGCCTATTTGCCTGATAGCAGCTGAAACATCGGTGGTATTCTGATCCCGGGTATTGGCATCGGCCGTTTTTATCTGAAGATCGGTAATATGTGCCGTTGTATCCAGCTCCAGCATTACCGAAGCAGGTATGTATACCGACCGCAGGCCGTCATCCGTCAATTTTCCTATGATTGAATCGTCCTTTTCCATAACTCCTATGACTCTGAAGGCTGCACCGAATATATCAATAGTCTTGCCGGTGGCATTCTTTGTTCTAAAAATATCCCAAGCCAGCTCCTCATCGATTATAGCAACCATCACCCCCTCTTCTTCCTGTTTTTGTGTAATAAAGCTCCCTTCTTCCAAATTCAGACCACTAAACGTCGGATACATATAATCAGTACCTATCAGCCTGACAGAAAAAGCTGTACTGCCACTGGATATCGAAGTGTCAACAAGACCTGATCGTGCAGTATAACTGATATCCTTTATTGAAAGCTCTTTCTTAAGTCTTTTTATATCATCAATTGAAAAAGAATTCTTCCCCTGTGGGTCTGCCTGGTTTTTACCGGACACCAGCACCTTTTGCATGGAATAAGCGCCATTTAACCGGACACACTGCTCAACCAATGCTCCGCCCAATATAATAAATGAAAGCACCAGTAAAATTCCGGAAAATGTCAGAACCCATACAGCTTTTCGTCTTTTCATCATACCAACTCCTTAATTGGCGATCATAACGGGCGAACCGTCGGCTAATGGCTTATCACTGTCTGAGATCACCTTATCCATAGCGTTTATACCGCTAAGAACCACGGTTTTTGTGTTGTCTGAGTCACCGATGCTTACTGTGACTTTTTGCACATAAAATTCATTCCCCAGGGGACCTTTTCTTTCTTTAAGCACATATACGAAATATCCGATGATGTCCCGTCCAACGGCTGAATTGGATACGAGTGTTTTATAAGATCCGATATTCTTCTTAAAGTCTGCCGTGCCGCTTTCTCCTCCAACCAGTCCATTGGTCGGAATATCGATGACGACATCCTTCTTTACGCCAATTTGCTGTTGATTGTCTCTGATTTGTTTTACTTTCCCCTGTATCATTTTGTCGTTCAATGAATTTATGGTTATCTCAGCCCCATCTCCGGACTCAAGGTAAGCTGCAGCACTTGTATTGACCGTAGCTACAAATTGGAACCCTTCTGTAGTATCCGCAATTCTGTACAGCGGTTGGGAAGCATTCGCCGTCATACCCTCTGAGTAATACAGCTCGGTAACTACTCCGTCACAGGGGGCTGTTACTATGCTCATGTTCATTTCTTTAGTAAGCTCGGCTATCTTTCTCTCCGCCATACTAATATCAAGCTTTGTGCTTTCAATGTCCCTTTTGTTCGCATTTACTGCCTTATCCTTGTTATTTTTTGCAATCTCATAGTCCAGCTTGGCATTTTCCAGGTCTGCTTCCGCGTCAGCCAGACTTATTGAAGTTATCGCACCGGCTTCAAACAAAACCTTGCTGCTGTCGTAATTTTTCTGGGCTTTATCCACATTCTGCCGTGCAACCTGTACCGCTTTATCCAAACTCATCAGACTTTCCGGTGAACCAGCCTCCATCAGCTCCTCAAGCTGCAGCTTTTTCTGAGCATATTTATCCTGCTCATCCTCCAGCTGACTTTCTATATCGCTTGTATCTAGGGTCATAAGGGTCTGCCCCTGTTTCACGCCGTCGCCTACTTCAACTGCGACCCCAGTTACCTTCATACTGCTGCTGACATACAGCTCCTGGGTAATATTAGCTTCTACACTCCCTGTACCCGTGACTTCCTTGATCAATGCCCCGTTTGCCGGGGTTTCATAAGTTACCTTAGGCAGTGTAAAGTTATTTATAGTTCTTGAAAAAAAAGTCAAAACAAACATTATTACAAGAAAAATAACCGTTGCTCTTCCTGTCAGCTTTTTTCTCTTGATATTTGCATCATCTAATACGCTCATACTCTGTGCCTACCTCCAATCCAATCTTCCATAATCTATGTTTCCAGTGATTATTAACTCAACCTTTAAGCCCTGAAAGCTGAATTCCTTGAACCAGGTAGTTCTCGCCATATAGGAAGATCAGCAGCATCGGCAGCATATATATGGTTGATGCGGCAAAAGCTATCCCCGTTTCACCACTATTTATGCTGGACAAGTATGTCGACAGCGGATGCATATTTATATCCTGAAGGAATATCAACGGCTGCTCCACCATATTCCAGTTGTCTATGAAGACCAGGATTGCAAGTGCTGCCAGCCCTGTCTTCGACATAGGCAGAATAATGCTGAAAAATATTCTGAGCTGGCTGGCTCCATCAACCTTTGCAGACTCTACATATGCATCCGGAATATACATCATGAACTGTCTCATCAGGAATACACCAAAGGTACCGAATATTCCGGGCAGTATGATGGACCAATAGCTCCCTACAAGCCCCAGCTCACTGGCCATGATATAGTTTGGAACCAGCGTGACCTGGAAGGGCATCATCATGATGATGATATATGTAAAGAACAGCTTATCACGGAAAATAAACTCCAGCTTCGCAAATGCATATGCAGCCATGGACGAGACCAGTATCTGCCCCAGTATTATCGGAACCACAATTATCAGCGAGTTCCAAAACTTAATCAGGAACTGTGTTCTCTTTATCAGAGCCGTGTAGTATTGTGTCAAAGTCACCATATCCGGTATCAACTTTACATTGGCATATTTCCCGGATAAGACACTTTCCTGCTCACCGCTGCTTGAGGTTACCATACTGTAGCTGGTTTCTATCTCCTGCTCACTCATGAAAGAATTGGTAACAGTCAGTATAAGAGGGAATAGGAACACGACAGCCATGGCAAGCAGCACAACTGACAGTACTACCTTTCTAAGTCTTCTCTTTATATGCTTGGTAGCCTGCATAACTTTATCAACCTCCTATCGTACTGCTGATTCTTCTTTGAATCATGAATAAAAACAGTACAAGTATGTAAATGACAACAGCCATGATAAATGCAGCTGATGTTAGCATCTGGTAATCCAGGGATGCAAATTTGTTGTTCATATAATGCTGCAGCATGTAAATGCTGTCATGAGGATATGCTCCGGAAATCAGATATACCTCCCTGAACACCTTGAAGGAATTGATTATAGACATTACGAATACGAAAAATGTAGTAGGTGTCAGATAAACCAGTGTGATATTTGTAAACTTGTGCCAATTGCTTGCTCCATCGATGTCGGCCGCTTCGTAATATTCCGGCGGTATATTTTGAAGGCCTGCGAGAAACAGTACCATATTATACCCGGTGTTCTTCCACAAATAGACTATTACGACCACAATCCTGGCAAGATCAGTCTTCATCCAGTCTACCGGTGATAATCCAAGGGATGAAATAACAGCATTGAGGGAGCCGTTAATATCAAACAATATCTGCCATACCAGAACAACCGATGCGACCGGAACCACCAGGGGTATGATAAAACCCATACGTATAATATTCCTGCCGTAAATCCTCCTGTTAAGCAGCAGAGCAAGCCCAAGAGAGAACAGAATATTGAGAGGAACTGCAATTGCTGTAAAAACCATGGTGTTATATCCGGCCTTTAAAAAAACAGCATTCCTCAAGAGATCGATATAGTTTGCCAGCCCAACGAAGCTGCCACCCACCGGACTGTCTACGAATGAATAATATAACCCGCCTACAAAGGGTACAAAGAAAAAGATCAAAAACCCGATAAGACTTGGTGCAAGAAAGAATAGTGCTGTTTTGTTATTATATTTTTTTTTCATCTCCGAGGTCCCCTTTCTGAAATTATGAAAGCCTATCAGATTCGATAACTTCATTCTACCGAAGAGTGATAGGCTTTCTTTAAATAATTTCTTATTGATTTCTTAAGTTTTCCTTATGAATGCCTTATTTTTTTAAGTGCTTCCCGTAAACCGTGGATGCATCAATGATATGATACTGCTCAGTCTGGCAATTACCTGTAGCTCCTGCGGTAACCAAAATATATCAGTTCTATTTGTCAGCCAAGCTGGCTAGACACAGCCTAACTTCACCAATATAGTCGGTTTTGCCTCCGAGGATTCTTGGAATTAATATTAATTCATGACCTATAAGCAATTTAACTTTACGTCCTTGCCGCAATGTAATACCCACCGGGCAGGCTATCTACAAATTTCAATAGTCTGTCTAATAGAAAGTACTGTTTACGTTTGCGGTAAGTGATTATTGTTCACCCGGCTTGGTAGTCATCAGCTTGTCCACTTCGACAGATTGCCTGAAAAAGGAAGGAGATTTTCGATATATCAGACGAAAACACAGGTTTTTTGTCAATAAGAAATTTTGAGATTCTGCTTTTTAAAAAACAAAAGCATTTCTTAAAAGGTCAGATCTCCCGCATTGGAAGATGCCAACTGGCATTGACGCCACCGGTATTGTCAATTGATCTACCATTCATGTATCCAGTTTCGGATGAACTGATATTCACACTCCTCCAGCGTTTCACTTGATGTGTTATTATAGCTAACTATAAACCCTCGTAGTTGTCCACAAATTGAAGGATGCATCGGAGAAAACGAATCAATGCTGGCACCCTTCTCAGGATGGGTTGGGAAAAAACATTTTCCGGTCTTTTAACAAAATAATCAATGCAAAAAGAAAGGCTAATACATCTGCAATGGGAAATGACATCCACACACCTTTCAATCCATATAAATGCGGGAGTGTTAAAACGATAGGAATAAGGAACAAAAGCTGTCTTGACATCGATAACATTAAAGATTTTTTAGCTTTTCCTAATGCTTGATAAAGACCTGCGGTTACCATTTGAAAGCCGATGATTGGTGCTAATAAGAAAATCAATCTTAAAGCATTCGTACCGTGTGCAATTACATGATCATCATTAGAGAAAATGTTCATCAATAATTCTGGAATTCCCATCAGCACAACCCAAACAATGGAGGCTATAATCGTTGATACGATTAACCCCAGTTTAACGGTTTGTGTAACTCTCCCCCGTAATTTTGCACCATAATTATAGCCGACGATCGGCTGCATTCCCTGCACAATCGCAGTAATAGGCAGATAGGCAAAAGACATAACCCGGTTAATAATACCAAAAACAGCAATTTGAATTTCACCGCCAAAAATCAACAGCATCCAGTTAACAGAAACTACCATCAAGCTGGAGGATGACATCATAATAAACGAAGGTAAGCCAATTAAAATAATCTCTTGAACAACTTTAAAATCCGGCAAAAACCCAATCCATTTTAATGTTAGGGAGCTTTTTTCATCTAAAAAATATTTCAAAAGCCATGTTGCAGCCGTTAATTGTGCGATGACAGTCGCTATAGCAGATCCTTTTATTCCCATTTCCAAACCAAAGATGAAAATAGGATCAAGGATCATATTAATAACTGCCGGTATAAGCATGGCCAGCATGGCAATCTTCGCATTACCTTCTGAACGAACAACGTTATTAGTAGCCATTGCAAAGGTTGCGAATACAGAACCCAATAAGATAATAGATAAGTAATCTTTAGCATAGGGTAAAATGTTATCAGTAGCACCAAATGTTCTCAATAATGGATCTAATAACAAAAATGCAGTGGCAGTCATAGGCATACTAAAGAATCCGGTCAGCCAAATTACGTGATTAAAAACCCTATTTGCTTCTCCTTCCGCCTTAGCTCCTAAGCGGCGTGAAATAATAGAAGCTCCGCCAATACCGAATGTACTGGCTAATGCACCCATAATCATTTGAATAGGAAAAGCAATGGATAAAGCTGCTACTCCTAATGTACCAACCCCTCTCGCTACAAAAATGGTATCAACAATGTTATATAAAGACATGGCAAACATAGTAATAAATGCTGGAACACATAAATTAATCATTAAATTAGATATTTTTTCTACTCCTAATCTTGTGCTTTGTTGCTCCATAGGTTACCTTCTTTCTAATTCGTTAAAATAATCAACTGCATTATCCACTACTCTTATATGGTATCAGTAATGATAAACAGCATCGCCCCCGGGAGGTATTTTTTTGGCCTGTTGCGGTAATTCCGGAATTGATAGGGACAGAGACGATTTGTATTCGTTACCGACACGGTCAAGGGCGTTTGACTTTTGCCTAAAAAAGAACAAGCCCCGGGCATAGGGCTTGTGTGTATATCCAGTGTTTTTCTCAAAGAGGATCATTTTTTTTCTGGCGGGCGAACCACATTATTCTGGACATCCGTCAGGAATTGCATGATTTCGTCCTGATATAGACTCACATTAGTTTTGTATGTGATTATTTGCACAATCAAGCACACCTCTTTTAGGTATGAAATTTTTCTCTGAACGGGTTAAGATATTTAAAAGCGAAAATGTCCCGGGGTTACGCCATATTTTTTCCTGAATACCGTTGCAAAGTGACTGGGATTAGAATAACCTACTTCATTGGCTATTTCATTTATATTCAATTCATGATTTTCAAGTAGTAACCTTGCTTTTTCCATTCGGATATCTCTTAGATATCCGAAAACTGTGGTTCCGAAAATTTCTTTAAACCCAACTTTTAATTTATATGTATTTAATCCTACCATTTTTGACAGTTCTAATATGGACGGTGGATTTTCCATATTCTCAATCATTATTTTCTTAACCAAATACATTTTACTGAGATCACTTTTGTTTAACTTTATTTTACATGTAGTATCTTTATGTTTAATAATTTCATTTTCAAGTGTTAGCGCCACTATTTCCATCGCTTTGCTTTCTAAATATACCAATCTTAATAAGCTGCTCATACTATTCTCTTTCATTTGGATGAAAGGAACCTGCAAAATAGGATTTATCTTTTGGGGTATCATCAAATGATTACTTAACTTATTATCAATATTTATAAAATCACCTATTTCATCATCCCAATCTTCATCGGCACACAATGCCTTTGATAATGGTTGGGAAGTACAAATAGAAATATATCTGTAATGTTTATTGCTTAGATATTCAAGCCATCCCTCCACATAGTTAGAAAAAGTGATATTCGCCTCACCATTCCGCATCTTCATTATAGAGTTCATTTCATTATTGAAAAACATCAAATCACCTGATATCATGTAAACCACTTCAAATAGCGGCTGCTTTAACTTGTAATGTAATCTTAAATTATTATGGAATATAACATCCACCATATTTACTTCAATACCATTTCCCAGCATTATCCTGTTAAAGCGGCCCTCACCATATTTGTCTGTAACTGCGTAATGATATTCCCTAGCAGCTTTTTCTTCGGAAAAACCACATTTTTTTGTAATCAAATCAGGAAAATCCTTATGGTTTATATGTATAGCCTCATCCATATAATTCACCCACGTCCCGGTAGTAAGATATTTTATTAAATCGTAACCGTTTTTAAGAAGAAGTCAATCAAATTGTCGATTTCGGGTTCCTGCTGTTTTTCTTTCCTGACCACCATAGAAATCTCGCATTTAATACAACTGCTCCGCAAAGCGGACCTCTTTTAGCAAGTTAAGATTCAATTCCGTGGTGATAGCCCAGTGGGAAAGAATGACAGCCCCGATTTCAGCGCTTCCTTTTATCAAGAGGCTTCTTGGCATTTTGGGGTATGAACCAGGCCCCGGATTTTTTCAGCGAACCCGGAATCCTGTTCTGAACGCATAATATCTGTACCCGCCTTGCCGTAATACCCCATTTTGCAGCTGCTTCCTGAACAGTCATATATTCAAACATATAATGCCTCCCAAAATATTTATCGACTGAAAAGCATTTTCTATTTATATTTTATTCGTTATTTCGAATATAATCAATGGTTTTATGTCTTCTCCCGTTATTCCGTCAGAAGCACCACCGTGTTTTTATTTTTTGCTTTATATAGTGCCCTGTCGGTTATGGACATAATTTCTTTTGCCTTTGCAGAGCTTTCGCATTGACGAAATTGTGATTTGATAGGATAATTATCGCGAATGTGTATGTTTAAACCTGTTCCGCTTTTCTTCCACAGGTATTGGGCCTAATGCAATCTCTTTATAATTTGCCGTACCTTTGCTCTGGTAGGGAACAATCCCTTTTTCTGCCATAGAAGTATAGCCTGTTCCACCTATAATAATGTGGTCTAGAACTTTCATCTCAAGAGGATGAAAAACTTCCTTTTCACTTGCTAATCCGTCATTTGTTGCAAAAACTTTGGTAACATCAATTTTTAAATCAGAAAGGTCAAACTCTTTTGGATGAGTTGTACCGATTAATATTAAGCTATCTACAAGTTTACTTTCGTCCTTAACAAATTCTGCTGCTAATGCACCTCCACGTGAATGTCCTGCCATAACCCAATGATTTATTTCATCATCATTTTGAATTAACTCCTTGCTTCGGGAAAACAATTCTTGTTTTTGGGAATTTGAAAATGCTATTCTTAATGGTAGCTTTACAATTATTACCTTATACCCGTTGTCTGTAATTTTTCTTGCCATAGGTACATATGCTTTGGGGTCAACAAATCCGCCTGGATAGAAAATCAAAGCAGAATCTTTTATGCTTTTTAGCGGTGTAAATTCTATCTTATACGAATCATTTACAATGTTGACACTATCACTGCTTTGCAATAAAGTCTTATCAACTCCTTTAGCTTGAAACGAAATGATTAGTACGATAGTAAAAGAAAGCCCACATATAATCCAAATGATCCTTAATATTTTTCGAATATTTTTCATATTATTCTTCACCTACTCCCTTTAGCAAATTATTTAAAAGAGATGGAGTACATATTTTAGAAATAAATAGATTCCCAATATTGCAAAGACAATAATTGTACCAATAGCTTTTCCTGCAAAAAATCTTCTCA
>LOES01000021.1 GCA_001515955.1 Clostridia bacterium BRH_c25 | reverse complement strand
CTGGCGGTATTCCTGATCCTTTCGGCCCTTTTGATGGCAGGCGGCTTAAGGGTGGCAGGTACAATGATATCTTCACTGAGAGGGTTGAATGAACTGGCTGTAACCCCCGAATACCTGCAGATGCACAAGGGGACCTATGATGAGGAAGCCTTTGAGAACTTTGTGGAAACCCATGATTATATTAAGGATTCGCTGATAGTCAGGATGCTTAATATCAGTAATACAAATATCATATATCAGGGTGAAACCCTGGAAAAGTGTCTGATGGATAACGGATTCATTGTTCAGAATGAAGGATTTGATTTCCTCCTTAATATGGATAATAAAATTGCTGTTGTTCAGGAGGGAGAAATCGGGGTTCCTGTTTATTATGCTGAGGAGCTTGGTATAGAGGTCGGAGATGTCATTACACTGCATGAAGGTGATTACTGTAAGGAGCTGACTGTATCAACAATCATTCGTGACTCACAGATGAATGCGGCACTCACATCTTCAAAGCGTTTCTTAATCAGTCAGGCAGATCTTGATGAAATAAGTCATCACATGGGAGAATGGGAATACTGTTTTGAATTTCTGTTGAAGAATGGTACATCTACGGCGGTTTTGGAGAAGGATTATATGGATGCGGGCATGCCTTCCAACGGTGTTGCGGTAACAGGCAGCCTTCTGACTATGCTGAATAATCTTTCTTATGGCCTGGTAGCATTCATAATCATCGCAATCAGTATTCTTTTAATAATGATAGCAGTCCTGTGTTTATCATATATTATCCGGGCAACCATGGCGGAAGAGAATTATACCGTCGGGGAGATGAAAGCAATTGGATTTCCTCGAAAAGCAATTGTGAAGTTATATCAGACGAAATATATGATACTTGTGCTGGCAGCGGGAGTGATAGGTTATCCGGCAGCCATTCCCTTCGGAGATTTCTTTTCATCCCCGGTTGTTATGTACTGCGGATATGGTACTGTTGAGTGGATGAAATGGGTATTTCCTTTCATCGGGGTAATCCTGCTCAGCCTGATTGTAATGCACGGATGCCGCAGAATAATTCGCAGGAATCTGAAAAGTACTGTTGTAGAACTGATGCGCGGGGAAGAGAAGATTAAGAAGGAAGGTCACTATTCTTTACCTTCCTCAGGATTGAAACATCGCAATCTTACGATAACATTCGGTGAGTTGAAATGTAAATGGAAGGAATATAACCTTATCTTTTTAGTATTTGTGTTTTCGTCATTCTTGATTCTGCTTCCGATGAATATGAAGAATACGGTTGAAAATCCGTCTTTCATTACTTATATGGGTGTAGGGGAATCCGATATTCGTATTGATATCCAGTACAGCGAGAAACTGGCGGAACAAAAAGATGCCGTTATTTCCTATCTGGAGAATGATCCGGAAATTGAGAAGTATGCAATTTACCGGAATGGTTACGTACAGCTTCAAAATGGGCATGGGGAATGGGAATACATCCGTGTGGGAAATGGTGATGAATCTGTTTTCCCATTGGAGTATCTTGAGGGAAGCGCACCGGATGACAGTAAGGAAATGGCGCTCTCTTATCTGAATGCCTCGGAATTGGGAAAAGAAGTCGGCGATTCCATGAGGGTAAGCTATCGGGGGGGAGAGCTTATGTTTACCGTTTGCGGTATTTATCAGGATATTACTTACGGAGGCAAGACTGCCAAAGCAGCCATTGATTTTGACGAAAACGATGTGGAGGTCTATATTATTTATCTGGATGTCTGCGACGGTGTCACGGTTGAGGAAAAGACGGATGAATTGAGAAGTATTCTGACAGACAGTAAAATAACTCCGGTCAGTGAGTTCGTGACCCAGACCCTTGGCGGTATTATGGATAACATGAGCCTGATGGAAGGTTCAGCCATTGTGATTTCATTGCTGTTAAGCATGCTGATTACCATGATGATTTTACAGCTTGTCACAGCGCGGGAACACAGTGCAATCGCAATCAAGAAAGCAATCGGCTTTTCAAACAGGGACATCAAGATACAGTTCGGGATACGGATTCTGATGATTCAATTGGTGGCAATCGTTGTAGGAACGGTCCTCGCGAACTTTTTGGGAGAAGTTATTTTCGGATGGATGCTTTCTTTTATGGGTGCATCAAAAATAACGATGTTGGTTGAACCGGTTACGGCCTATCTCCTATACCCGGCAGCACAGCTGCTTGTAGTATTCATCACAGTGGTTGCGGGAACCAAGGTTGTCAGGAACTATCATATAAGAGATCAAATAATGGAATAAGGAGTAGAGCCATGATAAAAGTTGAACAAATCAGTAAGTCATTTAAAGATACGAAAGTTTTGCAGGACATTTCTTTTGAAATCAAAAAGGGAGATTTCGTTGCGGTTATGGGACCTTCCGGTTCCGGTAAGTCAACGCTTCTCTACAGTATCAGCGGAATGGACAGCATAAGTTATGGCAGGGTATTGTTTGAAGGAACAAACATATCCGAAATGCAGGAGGATGAATTATCCGGATTCCGGCTGACCAAAATGGGCTTTGTATTTCAGAATGCACAGATGCTAAAGAATCTTTCTATCTTTGATAATATTATACTGCCCGGTCTTGTAGCCAAAAAAGAACCGACTGATGACATAAGAAAACGAGCGTCGGAATTAATGAAGCGGATGGAAATTGAAGGAATCAGAGAGCGTGATATCCGGGAAGTTTCCGGCGGACAGTTACAACGGGCTTCCATTTGCCGCGCCATGATCAATAATCCTGAAATTCTGTTTTTGGATGAACCCACGGGAGCTCTGAATTCCGGCGCTGCAGATCAGGTATTGGCGATCCTTGAAGCTTTGAATCGCGATGGAATGACCATAATGACCGTTACCCATGATCCCCGTGTCGCTGTCAAAGCAAGAAAGGTACTCTATATCAGGGATGGACAGATTGATGCCTGTAAGGAATTTTCAGTGGGTGCAGACCGCGAAAGGGAACTGGCTGAATGGTTAAAATCCCTAAGTCCCAGGCAAGACATCCAGACGGTTATTGAGTGAAGGTGACATCAGAAGCAAACAAGAACACACCATCCACGTGGAGATGGTAACACTGCTATGTAGAAAAGACGGTTAACCAACCGCTAAACCGCAATAATACAAGACTTATCAGAGTTTTGTATTATTGCGGTTTTATATTCTATGCTTCATATTATATTGTTTATTATAAATGGATGCCAAAGTTGAAGTTCCAAAAACACTGGATGAATTATGGGAAGCTGCACTAAAATCAGCGGTTCTAGAACAATAGGAATGGTAGAACCTTGGACAGGCATCTGGAATGTTGGACCATATATTTGGAGCGAAGGCGGAGATGTATTATCTCAGGATAACAGTACTGCACAAGGGTACATAAACAGTCCTGCTGCTGTTAAAGCAATACAAAAGCTTGCTGATTTATACAAAGTAAAAGCACTTGCAGGTCCTTCGATGGATCCGGGCGCTGTAGGCGATACAGACGGATGGGCTGCAGGAATATATGCTTTACAATTGGATGGGCCTTGGAGAGAAAAATCAAACAAAGTTGCGGGTGTAGATTATGGTGCCATGCCTTTACCGGCAGGCAGCAAGGGGTCAATCAGCGTACTTGGCGGCGAGAATTTTATGATTTTCAAGTCATCGGATGCTGCCCGAAAGGATGTAGCTTGGAAGTTTATTAAGTTTATGACAGGAAAACATGCACAATTCTTTAACCAACCCATACCACAATCTCGTAGAATCCTATTTGCTGGACTTAAAAACAAAGATTCAGAGGATTTTGAACGTGGGGTTGGGATACCTTTCTCTTGACCGTCAAACCATTACCTTATCCGGCGGTGAAGGGCAACGGTTAAAATTGACAAAGGAACTGATTAACAATGCAGGTAAGCACAGCTTATATCTGATGGATGAGCCTACAACCGGACTGCATCCGGTGGATGTTGAGAATTTTCTTACCCTTTTGAACCGTATTGTAGATTCCGGAAACACAGTAATTGTAGTGGAGCACAATCAGCAGGTTATTAAAGCCTCCGACTGGATTGTGGACCTTGGCCCGGAGGGAGGGATAAATGGAGGACAGGTTGATTACTCCACCATGCAGAAGGTGGAGTCTTGGAATTAAGCTCAATTATTCCTGAAAATTATCCCGTCTTCTTCCAGAGAATCTATAATAGCTAATGATTCTACATTTATACCGGCTTCTCTTAACAAGCTTCCACCAACTTGAAATCCTTTTTCTATAACAATCCCAACTCCTACTAAATTCGCATCAGCAGCATCAACAATTTCCTTCAAGCCTAAAATTGCTTGCCCATTAGCTAAAAAATCATCAATAATCAAGATGTTGTCTTCTTTATTAATATATTCTTTAGAAACCCGTATTTTATAATGCTGAGCCTTTGTGTATGAGTACACACTACTTTCATAGACTTCTTTATCTAAATTTTTGGATTCTGTTTTTTTTGCGAAGACAACAGGCACATTAAAATATTGAGCTGCAATAACTGCGATTGCAATACCGGATGCTTCTATAGTCAGTACTTTAGTGACATTTTTATCCTGGAATCTTTTTTTAAATTCTTTTCCGATTTCATTTAATAACTCAATATCAATCTGATGGTTTAAAAAACTATCAACCTTTAATATATTACCCTCCAGTTTTTTACCTTGCTTCAATATCTTTTCCTTTAAAAGCTGCACAATATCCCTCATTTCTTCCTAAATTTAAACAATAAAAAACCTGCAGAGATTATCTACAGGTTGAAAAAATTCAAATATTATACCAGTATTAACGTACTACTTAAGTATAAATCTAAATTAATTCCCCGTAGTCAGACTATTTACGGTAGTCTGGTAGAAACTTATGGACCATATCTCCAAGATTATACGAGACTCTATAAGGTTTTCAAAAGTATAGTTTATTTTAACTTATGTAATATTAAAAATCAAGCTTAATATAAAAAAGGCTTCTATTAAAGCATTTTAGTTTCAGATAAAAAGGGAGCATCGCAAACTACTTAAAAAGTAGTTTGGCGACACTCCCTTTAATATTTACTCTTTTATCTCTTATGCAGTTTTTTGGCTCCTATGAAAGCAAGGCCATTTTCTGTAAGTGCTCTTGCAGTATTATTAACTGCATCATGCTTTCCAAGGTAGTTGGCCAGGAGATGCGGCATATCGCCGGAGGCTATGATTTCTTCCTTGTCCCTGAAGTAATCCAGTATATCCGATGGATGTGCCTGCTTAACATCTGCTTCAGGATCGCCGCCTTCGTGCTTGGCTGAAATATTCGGTACTGTGCGGGCGATTTCCATTAGCTCGTCACGCCTGTTGTAGGGCTGACGGACTATGCTCTTGTAAGTCTCGGTAATGTGGTGTTCAATTCTGACATTGTTTTCAAAGCCGAATTGCCTTCTAATCTCTGAGCTCAGCGCTATTGTATCATTGTTAACGGAGTTGCTGAGATTGAAGCCTATGAGAGGAGTGGTGCCGTCTTCTCTGGCAAAAAGCCTTGCCATCATCAATGTCCAGAGTACTGAGAAAGGATTGTCATTACCCATGAAAACAGATATTTTGAACTTGATGTTGATTCCCAGCTTGTAAAGCATATATCCAAGGAATACTGTGCCGGGGTTAATATTAAGAACTTCATTGATGCCATAGTTGGTATAATAGTATAAGAGTTCGTCAATCCACATCAGGCCATGCTCATTAGGCTGGCCTACACCGCCGAAATAGCCGGTTATGGTAGCTGGGCCTCCCAGGTGAACGTTTGAACCGTCGGTACCCTTGGTATCAAGGGTCTCTACGTAGCTTGCGCCAACTATCTGCATTGCTGCAGCTACTGCCAGGATATCTCCGTTGTCTGATTCCTGCTCCTTCATTTTACGCACACGTATGTATCTTCCGGGCATTATCTCTTTTTTGTCTATGGCCTGCTTTGCCTCATCAATAAGCCATGGGAAGTACTGCAGTGCGCTGATTTCGAGTGTTACTGCCTTGCCTTCGTTGAAGTTCATGGCATCAGCATTGTCGCCCATAATGTTTCTTCTGTATTGGGATACCGGTATGAAAGCACCTTTATCCCTCATGGATGTGAGCCATTCAATATCCTTAAGATAAGGGGAATCCTGATTCTTCAGGCGCTCTAGCAGGTTAGACAGCTTACGTGCCTGTTTTGCCTGCTCGTTGATTTCTTCTGGAGTGCCATACTTCTCTACCACACTCAGGATTTCGCTGATAAAACTATTACTTGGATTTGCAAAATAGAGGTTAAGTTCTTCAATGAAAGCTGCGTCAATCTTCAAACGGTCTCTTAGCATAGTATACCTCCTCTTAAAATTTTTGGAGACATCAATAGTATTTTACAATATGGATGGCATTTATTCAACATAAGGGAAATATGAATATAATCTACTATTATTGAGAAAAATGGCATATATACTTAATATTTCAACTTATTATAATTTTTGAAGGTAAAAAATTATTTTTGTAGAAATACTAATAAATCCCATATAAATAAAAAGAAAGGGTTGATCTTTTATGGCAAAGAAGAAAAGTGTATTAGACTTTTACAAGATGAAAAAAGAAGGGGACACTGTTGCATGGGTCACTGCCTATGATTTCCCCACAGCTTCCTTTGCTGAGCAGGCGGGTATGGATATGATACTGGTCGGAGACTCTTTGGGTATGGTGGTGCTTGGTTATGAAGGCACTATACCGGTTACTATGGAAGACTGCATATCCCATTGCCAGGCAGTGAAAAGAGGTGCACCAAATACTTGGGTTATTGGTGACATGCCCTTTGGTTCCTATCAGGTTTCCGATGAGGACGCAGTAGTAAATGCCGTCAGATTCCTGAAGGAAGGGGGCGTAGACTGCATAAAGCTCGAAGGGGGAGTCAGGGTAAAGAGCAGAATAAAGGCTATAACTGATGCGGGAATAGTGGTTATGGGACATATCGGCTTGACGCCTCAAAGCTCGGGACAGTTTGGAGGTTATAAGGCTCAGGGCAGAACAGTGGAAAGTGCAAGGAATCTGATAAAGGATGCGTTGGCGGTGCAGGAGGCAGGAGCTTATTCAATTCTTGTAGAGGCTGTTCCACCGGAGGTTACAGCATTCCTTGCCAAGCTGCTCACTATTCCTGTGTATTCAATAGGTGCAGGATTATGTGACGGACAGCTCATCATAAGCGGAGATATGCTTGGTAAATTCCAGGCCTTTACTCCTAAATTTGTAAAGAAGTATGCGAAGGTTGCAGAAATCGAAACAAATGCTTTCAAAGAGTATATAAAGGACGTTAAAGAAAGGCAGTTCCCGGCTGATGAGCATGTCTACCATGTACTTGACAGCATGGAGGATTTTGAAAAGCTGTTCGCCGAATTCAAATAATATATAGAGATTAACCCATTTTGGGCCGCTTATTAGCGGCCTTTTATCTTGTTGTGCGTCCAGTGAAGCTTGGCAGCTATCCGTGCCGTTACAAGTCCGGCAAGGGTAGCTGCCAAGCAGCCAGTTAGCTAATCCCGGTGCGTCGGGGGTACTAAGCAGGAGGACAAAGAGTATAGATATATATGAATACAGATAGATAGAGACACTGTAAATGCATTAGGAATATTCGGATTTATTTTGAGCTACTCAACTTCGGTTGTTACAGATTCCATTATCTTTGCTAGAGGGCATATCTACTAATTAACATATACCACCTAAAACAGCATTTGTTATTTATTGATTATTTATTGTAAAGATTAATACTTTTTAATGCTATGAGATATATTTCTAAGAAAATAGGAAAATCTTTTTGAAATTATAAGACAGCTTTATTGTATAAATTTAATATATGAAACTGGAAAATATTACAGTTCATATAAAGAATAGTACTGTATGTAAAAAAATATGCAAAATATGGGAATTACAAGTAATAATGGTTATATATAGAAATAATATAAATCAAAGGAAGAGACTATTTTTGATGTCAACAATAATAATCTTTGAAAATGAACAGATTATAAAGATAAAGGATTATGACATATTAAGAATCTGCAAGCAGCCAGTATCTCTGACTGGACACTGAGAATATATCTGACACAATACCGGGAAGATGATTTTTCAGGGCTCAAGCCTAAAGGCAAGTAACAGTATTGCTATAGTATATAAATTAACTTTATGGAAGTGATTACTGCTTTGAAAGATAACATACATATATTAAAAAGAATACTAAAGAGCCTTTACCCTTTTAGAAAATATAGTGTTCTGATTATTTTGCTAATGCTGTTCTCAGCAGGAATTAGCTTTGCGTTGCCTATAGTAAATAAGTACTTAGTTGATAGTGGGTTACTGAAGAATAATCTGCGTATTGTTATTCAGCTCTCGATTTTGAGCTTAATCCTAGTTATCTTTGATCAAATCATTAGACTTCTGGAAACAAAGTTAATTGCATATATAAATAATCTATACATATATAAATGGACAAGCCTATCAATGAGAAAAATGATGAAGCTCAGAATGCACTACTTTAATGATAACAATTTTACAGAAATAATTAATAATAATAGGATGGACATTGGCAATATAGCAAGAATTACTGATGAGTCCTTTGCATTAAGGATATTAAGTATTTTCAAAATAATCGGCGGATTTATTGGCTTGTTAGTAATTGATTATAGACTTTCTGTCCTTGTTCTGATTGTTATACCTGTAAGGTATGTTATGACTTGTTATTTTACTAGATTAAAAAAAGAAGTACACCAGCAATATATGGAGCAATCCAGGGAGTATTCCAGGTGGTATGGCGATAGAATGGCCGGTATAAAGGAAATAAAGCTGGCAGGAATAGACAATATAATTATGCAGCAGTTCACAAGGCTGCAAAGAGATATCATAAAAACAGATATTAGAGCGCAGATAATTGATAATCTCAACTCAGTAACGGAAAGTATATTTTTTAAAGTAATTACGACACTTATTTATGTTGTCAGTGCCTTGATGATTATTAAGGGTACATTCACAGTCGGAGGGTTATTTGCATTTTTTACTTACAGCATGAATGTCATGGTTCCTATATCATCGTTTATTAATATAAAGTATGATTTTACCAAAATATTATTATCCGCACGGAGGCTATTTGCTTTTCTCGATATGGAGTGTGAGAAAAATAAAAGTGATTCTATAAGAATGTCAAAGGAGTCTGTCTCTGAAGAAATAGAGTTCAAAAATGTGTCTTATTCCTATGATAATAATAAAGTTGCATTGGATAATGTTAGTTTTAATGTAAAAAAGGGAGAAAAAGTTGGTATTGTAGGTATGAATGGCTCGGGAAAGACAACTCTTTTAAATATATTACTTCGATTATGTGAAGCTGATGGCGGACAAGTTTATCTGGACGGTGTTGATATAAAGGATATACATATAAAAGACTTGAGGAAAGCAATACCGGTTGTGAATCAGGATATTTACCTTTTCAATGCAAGCGTTAAGGAAAATATAGCACTTTTTTCGGATTTATCTGATGAAAGGATACTTGAATTAGTTAATTTGGGTGGAATACAAGATTTTATAGATAAACTTCCGGCTAAAATCAATACAAAGCTGGGTGCTGGCGGAATCAAGCTGTCTGGAGGTGAAAGGCAAAGGATTGCTTTAGTAAGGGCATTTGCCAGGTCAAGCAAAATAATAGTATTGGATGAAGCAACATCCAGCTTGGATTTGAAATATGAAAAATGGATTAATAATGTTCTGGTAAACAAATTCAGGGAGAATACTATTGTCCTTGTAACGCATAGACCTTATATTCTGAATAAATTGGACAAGATAATTCTTATAGACAAAGGGAGGATATTAGATATTGGTAAACATAAAGAGTTGTTGTTAAGAAATTGTATCTATTCAGATATTATGAAACAAGCTCAATGAGAGGTAACTGTAATCCGCATATTTCATAAAAGTGGTGTTGGTATCTTGTCTCAATAAAGTCTCAAGACAGAACTAAAGAGAAGGGAGGGGAGAAAATGAGAAAATTAAGGAAAAGGTTTGATGTCGATATTTTAAATACAGTTGAAGCCTTTGCATGTAATTGTGGTGGTTGCAGTTGTGAATGCGCTTGCTACTGCTTTGAGAAAGATGCTTACGATGCGCATGTTGAGTATGAATCAGAGGATTCATACGTTACAAGAAATGACGATAAATTATATGATATGGGTTAAGGAAACTGAATGAAGTATGAGTAGTATATTCATGTTTTTTAGTTGTTCTATAGAGATATTGAGATAAAGATTAACACACGGCTGAGGTATTTGAACAAACACCTCAGCTTCATATTAGTTTTATAAAGAAAATAATGACTATGTTAATGGGGATAGGAGTGAATTAAATAGATGGATGGAAATGCATATGTTCATCTTTTCCAAACACGGGATAATAATTACGTATATGATGTGAATACGAACAGTATTCTAAAAGTTAGCAAAGAAATATATGATTATCTGAAACAAAGAACAGATGGTTGTAAGGAGTCTGTAAATGAACAAATGGAACAAGAGATTGGGAAAATGCTTTCAGCAGGATTTTTGTCTTCTAAACGAATGAGAGAGGTAGAACATCCATATAGCGAGCTTCTCCCGTACTTTATAAAAAATATGCTTAATACTATTACATTGCAGGTAACACAGCAGTGCAATCTGAGATGCAATTATTGCGCGTATTCTGGAACATATGAGAATAGAATCCACTCAGACAAAACTATGAGTTTTGAAATAGCCAAAAAAGGTATAGATTTTTTGATTCAAAATTCATCGGAAGCGCATAAGTTAAATATCGGCTTTTATGGGGGAGAGCCTCTTCTTATGTATGAGCTTATCAATTCCTGTGTCAGCTATGCAAAGAAAGAAGCAATAGGAAAAGATATCAGGTTCAGCATGACAACAAATGGAACCTTAATAAATGATAGAATAATGGACTTTTTTGTAATAAATGACTTTCATATACTAATCAGCTTGGATGGGCCCGAGGAGATACATGACAAGAACCGGAGATTTGCAGTCAATGGGCAAGGCACATATAAATCAATTTTGGCCAATATTTCACGCTTTAAAAGCAAATATCCTGATTATGTAAAAAAGAATATCTCTTTCAATGCTGTATTGGATAGTACAACGGATTTTAACTGCATGAATGAATTCTTCTGTAAATATGATGATATAAAAGATTTTAAGACTACCGTAAATACCATTGCTAATAAATATCTAAAAACAAATATTGATGTCTGCGAACATTATATGATTCAGCAAAGGTATGAAAATTTCAAATATATGCTATATAAAGTAAACAAGCTGGATATGAAGTTTATATCAAAGCTTCTTAATAGGGAGTTTGCTAAGTTTCAGGACAAGCTGTGCAACAGGAAATATGCAAAAAGGATATTTGATAAAGATCATCATGGGGGCCCATGTGTTCCTGCCATAAAGAAGCTTTTTATGGATATAAACGGGGTGTTTTATCCCTGTGAAAGAGTAAGTGAGTTATCGGAGCCTATGAAAATAGGCAATGTTTACGAAGGCCTAGATATAGGGAAGATGCGAAATATACTTAACATTGGTAAGCTCACTGAAAATGCATGTAAAAACTGTTGGGCATATAGGTTTTGCTATTTATGTGCAGTGCAGGCAGATAACTTAACAGAATTATCTGCTGAAAAAAAGCTGTCGAATTGCAAAAAGGTCAGGCTTCATGTCGAGGAGGATTTTAAGGACTATTGTATGCTGATGGAATTTGGATGCAGTTTTGAAGAAGAGGAAATAAAATATTTAAATGCATAAGGTGGGATTAAAAGCATGAATAAACCAAAAGCAGTTATATATCCGTATGACAATGAATCATTATTCTTATTCAAGTATAATGAGTTGAACACGAAATTTGATACAGCAGGTGCCGTAGCGCCAAAGGGATGGGGATTGACAGACAAGGATATTGGAGAAATAAGAGGGAGTGGGCATATAGGAATCAGGGTCAAAAGCAGCTTTGAGGATTGCTGTGGGTGTTTTGACTCTATCATTATTACAGAGGCAAACATAGAATTGAGTTTTAATATAATATATGATAGTATTTTGGGTGAGGCAAAAAAAGGTAAAAATGTAATATGCATGAAGAAGCTTGAGGAAGAACATTACCATAGCCTATGTGACATATGCCGGAGCAATGGCACTACATTTGAATATTTAACAGGTGATAACAGGATGATTGCGGAAAGTGTAGATAATGAAGCTCTACTGGATATAAAGTCTCCTGTAATTTTTGTAGCAGGAGTAACCTGCCGAACCGGCAAGTTTGATTTGCAGCTTGCCCTACGTAAAGAAATTCAAGAGTCAGGATATAGGGTTAGTCAAATAGGAACTAAGAACTGTTGTGAAATATTCGGATTCCATTCTTTTCCTGATTTTATGTACAGCACAATAAACGAAACAGCGAAGATTATTATGTTTAACCGTTTTGTCAAAGCAATCGAATTAAGTGAGAAGCCGGATGTGATAATAATTGGAATACCAGGAGGAATAATGCCTGTTAATAAACAGTTTACGGACGGGTTTGGGATACTGGCATATTTAGTATCACAGACCGTTAAACCGGATGCAGCCATATTAAGTGTCCTGTATGAAGATTATTTACAGGAATATTTTAAAGAGATGGATAACCTTTTTAAGTATAGGTTTGGCTATAATGTGGATTGTTTCAATTTCTCAAACTTTAAATTTGACTATCAGCATTCGAAAGAGATGGGGGAAAAATGTTATACAATTATAGATGCAAGCTTCATCAATGAAAAAATTAAAAAGTACAGCACATGTGAAAAGCCTATATATAATGTATTGAACGACAGAGATATGAAAAAAATGTCAACTTATTTGATAAACCTTATGTCAGGTGACGAGAACATAGAGGATATAATCTAGAGGAGGATATTTATGGATAGAGTTCAAGCAGACAACTATGATGGAAATATAGAAAAAAAGGTGAGAAATATTATTCAAAACATACTGGAATTGGATTTTGAAAATATATATGGGGACTCCTTGGATGAGCATTTGCTAAGCAACAGATTTAGATTAGAGCCTAGGGATTTGGTATATCTTCTCAGAGATGTCGAAGAAAGATTTAATATTGAAATACCTCAGAAAGATATAGCTGAAGGGCGGTTTTCAAGTTTCAACAGTATTTGCTCCCTGATACGGAATCAATTGAGCCAAAAAGATGGAAAGAATGAACAAAACTATTATTGTTGCAATTCATAAAGCAAATATAAGGGGAAATGAGTATGAAATACAGAAAACCGGCCGGTTTAATAAGTATTATATGCCTGCTTGCGGCGGTGCTGTTTTCCATGACAGGCTGCAAGCCTGGCGATTCATCAGGCACCAGGGAAGCTCTGAAGAAAAATGCATATGCCTATGAGGCAGTGGAATTAAGCGATACTATGGGTTTGCAATATTTTTCTGCCATGAGTATTAACAGCAAAGGAGAAATCGCATTATTTGATGAGGAAAAAGGGAAAATCCTGATCATTGATAAAAAAGGAATTTTAATAAGAGAAATGCCGGATACTTTTAAAGGAAGTATATGTCTTGCATATGACACCGGGGACAAGCTATATGCGCTGCTGCAATATTATAAAAAGAATGGCAGTGAAGTAACCGGAATGATAACGGAGCTGGTAACCTACAATGGACAGGGACAGAAATCCGCTGACAAAGCTATAAAGGAAATAAATGGCAATAGAGAATCCGTTAATGGAAGGTTTATAGCGAAGATGATACCAGATAGAAACGGAAACCTTTATGTGCATAAATTTGATGGAAGGGTTGAAGCATTGGACAAAAGCCTGAATATTGTAAAAGCCTGGGATAGGGACGAATATTCCGATATCAGCCTTGACGAAAAGGATAATTTGATATTGTTGCACAGAAGTGCAGACGGGCAAAGGCTTATGCAGAAGCTTGACAGCAAAAGCGGCAAAATCATATGGGAGAAAGAGCTAAAAGGTATTGGCGCCCCGGGACTTGTTTATTACAGTAGGAGTTCCGGTAAGCTTTACGGAATGGAGAACGGAACAATTTTCAGCTACAGCCCTGACGGGGATGTGGACTCAAGGGTACTGGACTGCAAAGGACTGTCGGTCATGGGAGATATATATGGATTTGTGGTAGACGATAATGAGGAGGTATATGTTCAAAGCGAGGATAATGGAAAATCAAAGCTTATCTGCTTTGTAAAGCAGGATGAAAGCAGACAGAGTGCTGAAGAGGTAAATAAAAAGAAGCTGGTTGTATATTTGAGATATGATATCGGGGATGTTGTTTCAAATGCGGCCATTGAGTATGAGAAGGAGCATCCCGATGTAGATATAGATATCAATGACGCCAGGGAGCTGACAGCCAAGGAATGTGTACAAAAGCTGAATACCGAGATGCTGGCGGGAAAGGGACCGGATTTGATACTGGGCAGCTTTCTCACAGGTGACTATGAAGAAAAAGGGCTGCTCGCAGACCTTGAAGAGTTTATAAGCAGAGATAAAAGCTTCAATATCAACGACTATGCCGCAAATATGATAGCTGCCTCCAGAAACGGAAAAAAGCTGTATAGAATGCCTGTAGGATATTATTTGGACTGCTTTTTGATTAACAGTAAGATACTGGAGCAAAAGGGTATTACTTTGAAGAAAGATATTAGTTGGGAACAGATGTATGATACAGTAAGCGAAACTAACAGTAAATCAGGGGAAAAGTGTTATATGCTTCCCAAAATGGGGAACCGTTTCTTATTTGAAAAAATAATTTATAAGGATATTGACTATTACGTAGATGAGAAAAATAAACGGTCAAGGATTGATACCGAAGAGTTTGTCAATGAGTTGGAGCTTATGAAGCGTATTGATAAAGAGCGATTGCTGCATCCGGATATGGATAACAAGACAATTATACATTCGCAGGGAGAAATTGTCCCGGAAGATATATTGTTTATTCCGATTAACTTGCTTTCATACGGCCAGATATACGGTGCATATGGAATGTATTACAAAAGCTTTAATATAATACCTGATTTGAAAGGCTTGTATACCGGAGCAAGAACGGTTTATGCCAACCGCATAGCGATCAACAACAATTCGCAGTATAAGGAGCAGGCATGGGACTTCATTAAGCTGCTTTTGTCTGAAGAAGTACAATTAAAGCTGAGTGAAGATTATTTTGTAGTCAACAACAAGGCAAATCAAGGCAGCAAAGAAGAAATGTTCAAGTATTTGGATAAATACCCAATGCGTAAGTATTACCGTCCTACTGCAGAGGAAATGGATAATCTGAAAAGCATCATGGAAGGAATAAATAAAATCGAGGAATACGATTATGAGTTGAATGAGCTCATCTGGAGTGAAATGGAAATATTTATAAAAAATGAAAAAAGTGCCGAGGATACGGCTAAAGCCATACAAAATAAGGTGCAGCTTTATTTGCAGGAGTAAAGGCGGTATTAGCGCATTTTGAAGCAGGTATATCAGGGGTGAGGGCATGAAATTCAGAATTTATGTTCTCATTTCTTTGTGTTGATTTAATATATGATGTAACGGACATTATTATCTGCAAAATAATAAGTGCACAAAGGGAGGAAAGGGTGATATAAATGGCAGGGGTTCATGTGGCAGTAATTGACGATGGAATCAATAAAGCACTCTATGGAGGAATAGGTTTAAAGTATAACATTATTATTACAAATGAACTCAGCATTGCGGAAAGAACAAATTATAACCCTTATATGAAAAGTCATGGTACTGTATGTGCAGCCATAATAGAAAAATACTGTAAAGACATTGAAATAAGCAGTATCAAAATATTAAATGATAAATACCATGGAGATATAAAGCAGTTGGTTAAGGCAATAGAATGGTGCATTGAAAATGGGGTTAAAACAATAAACTTAAGTGCAGGTACCGTTAGTTATAGAGATAAAGCAGAGCTACAGCATATAGTTGATAAAGCTTGTAAAACTGGAATTGTTATTGTCTCAGCTAATAATAACGATGGTTCCATAACATATCCGGCTTCTTTTCCTAATGTCATAGGGGTAAAATGTGATAAATCTGATAATCTGGATGAAGGCTGTATTGATTATGATTTTGAACCGCCCGATGGTATAGAAGTTACTGCTTGCGGCAGGCACTTGCTTGTGGATTACTGCGGAAATGTACTGATAACTGACAGTTGGAACAGTCATGCGGCCCCATATGTAACAGCCATGATAGCAAATATTATAAATGAGTTTCCAGATGCAACAATATATGAGATCAGAGAGAAGCTTTGGAAACAATCTGCAAACTATGATGCCAGGAAAAAGTTTTATAAAGCATACAGCGGTATGGAGTATATAAACAGGGCTTTAGTATTTAGACTGAACCCCGTGTGCAGTTTTCCTATGTATCCAATATTTGAGATAGAAAAAACTATTGATATAATATATGGCAGTATCGCTTCTGCTTTAGCTGGTATAGAAGCATACCTAGAACGTGACAGTTCAATTATGGATAATGTAGATACCATTATAATTGATACTCAAGATGATTTTATAGAGTGCGATAAAGATACTTTGGAGGGAATCCTTAAATATTTGAGTATATTCGAAAAAAATATTATACTAGCATGTCAAGATATTGAGAACAAATACTTAAAAAAGATGCTGAGGGATTATAGTCCCGCAGTTTTTTATAATTCCATACCAGAGCTGTCTTTTCTTAATATAGAAAACAGTTATGATGAATTGCCCTTACTCACGATATTGAACTATTCCAGTGCAAACTTGATCGATATTCTATCTGTGCTGCATAAGTTTTTATGTGAAGATAGTTATAATCCTGTAATATTTACTGATAATTCGTATGGGCTCTATTGTGGATATAACTATTTTTCTTTAGAACATATAAATAGATATGAAAGCATAAAGAGTTCATATCAGAGAATTAATGATGTAATCAATTTTTATAATGGGGATATAGGAATAATGGGAATAAACTGCTGTGAGGGAATGAGTGATAAGACTAAAATGATAGCTCGGCTACATGCTGATATAGTTGTAATTATCCCGGAATCAGATACCTCAGATAAAAACTTACAGTATTTATACCAGATTGCCGAAAAAGTTATTGTACTACCCAAAGATATTATTAACGAAAACAATGCATCTAATAGTATTTTATCAAAAACTGGCCTAAAAGCTTTGTATAAAAAAATACTCGAATTGTTCAATTGCAAATAAAAACATAGCACTATTTTACAAATTTTAGAAAGTAGAGATTGAGAACTGTATATTATGTCTGTACCTTGCAAATAGGAATATATGATATATAATGTATTTATAGAAGAATTTGTAATATGTTTTGCCTATTAAATAGAATATGAAATCAGTAATAAAAAGGAAGAAATGTTATGGCAGGTGAGAGAAAAAGGGGAGAAATAGCTGCGGTACTGCTGTTCCTGGGCCCAAGCACTTTAGGAATTTTGATTTTTTATATTGTTCCTTTCATATGGATGATATTTTACTCTTTTTTTGACAGTCCTATTAACGGTAAGTTTGCCGGATTTGGCAACTATGTTGAGCTTATAAACAGCGGCGCTTACAGACAGGCGGTGGTCAATACCATTACCTTTACCGGTATAAGCGTGCCGTTGATTATTGTGCTTTCACTCATCCTGTCATTGCTGCTCAATGAAAGGATGCATTTTAGGCAGGAATTGCGCACTTCTTTCATTGTACCCCTTGTAGTGCCTGTGGCATCAGTTATTCTATTTTTTGAGCTTCTGTTTGATACCAGGGGAATCATAAACGGCATGCTGTCTATTGTTGATATTGCGCCCGTGGATTGGATGAATTCCTCCTGGGCAATGGCAGTAGTTATTATAATATATATATGGAAGAATATAGGCTATAATATAGTTCTGTTCCTTGCAGGACTTCAGGGTATACCAAAAGAGTATTACGAGGCTGCAAGTCTTGATGGGGCAGGAAAGGTGGCAATGTTTACCCATATTACCCTGATATATCTGATGCCTACAATCTTTTTTACCATCATCATTTCCATAATCAACTCCTTCAAGGTATTCAGGGAAGTATATCTTTTGGCAGGAGATTACCCGTACCAAGGTATTTACATGCTTCAGCACTACATGAACAATATGTTCAGAAGGCTGAACTATCACAAGCTTGTGACAGCAGCAATACTTATGGCTGTCTTTATTTATATTATGATATTTGTTCTTTTCAGAATCCAGAAGAGAATTAATAATGCAATTGGGGAGTAGGGGGCTTATAAGTGAATAGAATACAAGGAACACTGCCAAATGCGCTTTTAATTGTGCTTGCTTTTTTTATGATACTGCCGCTTTTGATGTCTGCTACCAATTCGTTTATGAGTGACGGGGAGCTAGGAGAAAATTATGATTCCCGTGATGCAGAACAACAGACGGAAGAAGTAAAGAAAGGCTTCAATTCCATGAAGCTTATACCGGACTCATTTACATTGAAGCAGTACTATCAGGTATTGATTGCCAAGCATAAGTTTTTGAGGATGTTCTGGAATTCAGTGTTCATTGTGCTGCCTATAGTGGCAGGACAGGTCATCATATCATCCATGGCGGCCTTTGCCTTTGCAAAGC
>LOES01000020.1 GCA_001515955.1 Clostridia bacterium BRH_c25 | reverse complement strand
TACATTGAAATTCAAATATTGCAAAATCATATACCTTGATTTCATAGGTTGCATAATTCTTCCTTGAACCTTCTTTAGCGCAACCTATATATATTGATATAACGCAATAATTCTTATATTATATATTTATTAATCAGCGGCAGATATGTGTTTGAACATATATCTATTATTTCAATGTCGATGAAATTTAGTCAATTGTACTATATGTTTCACACTAAATCCATCACATAATTGTTTAATAATGCGATTTATATATATTAATTCCAAGCCACAATTATAATAACAGAAAAACTCTTCAATAGCTATATTACCACAAAAAATAACGTCCCGCATTACTGCGGCACGCTATCTTTATACTCATCCAGTGCTTATTAACACGACAGACTTACTATCTTTCAGGAGTTAGTCCCCTTATGAGCGTATTAAGCTCATTTCTGAATCCATCTGCAGCCCTTCCATTCCTGACTCCATCGCCTACTCTTCTGAGTCTCTCAAAGAAGTCGGCGTCTGTGCTGACATATACTGTTTTGATATTCGGATTAGCCGATCTTACCCTCTGTGCGCATGCACTTTTTACTGCTGTAAGATCAGTTGCATTTCCATAGGAAATATTCCTGCCGGTCAGGTCTCCATCAGTGTCTACACCTACATAAGCCGTATTCCCCGACACAACAACAGTTGCATTGTCAACACCGGTCATTTGTTCAATAGACCTTGCTATACTGTCGGCCTGAGTGGCTCCTCCGGTATTGTTCAGTCTATTGTTTTGAGTATTATTACCTGTTCCGACATTTCTGTAATCATTGCCATACCCACCATACATACCGTTGTTATAACCGCCGTAGCCGCCATAACCGCCATAGTATGAAGGAGTACGTCCATTGTTCCCGGCACCAAAGCCTAAGTCATAAGGATCGTTGGAGCTAGGTCCCATTCCTGTATATGTGTTTGTATCAACCCCTGTTCTGGTTCCCAAGCCTGTTGACGGTCCTGCTCCTGAGCCGGTGCCTCTATTGTTGTTGTAGAGTCCTGTAGTATCCTGCCTCGGCTGTACCGGGTTCTGAAGAGGTCTTCTAGCTGCACAGGCAGTAAACATTAATGCAAAAACCAATACTAATGCTAATATGATAATTGTTTTTCTTCTCATAGGCTGTTATTCCTCCATATTTTTATTTTTGGTTTTGCACTATTATTTTTTGCTAAATCTATAATAATATTAAAAAAGTTTTTTACTATAATCCCAAAAAAAAAACTGCAATTTCTTGCAGCTTTTTATTGCTCATCAGTCTTTTTCAAAGAAACAGCTCTTGCCTAAAAACTCTTGCAGTATCGAATTGGTCGGAATTGCATTCATATCCGCTTCCAGGAAATATTGTAAAAATTTCGTAAGCCTCTTGGCCTCTATATATTCCGGAACACTATTGTCAATTTTCTCCAACTGTGGCAATGCCACCTGGTTCAGCATCGCCAGCTCATATACAAGGGAAGAGTTAAACATTATATCGGCTTCCTCCTGGAATGGGTAAATGTATTTGTCCTCTCCTCTTCTAACTGAATCCCATCTTTTTATTGTGGATAGCGCATCAGCAGATCTGAACTGAAAATCTCTGACTATCCGCCTTAATAATCTCAAATCGGATGTTGGAATCCTGTTATGGTCGTCTATGCTGAGATGTGTCAGTGCACTTATATAAATCTTGAACTTCTGCTCCTTCGGAATAATGCTTGTGAGCGTTTCATTCAGTCCATGTATACCCTCAACCACCAGCACCTGCTCTTCACTGATTTTCAGTTTTTTGCCTCTCCATTCCCTGCTCCCTGTATGGAAGTTATACACGGGCATTTCCACTTCCTCACCCTTTATAAGCCTCATTATTACATCATTAAAGGTTATTATATCAATTGCATCTATGGTCTCAAAATCATATTCCCCGTCTTCTCCAATAGGTGTATCCACCCTATCCTTAAAGAAATCGTCTATGGATATGGCTACAGGTTTCAAGCCATTTACCCTCAGCTGGACGGACAGACGCTGGGCGAAGGTTGTTTTTCCCGATGAGGATGGTCCCGCTATCAGTACAAGCTTTTTATCATCATAAGCCGCAATCATATCGGCAATCTGTGCGATTTTTTTCTCGTGTAGACCCTCTGCAACCGCTATCAACTCATTTATTCTGCCGCTTTTTATTGCATCATTCAGATGACTTATATTCTCCAGTTCCAATATCTTTCCCCATTTTTCAAACTCTCTGAATATGTTGAAGAGCTTTTTTTGCTCATCATATTCAGGCAGTTTATTAGGAGCTGCTTTTTCCGGGAATCTCAGTACAAGCCCCGGATTGTTGAATTTCAACTCAAAAAGCTTCAAATATCCTGTGGAAGGAACCATATATCCATAGAAATAATCATAATAGCCATAGCATTTGTATATATTGATATTCTTTTTCTTCCTATATTTAATAAGGTTTACTTTATCATGCTGCTGTGTACTCTCAAAAATCTCAATTGCTTCGGCACTGGTTATTTTTCTTTTTTCAAAGGGTATATCCAGTTTTTGAAGTTCCCACATTTTTTCTTCTATACTGGTAATGTCCTCCTGCGTCAGCGGCTCATCCTTGTGGACTTCACAGTAAAGTCCTTTGCTCAAGGAATGTTCTACCGTAACTCTGCAGCCCTTAAAAACCTCTTTTGCAGCTATTATGAACAAAAATGCCACACTTCTTGAATAAAACCTGCTTCCGTAGACAGTAGTCCGGTCTATAAACTGCAGGCTGCAATCTTTTTGGATCTTGACCCACAATTCCTTTAGCTCATTGTTCACAATGGCTCCAACTATATCCGAATTAAAATTCTGCTGAAAATCCTTCGCAATCTCCTGAAGCTTTGTCCCCTTTGGATACTCTTTCCTGATATTTTGCGGGAATGTCAACAATACCGTTTCTTGCATAATCATAGCCTCCAATCACCATAAATTATTATACCTCATTATCGGAACAACTATATACTCATACTATATATTTATCATACTTTGCTAATAATTGAAACTTTTGTCTTCAAACTAAGCTATTATTATAATAAAATGTATATATATATATTGTGCAAAACGTAAAATCTGAGCGTATAGAGTTTTCATATCAGAGTACCGTATCAAAAAAAGAAAGGTGGGTCATGCATGCTAAATTACAAAATAGTCGGCAACGCAATGCAGCAGATTGTCGTTGAGTTGGGCGCAAACCAAATAGTGTACAGTGAGGCAGGAAAGTTCCTTTGGAAGACAGACAATATCAACTTTGAGACTTCCTTTAATGTAAGTGACAAAAAAGGCCACTTTGAAGAAAAAGGCGGAGGCGGATTACTTGGCAAGTTCATGGATACTGCTGTCAGTGTGGGTAAGAGAAAGCTGGCAGGAGAGTCTGCTGCTTTCCAGGTATTCAATGTTACCCATGGGGAGAGCGGTCTTGTAACTTTCTCACAGACAATTCCCGGAGAAATCAAAGCTTTGAATATTGAAGATGTAGGTGAGCTGTATGTTCAGAAGGACGGCTTCCTGGCAGCAGAAAATACAGTAGACTTCGATATCGCCCTGACAAAGAAAGTGGGTGCAGGCTTTTTCGGCGGTGAAGGCTTCATTCTTGAGAAATTCAGTGACAAAGGCACTCTTTTCATTGCTGCCTGCGGTAATTTCATAGAGCTTAATCCCGCAGATTACGGCGGAAAGATACAGATTGACACCGGTGCTCTGGTTGCCTTTGATAAGAATATAGAATATGACATAGAGTGGGTTGGCAAAAGTGCAGGCCAGGTAGCCAAGAATCTTTTATTCGGCGGTGAAGGCCTCTTCCTTGCTACTCTCTCAGGAAACGGAAAAGTAATCCTTCAGAGCATGAATATCACAGGTCTTGCCAGAACACTGTTCAGAAATGCATCCAAATCCTCTCCTGAGGACAGAAGCAGCGGCAAAATGATAGGCGGGCTTGGAAGCCTGCTTGGAGAACTAGGCGGTGACAAGTACTAAGCTTTTCAAAGCTCCGGTAAATATGCCGGAGCTTTCTTGTGGACATAATATGTTTCAAAGATGTAAACAATTTGTAACAACTGGCTTCAGACTATAGCTTTATGTATCCTAATCTAATATAATAACATTAGAGAAAGTAATTAATGCTAATACTCTTTATTCCTCCCCCTCATTTTAAAGCATGCGGCATTTATAGGAAACTATAAATGCCGCATTTTGTTTGCCCGTCTTCCATATACTCCATTTACTTTTCCTTAATTTTCACATACAATTATTCATTAAGAGACTAACTGTACTGATTTTGATCAAAGGAGAGAAATACTTATGATGAATACTATTCTTTTTGATTTGGATGGAACACTGCTGCCGTTGGATATGCAAAAATTTACTGAAATCTATTTTCATGAAATGGGATGTATGTTCAAGGACCTGATGGAGCCCAAGCTGCTTGTCAAGCTTGTCTGGACCGCTACCCGGGAAATGGTCGGAAATACTGAATACAAGACAAATGAAGAGGTCTTTATGACTAAATTTTCCGAGCTTGTTGGCGGAGATATCAGCAAGTACAGGGAGCGGTTTGATGATTTTTATGATACACTTTTTCACAAGACACGAGAAGCTGTACAAAGACAATCATTAATAAAAGAGAGCATAGCTATATTAAAAGAGAAGAATTACAAGCTTGTTGTGGCTACCAACCCCATGTTTCCACGCAAGGCGATACACCATAGACTGGAATGGGCCGGGCTTGATTTGAAGGATTTCATATATATCACTTCTTATGAAGATAATCATTACTGCAAACCACAGCTGCATTTCTATAAGGAAATACTTGATATTATAGGCAAGAAGCCGGAACAATGCATGATGGTGGGAAATGATGTGCAGGAGGATCTTATAGCCCTTAAGCTTGGGGTTAAAACCTTCCTTGTAAGAAATCATATGATTCATAGAACTCAAGAAGCAATTGACAGCACCTACGAGGGGGATTATGAGGATTTTTATCGTTTTATAAAAGATCTGCCTTCTGTCAGTGCGTCTTCCTAAGAATGGACCTGATAGCCCAGGCTGCCGGTATAAACGATACAGCAGCTATTATTACAAGATGATAGCTGCCGTAATAGAATTTTGTAAAGGAAATCAAATCATTATACAAATGCGCCAGAAAGCTTATCCAGATATTGCCTGTATACAGGGTGGCAAAAAACACCGGTATATAAGCTATGCCTATTGAGATTGACGCATTCAGCCCCCAGCCGAAGGAGTGAAGGATACCAAAAACCATAGCTGCGGAAAGTATGCTTCCAATAAGCCTGAAATTCCTGAGCAGCTTCATATTCATATAAAAGAAGGACACCAGCAGCAGATTGAGCAGCTCTTCTGCAAAGGCAACCAATGGCAGAAGAGCAAATCTTGCTATTATCTCCGTGGTCTTGCCCCCTGCTGCATTCATCTGCTGAAGAGCTGTTGGGAAGAAGCCTGTTGCCATAAGCAAATTGCTTATTATTCCTATAAGTGACATTAGCAGAATGGGATAGATGAATATCGTATCCGGCTTATGCCCTATAAAAACGGGCATTTTTTTATTCTCCTTGGGAAAGCTTAGATATTTGTTTATACCCTTAAAGAAAACAATGCTTAAAACCACCAGTGATAAATAATATAATCCTCCTGAAACAGTTGCATATAATACATTTCTGATATTATTAACAACAAAAAGGCACAATAGTGTCCATAAGAACACTATCATACCGTTGAATAATTTTACTCCACAATACACATTATTTTCTGCCTCTTTTATTGCCCTCTTCAGCTTGAAACCCATGCTTATGCACCCCACAATTCATTGAAGAAGCCCGTGCTTATTAACACAACAGATTTCCTGTCTTTCATAGTGTTAATAATGCACTTCCTTGATTTGTGCCTCGCATACCCTAGAAAAAAATTACTTCACGAGGCACCTTTTAACTGATTTTTAGCTTAAGCTCCTCCAACCTGTTTACGTTAAAATTTGCTATATACTCCCTTAAGCTGTACCACTCCAGATTGCTATTGCCGTAATACTCTCTATCTATTAATTCGGCAATCAGCTGAACAAGTTTATGCTTTAACTCTAAATTCTCAGCTCTTTTAATCGAACGGTACTGTTCCAGTACAGGGGTTGTGGCAAGTGTGATTCTCCCATTATGAACCATCAGGTAATCATCGCTGAATTCCAGGACATGAGGCCCCTTCCGTATGAGCTTGACAAAGATCATTTCTTTTTCATGCTCAATATTTCCCATAGTCTCACTCCCTTCCATTTATGCATGACCACAAGCAGGCCGGCTCTCCACTTGTGTCTAAGGAATAAATCATGATAATTATAGCATATACTTCTTCTCCTAATATCCATTTTATATTATCTGTCGAATATTCCGGGTAATTGGCACATTAATGCATTCTATCAAATGCTCAGAGCAAAACATAATGTGGTACATTATTGTATCTGCACGCTATATATATGCTTGACTCAAATCTTTCATACATAAAATGGTAAGCTTATACTATCAAATACTATTAATATTTTGTATAATAATATTATATGTTATAATCGGCTATTCAATATGAAGGTGGTGCTATTATTGGAGTATTGCGCTATTATTGGTGATATTGCAAACTCAAGAAAGCTTGATAACAGACTGGAAGTCCAGAGTAAGTTTATACATGTAATAGAGAAATCAGTAAATGAAAATTACAGCAGGTATATTGCCTCAAATTTTACTGTTACTTTAGGTGACGAGTTCCAGGGACTGCTTTATAAAGAGTACACCCATTCAAGCTATGAAATAATCAGGTTTATTAAAAAGCAGCTGGCGCCTGTAAACTTGGTTTTCGGTGTAGGGGTTGGGGCTATGGTTATTGAACCTGAACATGAAATATCCATAAGATCTGATGGTCCGGCGTATTATAATGCACGTAGTGCGGTTTCTAAAGCCAAGGAGAAAAAACCTTCAATTTGTTACTATACCGGCTCAGTAGAGGATGAATTGATCAATTCTATAATTTACTTGATTGAGGGTATTGAGAAAAAGATGACTCATAAGCAGCAGGAAGTCATTGAGCTCTACAGGAGGCTTAAATCACAGTCAAAAACCGCTGAAAAGCTGAATATTATGCAGAGCACCGTAAGCAGAATACTTAACAATGCAGGATATTACCAGATAACTGATGCCGAAGATACTATATCTGCTTATTATAAAAAAATTTATAAGTAATAATTCCAAAGTTATGTGCTTATGAATGCATATATTATTATAATGCATCCCAGAGTGCATAATGCGAACTTATGCACTCTAGAATGCATTATTTAAACTAAAATTATATTATCTATATTGAACGCACTTAAGATATTACATCGGTTATAGTGCGAATTCAATAACAATCAAGGAAACATTTCGCGAAAT
>LOES01000019.1 GCA_001515955.1 Clostridia bacterium BRH_c25 | reverse complement strand
ATAAAGCACAAATTTTCGACTTATATTTTGTATGCTCATATAAATACTAGTTATTCCATTGATTTCGCAGCTTGATCCATATAGGTTGCATTAAAGAAGTTTCAAGGAAGAATTAGGCAACCTATGAAATCAAGGAATATGCTTTTGCAATATTTGAATTTCAATGTAGAATGTTTATTGCAAAACATATACATGTCCAACTATACAGTTTTATTATACAAATATTAGCAGCATATAATCAATCCTGAAAAATATAAAAAAGGCTTCTATTAAAGTATTCTAACGACCAAGGAAGCCTTTTATGAAACTCATTGAGGTCAAGTGGTACATTAATGAAATTTATACTTTCCTATTCGTTATAAAAACACGTTGGTTTTATCAGAGCTTTTACTATAGTATAATATAATAAAAGCAAAAGGAGGAGGGAAATAATGGATTTATTAAATGATATAGGTAAAAAGATAACAGCGACTGCAAAAACAGTAACAAGAAAATCTGAGGATATAGTTGAAATAACTAAGCTCAACCTGTCCATAGGCAGCGGAGAAGATAAAATGAAAAAAATGCTCTATGAAATTGGCAGTGAGCTATATAGAAGTTATATCAACGGGAAATCCTATGGAGAATTCTACGACGGCAAATGCGGCGAAGTGAAGCTGCTTGAAGAAAACATCAAAACCCTTAAGGAAAAGATACTGCTTCTGAAGGGTAACAAGACCTGTAAAACCTGCAATTCTGTAGTTAATCTGGAAGTAAACTTCTGTCCTGACTGCGGCGAGAAGCTGGAGAAGGAAGAAGAATAGCGGCAAAAAAATAAGTCACATTTTTGTGACTTATTTTTAGTGCTATAATCCAATTTTTCCATCAATACCACACATGAGATTCATTGTCTGTATTGCCTGACTGGCAACTCCTCTTACCGCATCATCAAGTACAGTAGTCACCGCTATTTTCCCGGTATCCGCATCTACTGAAGCCCCTATTTTACAGAAGCATTTATTAAACCCGTTTTTCATTTCATTTTCCATGCCATTGCTGCAAACCTTAATAAAAGGATTTGACTTGTAAAAATTCCTATAGGTATCCATAATATCACTTTCGTCCATGGCTGAACGGGGCTCTGCCTCTATAGTTGTAGTAATCCCTTTAATTCCGGGAATTATATATGATGTATATGAAACAGAAGCTCCTCTTCCGAACAGTGTAAACATTTGTTCACTAACTTCTTCTGCGTAGTCCATGCACTCCACTTTGTAAATTTTTATGCCACTGTTGCTGGTCATACCTGTCTCTACAAGCTTATCATTCCTCCTAAGACCGGTAATCCCTGATTTTGATTCAATAACCGCAGAATCCATATCAATCAGATTATCAGCGGCAAGAGGTGCCAAGCCCAATATGGCACCGGTGCAATAGCTGCTCGGATTTGCTGCTATGGATGCATTCTTCATCTTATCCTTATAAAGCTCTGAAAGACCATATACTGAGCCTGGGTATGCACTTCCGGAACTTCCTTCCATGCTGCCTCCCATATGGTACGTATCACTGATATCTATTATTCTTTTCCCGAAGGAAATTGCTTTTGAGTAGACATCCCTTGCTATGGTGCCGGGTAATCCATTAAATATAATGTCTGACTTCTTAATTGCATTTACCATGCTCAAGTACCCTGGTCTTGCTTCATTACTGCCGCACATATACGCCTCGGCCTCACAAAGCTCCTGTAAGTCCATTACAGTGCTGACCTGAGCTTCCGGGTGCCCTGCAACCAATTTTGAGAGTGCTTCTCCAAAATATCCCTTTGCTCCTATAATTCCAACCCAAATCATAAATATCTCTCCCTATATGTTTCGCACTAAATCCATTACATAATTGTTCAATAGTGCGAAACGTTTTCCTTGATGTTATAAATCGCTTCTATTCTATGTAATCTTCTTTGTGCGATTTATATAATAAATAATCAATAAAATAGTTGCTTATCAATTTCTCTAATAATTATAATTATAATATCATAAGCATATTTATGCAAGTACTGAGCGAAAATAATTTGGAGAGTGACTGAATATTCATGTTGTCCTAAAAATTATGAAGCCGTAAGGGAATAATCATGCATCTTTATTCATAGAAGTTTTAACATTTTCCATGAAGCTCTTTATGAACTCCCTGCCGCACATTATTGCTTCTCCTACTCGCTGTGCAGAAGGTCCTCCCTCAGTATTTCTTCTTGACAGACATACTTCAAGCTTCAAGAACTCAAAGACCTCCTCTTCTATGCAAGGAGCGAAGCTTTTAAATTCATCCGGCAAAAGCTCTTCAGGCTCTTTATTCCATATGATACAATAGCTTACTATCCTTCCGGCTATCTCATGAGCATCCCTAAAAGGCAATCCCTTTTGCACCAGATAATCAGCCAGGTCGGTAGCATTCAGGAATCCTCCCTTTAGATTGCTTTTTATTTTGTCTTTATTGACATTCATTGTCGCAAGCATTTGAGTAAATACAGAAACACAAGACTTCAAGGTATCCCCTGCATCAAATACCGATTCCTTATCCTCCTGCAAATCCTTATTGTAGGACAGGGGCAGACCCTTCATTACAGTCAGCAGGCATATCAGATCTCCATATACTCTCCCGGTCTTTCCCCTTATAAGCTCGGCAATGTCAGGATTCTTTTTCTGTGGCATAATGCTGCTGCCGGTGCTGTAGCTATCATCCATTTCTATATATCCGAACTCTCCCGTGCTCCATATGACCAGCTCCTCGCAAAAACGGCTGAGGTGCATCATTCCAAAGGTGCAGCAGCTAATAAACTCAATTGCGAAATCTCTGTCTGATACCGCATCTATGGAGTTAAGTGAAATACCCGGGAATTTCAGAATATCCGCCACCATGCTCCTGTCTATGGGATATGTAGTCCCTGCAAGGGCACAACTCCCCAAAGGCATTACATCTATCCTCTTAAGACAATCTGCAAACCTATCCATATCACGCTTGAACATTTCAAAGTAGGCCATGAAATGATGTCCCAGGGTAACAGGCTGAGCCTTCTGCATGTGGGTATAGCCCGGCATAATAGTGCCGATGTTTTCTTCCGCCTTGTCAAGCAGTAACACTTCAAGCTCCATGAACAGCTCCAGTATTGTACGACTCTCCTCCCTAAGATACATTCTAAGGTCAAGAGCCACCTGATCATTCCTGCTCCTTGCCGTGTGAAGCTTTTTACCTGTCTCCCCAAGCTTTTCAATAAGAAGCTTTTCTATATTCATATGAATATCTTCTGCATCATTTGTAAGGCTGGTACTGTCCGATTCAAGCTCCAGCCGTATTTCCTCCAGGGCATTTAATATTTCTGCTGCCTCATCCATACTGATGATTCCGCATTTACCAAGCATAAGTGCATGAGCCTTGCTTCCCTCTATATCCTGCAGATATAGTCTGGAGTCAATAGAAATCGAAGCATTGAAATCCTCAGCCATCCTTGCAGTATCCTTATTGAACCTTCCTCCCCATAGCTTCATTTAACCTATCTTCCTTTCCTCCTGCTGCTTGCCCAGTTTCCTTTTCATCAGTGCCATTACTTCAATAGGCAGGCCAAACAAATTTATAAAGCCTTCTGCATCCTTCTGATTATAAATACAGTCCACGTTTTCTCCGAAGGTTGCAAAATCCTTATTGTACAGCGAGTAAATGGAATCCATTCCGAAAATTGTGCAGGAGCCTTTATACAACTTCAATACAACTGTACCGGTAACATTTTGCTGAGTATGATCCACGAAAGCATCCAACGCCTCCTTCAATGGCGTAAACCACAGTCCATCATATACAAGCTCGGCATATTTATTGGAAACCATCTGTTTGAAACGCATTGTCTGCTTGTCAAGAGTTATATACTCCAACTCTTTGTGTGCAGTATGAAGTATTGTACCTCCCGGGGTTTCATATACTCCTCTTGACTTCATTCCCACCAGTCTGTTTTCAACCATGTCTATGAGACCGATACCATTTCTGCCCCCTATTTCATTAAGCTCCTCAAGCATTGTCATAGGATCATATGAAATCCCGTTCAGTTTTACCGGAATCCCTTTTTCAAATTCTATTTCAACTTGCTCCGGTTTGTCGGGTGCATCTTCCGGTGCCGTAGTCAACAAATAAATATCTGTAGGATGAGGGTTCCAGGTATCTTCCAAGTCTGCTCCCTCATGACTCAAATGCCACAGGTTCCTATCCATGCTATAGGGACGCTCCTTTGAGACAGGTATGGGTATTCCCCTTTCTGCAGCATAGTCTATGGCTTCCTCCCTGGATTTGATACTCCACTCACGCCATGGAGCAATGACCTTTATATCCGGATTCAATGCTTTTATGGTCAGTTCAAAACGTACCTGATCATTCCCCTTGCCTGTACATCCGTGGGCAATATGCTTTGCCCCTTCCTTTTCCGCAACCTCCACCAGCTTTTTAGCAATAAGCGGTCTTGCCATTGCTGTGCCCAGGAGATACTTTTCTTCGTATACCGCTCCTGCTTTTATAGTAGGCATAATGTAATCTTCAGCAAATTCCTTTCTTGCATCAATTACATACACCTTGGAAGCTCCTGTGCTTATAGCCTTCTGCTTTACCGGATCCAGCTCATCTCCCTGGCCGACATCAACGCAGCAGGCTATTACATCCATATCATAGTTTTCCTTTAGCCAAGGAATGATTATCGAAGTATCCAGCCCTCCGGAATATGCAAGAACAACTTTTTTCTTATTTGAATCCATATTAATGACCTCCTGTAATATAAATATTAGATTGATAATAATTATAATAATATTTGTATATTTATGCAAGTACTATTTGCAAATTAATATAATTTTTTTTATTTTTATACATTGCATATGCTATACCTGTTGTTTTATGCGGTCTTACAGACATGATCAGTATAATGCATGTGCATTAATATGCATAGAAAGACTCCAGAGTTTAAACTCCGGAGTCTTTCTATGCATATTCTGTGCAATATTAAAACCTTATTACCTGTCTTCTCATACCCACATTAAGTACCAGTCCCACCGCAACCATGTTAGTCAGCAGCGAGCTGCCCCCGTAGCTTATGAAGGGCAGAGGGATACCGGTTACCGGCATTAATCCTATTGTCATTCCTATGTTCTCCAATACATGAAAGAGGAACATGGCCATAATACCAACGCATACAAGCATTCCATAATCATCCTTCGACACCTTGGCAATGTGTACGCATCTTAACACCAGCCACATAAAAAGTATCAATAAAACCAAAGCTCCCACCAGTCCCAGCTCCTCTCCTATAACAGAGAATATAAAGTCCGTATGTCTCTCAGGTATAAAGCCAAGATTGTTCTGTGTGCCTTGAAAAAGTCCTTTACCTAGAAACTGCCCCGAGCCAATGGCCGTTTCTGATTGTATTACATGATAACCCGCACCCATAGGATCCAATTCAGGGTTGAAAAACACAAGTATCCTGTCCCTTTGGTATGACTTCAGAAACTTCCACAATACCGGCAAGCTGACCAGAAATGCACCAAATGCGCCTGCTATTATTTTGTAGCTTAAGCCTGCAGCATACAACATGAATATGGATACAAATATGAATACCAGCGCTGTTCCAAAGTCGGGCTGCAGAAGTATCAAACCTACTATCAGAAACAGATGCAAAAATGCAGGCAGCACATTTATCAATTTGTTCAAATTATCCTTCCGCTTTTCCAAATACTTGGCGAAGGTCAGAATATATCCGAGTTTAACTATTTCCGCGGGCTGCAGATTCACCGGTCCAAAGTCAATCCAGCCTCTGGTTCCCTTGGTGGAAAAGCCTATTATCAGTACCAGCACCAAAAGAAATACATTAGTTCCATATATAAGCATATAGTTGTCTCCAAAGGTTTTATAATCAATGAGTAAAATTACCAGTATTCCCATAATGCCTAAAATAAAGGCAACTATTTGTATCTTCAAAGTGCCTATAGAGCCTCCGCTTGTAATATGGGTGGCACTGGAGATAGATATAAAGCCGTATATAATAAGCAGCAAGGTGGATATTACTATCCCTATATCTATGTTTTTAAGCAGTTTCCTATCTATAAGATTATCTATCTTCACAAAATCATTCCTCTTCTGTATATTCAGCGTTTTGCGGGATACATTTTAATTTTATATTCAAATTCCGCAAAACGGTTTCCTTGATTGTTATTGAATTCGCACACTACCCGATGCAAATACTTATGTGCGTTCAATATAATTTATATATGTTTCAATTTTAACACAAAACGGGATATTTTTTCATAGAAAATTTATACAGATTATGAAAAAATAAAAAGCTGCTTCAAACTAACCTGATTAGTCCGAGACAGCCTTTTAGTGCTTTTTAACATCACCACTTTTCAATCTTTCAAATGTTAAATAGCACTTCCTTAATTCAGTGCCTCGCACGCTCAAGAAGGGATATACTTTACGAGGCACTATCAAAAGCCTTTAGTCCATATGACACAGCATGCCGTTTCTAATATCCAGGCACATTAAGAAGTATCCGTATCCTTTGGATTTATGCGGCATGAATTTCATGAACCCTTTGGATCTATAATACTGCTCATTCTTTTTGCTATATACTGCCGGCACTCCAAACATCAGATATCTTACACGTTTTCTGTCATCATCATCGTCATCATAATTATCGTCATATTTTACACCAAGTATATAATCTTTCCTGTCTATCATCATACTGCAGCCTTCAGACATAAAAGGATATCCCAAAGGCATCATATAACCCATATAAGGCACTGTCACACTATTTATTTCGTATATGTCATCTCCGACCTTGAACCAGTCATAGCCTCTCTCCTTTTCAAAAGGCTCATACCTTCTCAGCCTTCTCAATATCTTCTTCAATTTGCGGTACATTCCTCCGCTGTAATAAGGATATAAAGCATGCTCATGATGCACCTCATGATAATGCTTGTGTTCCTCTTCATAATCATCGTCATCTTCACAATAGTATTGATATATATCCTCACATTCAATTTTCTCTTTTTCTATTTCGCAGGGTTCTTCCATTGGAGCTTTTGGCGGACACTTTGGGATTACAATCTCAATCTCTACCTTGCTTTCATGGATATGTGGTTTCTCGATAACCGGTGGTTCAGGCTTTGGAATAATCACTGGTTCAGGATTCGGGATCACCACTGGTTCAGGATTCGGAACAACCACTGGTTCAGGATTCGGGATCACCACTGGTTCAGGATTTGGAACAACCACTGGTTCAGG
>LOES01000018.1 GCA_001515955.1 Clostridia bacterium BRH_c25 | reverse complement strand
GCATCAATCCGAAAATCGGAGTAAGCAGGAAGGTGAATACGCGGTACACTACTCCGTAAAAGGCCACGTCCGCCGTTGTTCCATAGTTTGATAACGCATTAAAAACAAAGACCGCCTGTATCAAACTCATAAAGCTCATGATCAATGAGGGCATTCCAAGTCTGAGAATAGATGTTGCAATGTCCTTATCCCATCGAAATGAAAGGAGCTTGGATTTGAAGGAAGCATAACCTTTCCCAAAATAAAGCCATCCAAGCAGAGTGTAAACCAGCATCCCGATATTTGTGCCCCACGCTGCCCCCTCCACACCTAACCCGAGAACCGCAATCAGGATATAGTTGGCAGCCGCATTGACAGCCAGACCGATTCCCATCATCACTGCTGCCGACTTCATCTTCCCCTCGGCACGTATGATCATATTTCCCGCCAGGCCATAAACCCAAAAAAACGAGCCCAAAATAGTTATTCTGAAATAGCTCTCTCCCAAAACCAGAGCCTCCCCCTTTCCCCCCATAACCCGTATAAGCTGTGTTGAAAAGATCAAAGCCAATACCATATAAACTACGGTTGCAGCAAGAGACATCAGGTTGACATTCCCCAACAACCTTTTCTGCGTTTTTTTGTCCTGACTGCCTAAAGCAATACTTAATATGGAGCCTGCACCAACTCCAATCAGTGAGCCAAATGCAACGCTGATTTGGGAAAGGGGGTATGCCACGGAAACCCCTGCCAAAGCAGCTTCGCCTACAAACTGTCCGACAAAGACAGCATCCAGGACTGAATTCAATCCGTACAGTACCATAGCTATAATGGCCGGCCATGATAGATTAACCATGATTTTCCACATGTTACCGGTCAATATAAATTGTTTTTGTTTTTCCTTTTGATCAATAAATATTTCACTCATATAAATTCCTCCAGTTTTTTATAATTTCAACTGTGTGGGGATTTGCAAAATCCACAGCCGTTCAAAGAGGCTTTGAATCGTTTTAATATCCATATGTATCTTTCTATAAGTTAGATTTATCAAACTTTGTTTGAAATTTTTAAGGTCCTATAAGAACCTTATTTTTTACGGAGTTAAAATGGTATTCCAGCCTGCCAAAAAAAAACGTCTAAGTCGCTCAATATAGCTGTCCGCCGATTCCCTGGTCATATCATGCACTACAATTTCAAATACGCCTGAAAAAAATGCACTTGAAACAATGTGCATAAGCTCAGGGGTAGCCCTGCCCGAGGTCAGCGCATCATTGCCTGTGGATTCAATGAATTTGAGAGTATATTTCACTTCGATTTCTACAAGGCTATCAATGAAATCCGAAAAAACAGTGCCTTCCGCACAGGTGATAAGCAGCTTAAAATCGTCAAAATGATCGTAGATATATGCAATAAAATTTTTAATCTTATCAGAGGAATAATCAAATACGGTTTCCTGCTTGTTATCTTTTGGAAGCTTGTTAAAATCCTCCTGTGCTAACAAAAACAGTTCTTTCAGCCCATTTACAGCAGGCGACACCAACGCCTCAAACATAGCTTCTTTATCCTTAAAATGGCGATATAATCCAGCTGCAGAGATACCGGCATCGGCAGCGATTGTTCTCATGGAAGCTTTTTCGAAGCCCTTATCTAAAAATTCTTTTTTCGCACATGGTATTATTCTTTGATAAGTTTTGGTTTTATCCTTTGGCATACAAGCACTCCTGCATTTACATATTTAAATATACAGTGTTAGCTAACATCGTTTATAGAATATCATTTTGTAATAGAACTGTCAATAGTAACACAAAAATATACCAGCTACTATAAATACAAATGCCATAATAAGTTATAATAGGGAATTCCAGAAAATTTTTAGTGATATAATTAGCAATGACATGCAGCAAGGGGAATTTAAGACAGCTATGCTTGTTGAAACACTTACGAAACACTGTATTATGACCATAAGAGGGCTTACTTATGAATGGTGTATTCGACATCCTGACTTTGATTTAAAAGAACAAGCCCTGAAGCACTTCGAAATACTGCTGAATGGTATTAAAAAGCAGTAATGGTTTATAGCCCATATACATTCTTCCTATTTTGTGTTAGATGCAGAGACTTTCGCACATCTGATAAGCCTTTCACAAATACTCCAGAGTTTCTCTTCAGTCTCCACATTTCTGAACTCACATACAATTTCTTTGCGCTGCTCAAAAAACTTACCGCTCAGGCCATCCACTTCAGGACTACTTGCTAGCCATACCGCTGTATCTGCTCCCTGTGCAATACCACGTCCTCCCCTCTTGTTTAGCTCAAACCGGGTTTCTGTAGGCATTCCGCGAAAAAGACCTGTCTCCGGCACTAGACCTGGTGCCATAGCATTAGCAGTGACACCGCTGTTTTCGAGCCGTCGCGCGAATGCCCATGTAAGCATTCGGTCGCAAGCTTTCGATTGGGCATATGCCTTCATGCCGTCATAGGGACAATGCTCGAACTGGACATCATCAAGATCGATATCACTTGCGAAGGAAGATGCTATATTGACAATTCGTGCCGGCGCGTTCGCCTTAAGGAGTTCAAGTAGTTCCCACGTTAGTAGGTAGTAACCTAGTACGTTCGTGGCAAAAGTAAGCTCAATTCCATCAACACTATTCTGTCGCGGCTGCCCAGCCCGATTGACTCCAGCGTTGTTGACAAGTGCATCAAACCGGGAATACTTTTCGCGAAAGTGCCGTGCGAATTCTTGAATGGATTGAATGCTGGATGTATCGATGTGCATAACGTCAATACTTATAGTGCCAGTACTACGAGAGATCTCTTCTGCCACCTGCCTTCCCCGTATCATGTCACGGCAGCCAAGGACTATATCTGCATCGAATTTACCCAGTTCTATAGCGACCTCTTTCCCGATACCAGACGTGGGGCCAGTAATGATAACCCGCTTGCCCTTCATAGAATTCATAAAAATTCCTCCTCTTCTTCCACAGTGTGGATTATTATACAGAACTGGAAAACAACGCAATTTGGCATTATAGATTTTTCACTTATTAATTTTAGGACAGTTGCTTTTTATTTCTTTCGTCAAAATATCTTTTAAAATATTCATGCCATTAATTGCTGATGGGAATCCCGAATAAACAGTCAGTAAAAGCATAATTTCCTTTATTTCTTCAGCCGTTAACCCGATATTGAGCCCTGCATTAATATGAAATTTTAACTGGGGTTGGGCATTGCCTAAAGCAGTTAATGCTGCAATTGTTGCTATTTGCCTATATTTTATGTCCAAGTTGTTTCTTCACGTAGCTTTTTATACCCCCGTTGTAATCTGCTGTCCTTTTCCATTAATCTTATCCTCCATTTTTTTATATATTTCAATTTTCATCGCAACATAATTCCTAACCTCTGATAATTTCTTTATTTCACTATCTATTGAATCCAGGTGTTCTTCTAATATGTTTTTTCTTTCTGTGATTGTTGCATCTCCCATATTCCTTAATCGGGTATATTCTTTCATTTCACTTATTTTCATTCCGGTTGATCTTAGCCTGTTTATAAATTCCAACCATTTTAAATCAGCTTCACTATAAATTCTTTTTCCTGCTGAATTTCTTTTTATGTTTTTTATTAGTCCATACTTTCATAATATCTGAGAGTATGAGGCTTTAAATTTACCAATTTTGCCGCTTCACTTATTTCTAATTCCACCATATATCATCCTCCTCAATAACAAAATCATATCACTTAAAGTGTACTTTAAGTCAAGAAATAAATCCTGAAAACGATTTTTTCGCTGCATCATGTGCCTGCCGTACTGCTCCGCATCGGAAATGCCTGCAACAAAAAAGAAATGGTCAAGGCTTTTTCCAGCTCAACCATTTCTCCAACGGTTTTGACTTTCATATAATCAATGACTGCTTCCAGTTTTGTAATTTCCTCTGGCTCAAGCTGTTGGATGATTTTACTCAGCTCATTTATTTCTCCGAGGTTATCTGTCATAGAAAGTCGCTCCATAAATACTTCCGACAACTTAGGGCCGTCGACACATTTAAAGGTCAAGTCATTATATGTGTCTGCGCCGAGGCGGAGTAAGGCTTTAACAATGCAGGCTTTTGAAGTTGGAAGGTACAGCCATGTCTTTTGGGGATTTGGTGTTGATGAATCCTTTCGCGTGACTCCCAGCTTCAGTATATAGTCACTGGTGTAATCATAATCGGGAAACATTTTACCATCATATACTTCTTCCATAGGAACTCTATTGCAAAACACCACACCATATGGAGTTATCTTACCGTCACCGCTGCTTAAAAGATTCCTGCCCATTGCTTCGAAGTCGAGCTTTTCCATTCCACTTGCAGGACACCCGATGTTCTTATCCAGGTAGTGTTTGCTTCCGGTGTTTTTAAGGTTCGAGAAATCAGTGACGACCGTATAATTGTGAAAGTTGAAAGTCAGATTGATGAGATCTTTCATAGTGTAGATACCCTCTCTTGCAATGGCTCCTTGAAACTTGGCAGTCTCATAGTTGTCAAAGCTGTCTATCCGTCTGGCCAGATAGTTCATCTCATCCGCATTGATGCGGTTGCTTTCAAGTACGCAAAGAGCAGGAACCTTGCCGCTTATCTTCACTATATGACAGCTCGCAATGTTGCTATCGCTGATGCCTATCTCCCCGAGCTTTTCCATCATGGCTTCCTCATCAATAGGGAATGTGAGGTTGATGAGTTGGCTGTGTGGGTATGCACCATTTTGGATGGTGGCAGTGATCATCTTGTATCAGTCCTTTCTTTAATATAGTTGGCAACATAAAAAAGGGCACAAAAAAAGCAGCTGCTTTACTAAAATTAGCAGCCGCTTTTTTTGTGTCACCTTTGTGAGCTGTATAAAACCGGCATTAATATCTAAAAATTAAACGCCGGTTTATTACCTGTTTATGGAATTTTATTGAACAAAAAATAAAGTACATCTATGGATCGGCGATTTTTAAGGGTTAAAATAACCCTTTTCATAAACCGCCAGAAAATCAATATATAGCGTCTAATAGCTTGAAAAATCGCTATATGTTGTGGTTTTACCTTTTCCCATTAAAGTACATCTGAGCAACCACTTCAACGTGCCTTATATGAGGATACATATCCACAAGCTTCACTCTTTTGACAATATAGCCCTTTCCATCATGTCCTAACATTATCCGATAAAAACAAAATATGCACCTATATGATCTTCACCGTTGTATTTAATTATTGCCCATAATCATTAGTACAATAATTCCTATTTTATACATTGTGGTATAATATTAGTATGATTTTTTATAGGAGGGGTTAAAGTGAACACCGAAAGATTAGTTAATGAGTTTGTGGAAATGGTTAAAGTAAGCAGTGTTTCCGGAAAGGAAGGCCGGTTTGCGGCAGTGCTTTCAGAAAAGCTCAAGGGGTTGGGCTTTGAAGTGTACATAGACAATGCAAACAAGGAATCCGACGGCGATACCGGAAATGTGCTGGGCAGGTTAAAGGGTACTCTTGATACTCAGCCGGTACTCCTATGTGCACATATGGATACCGTAGTACCGGGAGAAAATATTAATCCGGTTATCAGTGAAGGCATCATATACAGCAACGGTACAACCATATTGGGGGGCGACGACAAGGCCGGGATTGCAGCAATTTTGGAAGCTGTAAGATACATAAAGGAAAATAACATACCTCATGGAGATATTGAGGTTGCATTTACAATATCAGAAGAAAACGGAATGATCGGTGCCAAAAATATGGACTACAGCTGGCTCAAGTCCAAGCTTGTCTTTGTACTGGACAGCGGGGGAGATATCGGAACGGTGATAACTAAGGCACCTGCGCAGTTCAGGATACTTACCACCATAAAAGGAAAAGCTGCTCATGCAGGGGTCGCTCCTGAAAATGGAATCAGTGCAATACAGGTAGCTGCGAAAGCTATCGACCAGATGAAGCTTCTCCGTATCGATGAGGATACAACCGCAAACGTAGGCAGGATAATCGGCGGCGGTGCTACCAATATAGTATGCGATAAAATTGAAGTTGCTATGGAAGCAAGGAGTCTGGTCAGAAGCAAGGTTGAAGCCCAGGCAAAGCATATGCTGGAGTGCCTGGAGAATGCCTGCAGAGAGTATGGCGCAGAGCATGAGACAAAACAATATTTGAATTACCCGGAGGTCAATCTTCCAAAGGATGCAGATGTTGTAAAGCTCGTGGACGCCGCAATAAGAAGAATAGGACTTGAAACCTGTCTGAAATCAACAGGAGGAGGCAGCGATACCAATATTATGAGTGGCAAAGGCTTGCAGGCAGTGACACTGGCAATAGGAATGACTAACGTGCATACCACTTCTGAGAGCATAGCCATCAAGGATATGGAAAAGACTGCAGAATTGGTTGCAGCTATAATACAGGAAGTTAAATGAAGAAGAAGCGAAATATCCGCTTCTTCTTCATTTAAGCTAATTCTCAAAAAGCTTCTCATCCTTCATAAGCTTTTCTACTATCGCCACATCTGCCGGAACAAAATCATAATTAACAAGCTCTTCTCTCCTCACCCACTTGAAATCATTGCATTCAAGGGTCTTCCCCTCACCTTTCAGTATTCTGCACAGATAGCACAGAAGCAGTATATCCTTTTCTTCATATTTGAATTTCACTACCTTATAGATATCTGATACCTCTATCTCCATGTCCAATTCTTCTTTTATCTCCCTTACAATGCACTCCTCCGGATCTTCATCCGGTTCCAGCTTGCCTCCGGGTAACTCCCATCGAAGCTCCATGTGGGAGCCTGCTTCCCTCTGTGCGATCAGAACCTTTCCGCCTCTTACCATGGCTGCTGCCGTTACAATAAGCATATAAGCTCTCCTTTGACCGTAGTTTAGTAAATATTATACTACAAACTCATAGTAATTAATATTATTATAGGGTATACCTCCATAAAATGATTTGAAACTTATGGTTTTTCTGGTATAATCTTTATAATATTTGAATAACGACGTTTTTAATCAAGATATTCTATAAATTCTGTTACACTGCACATGGATTCCCACGAGCAGCCTGCAAAAAAGAATATCCCATTTAAAAATCGCCTTTGGGAAAGTGATTAATATGCGAAATGTAAATACTGCACTCAGGTTAAGGTTTGAACTGTTATACTTTTCTCTCTTTGGCACCATGGCTTGCTATTACCCCTTCCTGCCCTTATACCTGGAAAGCCGGCAGCTTTCATATACACAGATAGGCATAGTCTTTGCACTTAATTCCCTGACCGGGATTATTGCACAGCCCATATGGGGCTATATAACCGATAAGCGTCTTACCAAAAAGAAAACGCTTTTTATCGCTTCCGTATTTTGCGCTGTGCTGATTTTTAATTTTTTTGCAGCTTACAGCTTTCCATACATACTTGCCTCTATAGTTATGCTGGTGATATTCCAAAGCATCACATCTCCTATGTGTGATGCATACTGCTATGAAGTAATTGAGCAGACCGGAGCTTTCGGCTTCGGTCAGGTGCGTCTGATGGGCTCCATAGGCTTTGCGCTGATATCAGTGGCCTTGGGAAAGATAATCCAGCTTACAGATATAAAAGCGAGCTTTATTCTATACTCTATCCTGTTTATAATAACCGCTTATCTTGTATATGGCATTAAATCTGAATCAAAACCCAATATAAGACGTCCCAGCATCAAGGATGTTCTGGATACAATCAAGCAATACAAATTTATGGTATTTGTGTTTTCAGTACTTCTGGTCAATGTAGCCCTTGGTGCCAACAGCAGCTACATATCAATTCTGGTGAGGAAAACGGGAGGAAGTGTTGCAATTCTCGGATTTGTATGGTTCGTAATTGCTATTAGCGAGATTCCTGCATTTTTCTTCGGAAGCCATCTCCAGAAAAGATTCGGAGATTTGAACATATATCTCTGTGCCGTGGGACTTTATAGCTTTAGATTCTTCCTCTGCTCCATGGAGCAAAGCTATCTGACTGTCATAGCAATACAGCTTTTGCAAGGCGCAACCTTCCCACTTTATCTGATGGGAGCTATACAATATCTCTACAAGATAGTACCTGAGCATATCAAGGCATCCGGCATAACCATACTCTTTTCTCTGGGCTTCGGACTGGGAAGCTTCATTGGCAACCTTGGAGGCGGAATATTGCTTGAAAGCCGCGGAATATTTTTCTTGTACAAGACTTTATCGGTATTCTGTGTATTCTCCTTACTGGTAGGCATTTATCTGAAATCCATGGATAATACAACAATACAAAAACAAAGAGTCTATTCCATCGAATAAACTCTTTTTCCCATATCTCGAAACCCCTAAACTTCGAAACCTACTTCACTATCGGGCCTGCATTTGCAATGTCCTCCGAAACGCCCTCGAATTTCCGGAAGTTTGCATTGAAATCTCTGGCAAGCTTAACTGCCGTCTTTTCGTATTCCGCCTTATCCGCCCATACATTCTCAGGCTTCAGCACCTCAGCCGGAACCTCCGGACATTCCGTGGGGACTGCTACTCCGAATATCTTATCCGTTTCATACTTCACATTGTCCAATTTCCCGTTTATTGCGGCATTTACCATAGCTCTGGTATAAGACAGCTTCATACGCTTGCCGACACCGTAGGAACCACCGCTCCAGCCTGTGTTGACAAGAAATACCCCTACGTTATTCTCATCAATCTTCTTTCCCAGCAGCTCTGCATATACCTGGGGCTTCATCGGCATAAACGGTGCCCCAAAGCAAGTTGAAAAGGTCGCTGTGGGCTCTATGATGCCCCTTTCTGTTCCCGCCAGCTTGCTTGTATATCCCGACATGAAATGATACATGGCCTGTTCTTTTGTAAGTTTTGAGATCGGAGGAAGCACCCCTGTAGCATCAGCAGTAAGAAATACCAGTGTGGAAGGATTTCCTCCGGTACCTTCTTCAACTGCATTATCTATATAAGATACGGGATATCCTGCTCGTGTGTTCTCAGTGAACTGTTCGCTGTCGTAGTCCGGAACACCTGCCTCCGGGTCCAGTACAACATTTTCCAGTACAGTACCGAACCTTACTGCATTCCATATCTGAGGTTCGTTTTCCTTTGAAAGCCTTATGCACTTCGCATAGCAGCCTCCCTCAAAGTTGAAAACACCTTCATCTGTCCAGCCGTGCTCATCGTCTCCTATAAGTCTTCTTCCCTTATCGGCAGATAAAGTAGTCTTCCCTGTGCCCGACAAGCCAAAGAATAATGCCACATCACCTTCTGTTCCGATGTTGGCTGAACAATGCATAGGCATTACGCCCTTCATGGGAAGCATGAAGTTCATTACTGTGAAAACAGCTTTTTTTATCTCTCCGCAGTACATCGAACCGCCTATTAACACAATTTTCTTTGAAAAATTCAATATGATGAAAGTCTCAGAGCTCGTACCGTCTGCTGCAGGATTTGCAATACAGCCCGGAGCAGCTATAATAGTATACTCCGGCTCGAAACCCTCCAGTTCCCCCTCCCTGGGCTTTATAAAAAGCTGCTGGGCAAAAAGATTCTGGGATGCATATTCATTGATCACCCTGATAGGCATTCTATAATTCTTATTTGCTCCGACAAAGCCATCAAAAACAAAAATCTCTTTTTCTTTTATGTAGCGCTGTACCTTGTTATACAAATTTTCAAATTTTTCACTGCTGATGGGTACATTAACCTTGCCCCAATCAATTTTATCATGTATGTCCGGATCATCAACTATGAATCTGTCTCCTGGAGATCTGCCGGTATATTTGCCTGTATTTATACTAAGTGCACCTGTATCCGTAAGAACAGCATCTTCTTTTTTCAGTGCAGCTTCTACAAGCTTGCCAATAGAAAGATTGCGGTGCACCTTTGCACCCAGCTTATCCAATTCCACAATGACACCCCCATGTTTTTTACATATAACTTTACGCGTAAATCGGATTGCATCATGTATACAAGCACAATCAAATCTTCGCTCATATATATTTCACAAGGTCTATTATATATCATGGAATTGTTTTGTGCTATACTTTTCGCATATATTTTATAATTGTGTGTTATATTCGCTATATAATGCTCCATTTTTTGGCACATATAGTGTATTATTCAACAAGCTTCCTTAAAAGCTTCAGAAGTATATCATTGGATGCCCTGTCCTTTACAGCTAATCTAAAATGATATTCCGACAGGCCATTGAAGCCTTCCGCTGTCCTGATCAAAACCCCATACCCCGCCATATCCTCCTTTAACTGTGCCGCTGTAATTATTCCGTCTTCAAGCTCAAGCAAGTGAAAATTGGCAGTTGAAGGATATATCCCAAGCTTTTCAAAGCTTCCAAGTCCCTCAAACAAATATGTCCTCTCGTTTCTTATCCAGAAGCTTGATCTTTCAATGTAGCAGCGGTCCTCAAACACACTGCATGCTGCTATAACAGCGGCCGTGTTAAGATTCCACGGCTCCATAAGCTCTTTCACAGCTTTAATTGCTTCTGTGTCTGCTGTAACTGCATAGCCAAGTCTTATTCCGGGCATTCCGAAAAATTTTGTGGCTGCTCTGATTACAGTTGTGTTCGTAAATTCTTCCAGAGTATCAATCATGCTGTTCTCAGGGTAGCTGTCGGTAAATTCTATAAAAGCTTCATCTATAACAAGCCTGCAATCCAATTCCAAAAGTGCTGCTGCAAGATATCTCATGGCATCCTTCCCTATAAGAGTGCCGGTTGGATTGTTTGGATTGCAGATTATCACCAGAGAATGGGGCTTTATGCTGCTGACAAGCATTTCCACATCAACTGCTGTAAAATCCGCATTAAAGGCCGGTACATCATGAAACTCAAGTCCCGCCGCTTTTGCCGCCCTGCCGTACTCAGAAAAAGTAGGTCTGAGGCTCACTACCCGCTCCGCTCCGGAAGAGGCCACCAGCTTGTATACAAGCTCTACCGCACCATTCCCCGGTACTACATAACCGGGATTACATAAATTTAGATAATCAGCTATCCTCTTTCTTACTTCCACATAATCGATATCCGGATATCCGGTAAAATCCTCAAACCTCTCAAGCAGCAATCTCCTGAAGCTGTCCGGTATGCCCAGGGGATTTATATTGGAGCTGAAATCTATCATATCTCCGCAGTATTTATAAATATCTCCTCCGTGGAAATTCATATCCATCCCCCCAAGC
>LOES01000017.1 GCA_001515955.1 Clostridia bacterium BRH_c25 | reverse complement strand
TTCCTTACTGTTTTATGCCTTCCGTTCTTGATAAGGATAAGCCCGGGCAGTCCAATAGCCAGTGGGGCTGCCGGAGATATGGATACCATGCTGGTTCCGATTACCAAATTTACCGGAGCTGAACTGGGTATTGTTACTCTGATAACAGGTACGGTCCTGACCTTCCTCGTGCCCTTTATCCTTCCGGTTCTTGTCAGCTTTTTCAGCATATAATTTAATTGCAGGCATCAAAGTTACTATATAAATCGCACAAAGAAGATTACATAGAATAGAAGCGATTTATAACATCAAGGAAAACGTTTCGCACTATTGAACTAGTGCTTATTAACATTACTGATTCCTAGACAATTCAAAATGTTAATAATGCACTTCATTGATGTTGTGCCCTGCGGCTATAACCGAATGCTATTACAGGACACATTGTGTAATGGATTTAGTGCGAAACATATAGTTGTTTGGGAATTTCTTCTGAACAGCCGGATAACCCTGATGCCTGATACCTGTCTATTTCCGCTTGTTAAAAAATTTATAAAGTGAATGAATATAGCCGATGAAAGCCAAAAACACAATAATGGAAAATGCCAACGGGTGTTGCCTGATAAGCTCTAACATAACACATAACCTTCCTTATAAGTGAATATAATAATTATCACCATTGGAATAACAATGATACACTCACTAAAACAAACCGGATAAGTTTATTGTACCAAAGTTTCGCGGAATTGCCACCGGTATTATATTTTCTCAAATACAGTTTCACGCCTTATCTGAGATAATGGCATCCGCTGGAGATTGGTATTTGCCATAAGCGAAGGTGTTGTGCAATTTATCATCGTATACAATAGTATTTATTAGATATACTAATCTTTGACGAACCTAATTACTTAAAGGTGTTATAAGCTGATAAATGGGGTGTAAACAATAGATCCTGATACTCAATTAATTATTGAATATGAAAGACTAATAGCTCAAGGAGAATTTGAGCATTGGATGAATAATGTTGTCTTTACTCCCAGGTGGTGGATTCTTTTAGTATCACTTGTTATTCCGTGGATTGTATGGTACCTCCTGGTTTATAAGAAAAGACTGATAGAAATACTTATTTATATTGCTCTTTTGTCAGGCATCTTCCTATTATTCGATGAAGTGGGCAATACATTAACTCTATGGATTTATCCAATTAAGACTGTATCGTTATTTCCTCGTTTATTACCCATGTGCTGTTCATTGTCTCCTCTTACCTATGCATTAATTTATCAATACTTCCCTAAATGGAAGGGCTTTATATTTGCAGATATTATTGCTTCAGCTGTTCTTTCTTTTATTATACTGCCGCTGGCAACAGGTTGGGACTATCTTATTATATTAAATTGGAAATACATATACTCGACATTTGTATTCATCATAAGCGCACTAATATCAAAATTGTTTATTGAAATAGTGAATACTATCGAAAATAGATCAACAGCACAGGCTTCAGACTCATAATTTTCTGTACAGTAGTAGACATATGAGGTGTATCATGAGCCCAGAGCAACAAGCAATAGTCAATTTAAAAAGACTTCTATATCAGGCGAGATTGGATTACTGGATAAATGCCAATGTACTGACTCTCAGGTGGTGGGTGCTTCTATTTTATCTTATTATACCGTGGTTTGTTTGGTATCGTTTGGTAGATAAAAGGAGACTTAAAGAAATGCTCCTTTACCTGTTATTAACAGCAGGTATAGCCACTTTGTTGGATGAGATCGGTGCAAACCTCACAATGTGGATTTACCCTATTAAAGTAATTCCGGCTCTTCCATGCTTAATTACAGCCAATTATTCAGTGGTACCCATTATATATGTACTCATATATCAATACTTTCCCCGATGGAAATCCTTTATTGTCGCAAACATAATCCTTACACTGGTTTTTTCATTTATTCTGGAGCCTATCCTTGTTTGGGCAAAGCTTTACTATTTAATTACATGGAAATATTCTTACTCTGTTCCAATCTACTTTTTTGCTGCAATATTTTTAAAATGGTTTGCAGGGAAATTAATGATCATGCAAAACGGTCCTGCGAATATAGAAGGCAGCAGATGATATGTTTCCTTGCATAAAACATTAGATGTCCGGCATCTGTTATAGTTATGATTTATAGTAGTATAAGACACGGCACTCTGTAAAGAGTGCTATTTTGGATAAGTGGATAACTCCGGTATCTGACACTTACAAAAGGCTGGAAAGTATTGAAAGCAAGATTGATGTACTTGCTATGTCTGTCAATAGCCAGGATAAGCGGCTTGAAATAGTTGAGTCTAAACGTAAGAAAGCAAAGTAAAGAAGCGGATAACACCGCTTTTTTATTGCAAATTATATGATTTTTAATTATCTTGTCTGCCTACACCTAAACGGGATAAAAAGTGCCGGATACCTAAGTCATCCAGTTATTTTAGTCTTACTCCTAAATAACTGGATGACTCCGGTGTCTGACACTTACACTTTCATATCAGAAGCCAGTAAATTCGGGGTTGGCAAATTGCTTTCCCCCTCTCCTTTGAAAGTTGCATGATTAGCCATTTATTTAGGAATTAGTGGTGTACTAATTGTTTAGCATGGAATCTAGATCTAATGCCCGAATAGACTTTTTCTTGCCCGACAATTGCGAGAGTAATCCATATAAATGCAGCAAAGGCAGCATAGCTATGGAGAGCACTGATTATTGTATCAAAGCGCCCGTATTTAAAAGCTTCGAGTTGAATATAGATGTTTTCCAGAGCGGCAAGCCCTGCAGTACCGAGTAGTGTAGATATAAATTTTGATAATGGGCTTTCAGTAAGCCAATTTATCATCAGTAAGCCAACAGAAGAAGCAGCTAAGCTCTGGAAGAATGATGCATTTCCTATAGGTATAAGTGTATGAGTGTACCTATAATAATTTAACGCAACAGATGTATGGTCTACTATTACTATCCAAATAAATGCTATTAATGGAACTGAAATTAACTCTTTGATTCTTTGAATAGGGATCAAGATAAATATAATTGCCCAACCAATTATAGCTAAAACTAAATACTCCATAAAATACCTCCAATAATTATTATCACAAGATATGATAGCCATTTTATATGTATTTATACTTAAAGCTATTTAGGGCTTACTGTGAAAGCATTCATAGACATCCAAGACCGCAAAAGACCTTCTGAGCCTATTACAAGACAAGAAAAACAGAGCAAGTGTAAATGCCAGGCATGCAAGTTATCCAGTTATTTAAGCATTACAATACTATAACTGAATAACTCCGGTGTCTGGCACTTACACTTCACATTCCCGTATTTTCATAAAAAATAATACCGAGGATTAACTCCTAGTATTATAAATCAGTACTCAACTGGATATATTTCATGTTTATTATCATACCATAATATTTCAAAGACTTGACTTTGCAATAATCCATATATTCTTACAGTGCCTTCGAGTCTTAGAGAAAAAAAGTTTTCGTTTATTTGTAGCTTTTCAAGCCGTTGTTGAGCTTCTTTATCAAGCTTTGATAAGTCCGTAATAAAATGGTGATTTGTCTTATTCTTTCCTCCGTAAGTCTGCTGTTTTATTCGTCTCCAGGTCATAGATTCAAAAGCTGCAAGCTTAGAAAGTACACATTTAGGATCTATGCTAGAACTGTCATTGTGACACAAAAATTCATCAGAAATAAATACCCACTTTGTTTCTTGCTGCATTCTTTTAAATGACCAAGCCGGATTAAGGTTATCATATGTAACTGGATTTGGAAATTGAGTATGTATTTTCTTCTCTGGGTTTATTTGGCTGAATGCTGCCGCATCAATAATAGGCTTTTTTTGATTTAAATGTGGCCCTTTCTTATGAGAGCCCACTGTAATAGTCCTGCATTTCTTCTTTTTCGATTATATTTATACAGTAATCTCCCTCCGGTATGCCATCTCTTGCCTTTAACCAAGGTCTCTCCTTATGCGTCAACATACTAAGCCAGTGAGCATCCTTGTCTCCGTAAAAATCAATAATTGAATCAACAGTTCCTTTTGGGTTGCCTTTAAGTTTAGCATCGTCCCCATACTGCAGCTTAGACTTATCAATAACAAATAACCCCTTATGGGCAGAAAACAGTTCAGGACACACCGGCCCATTCGACCAAGCTTGAAAATCTTCATTAAATAAAGGTACTCCATACCAAGCCAGATGCCATGCTTGAGAATAATAAACGAGTTTTTGAAGTTTCATGGTTGTCATCTCTCCGGCTTTACTTAATATGTATTTAGCAACATCAAATACATTAAGCATTTGTGCTTCCCCCTTAACATAATTAAAAAAGTTAACTATTTTACCATCTTTATTCATATTATATACCTTCTTCCATACTGGAACAAATTACCTCTGCTGTTATTATTTTATGCATGAGCTCGTTTTCTAATGATATCTCACTCAGAGTATAGTTTTTGTCAATTTTTGTGAGCATATGTATATAAACGTAGCTAAAACTGTTTAAAAGTGCCTGAATATGCTCTATATAATGATTATCGTCATGCAGATAAAAACTATTCATTATATGAATGATATGGGCTGTATACTAAAAAGCTATTCCTCCGCCTCAGGAAAAGGACTAAGATTGACAGACCGTACCCTCATATGTTAAGACACCCGTATGTCAAATACACACCGAAAAAATTTTGATACTAAACTCTATTTTAGGTATATAGCCTCTGGTGATTTCTCGGGGTGCTCTTAAGATATCTCCCAGGTATCTTATATTTTTCCAAATCCAATTTCTAATAATTCATTTGCTATTTCTTTACTATTTACTCTACACATCTGTTCTTCCATGAAAAAGAGTAATAAATGAATCGATCTGCTCTATGGTTATATTTTCATTTACAATACATTCTGTTGATAAAATTTCGATTGTTCTTTGATGAGCACTGTTCTTGACAGAGTAGTCAACACCAGCATCCTCCAACAGATTTTTCAGACGCTGAATCTCAGATTTAAGAATCATGTTTTCTGTTTCAAGTTCCATAATCCGGTTGAAATCTATCTCCATGCAAGACCTCCTACTTTATCATAGTAGAATAACAAATGATTTAGCCAATTAAATTGATTTTGATACTCTTAATCTGCATTCTCTATTCCATCAAAAAAATATACCTATTCGTTCACATTCCAATATCCACTTTTATTAGGTCCAATACGTTTAATCCTTCCGTGCTCTGCAAGTACCTTTACAGCATTTTGCACCTGTTTTCTCGATACCTGCATTTTGTCCATTATCTCCGTCTGTGTTATCTCCGGATTCTCTTTTATCACTTCAAAGATTTTTTCAATACGTTCTTCTACTTCCCTTGCCTTACGTGTTTTGGCTCCTTTTTCGGCTCCTTTTTCGGCTCCTTTTTTATAATTAAGATTCATCAAGGTCAGAATAAAAGAATCTCTATCCGAATAGAACTCTGGCTCCATTGATTTCGTGTACAAATATTGTCCTCTATAATCATCCCTAATTTTCTTGAAGCCGCTGCCTCGCCGTTCCATGTATTTCAATCGGTTAAATATATCTGCAATGATCGGATTCCTTCTTTTTGATGGAATTTTATTGATATCACGTTCCTGCACGAAAGAGCCATCATACATACCTCCAGGAGAATATATTTCCAATCTGTCATCAAACATGTCGATATGGACTTCACTGCCTAATTCCAAATATTCACGATGAATCAGTGCATTCACCAATCCCTCCAAAACACTGCGTTCCGGATAGTCCGGCAAATCAATTCTTCCATCACCAACTTTTTTCCATTTCATTTTCGAATTATTCTTTAAGAACTCTGTTCCGTTCTGTAAAAGTGATACCAAACTTCCTGAAAACTCTTTATCGTCTAAGGCGTCCATTACTCCGGATGCCTTATCCAATCCATTCCAACGAGTACAAAACAATCGGGATTGCCTTATCGGTGATTCATCTGCCAACAACGCTCCCGCATTTGTGATAAAAGTGCCAGACACCTAAGTTATCCAGTTATTTTAGTCTTACTCCTAAATAACTGGATAACTCCGGTGTCTGGGAAGCCGCTGAAAAACTCGTAAATTTAAAAACCGCATACCATATATGGAGGTTTTCTATAACATCAAACACTTTATATGGTGTACCTTGAGTAGACAAGGGCACTTTTTCAGCGGTTTCTCTGGCACTTATTTTTCTTATTTCCCTGTCGTTACTCTGGCCACCCCAAAAACAAAAATCTTTATCAAAAATTTAGCAAAGTACAAAAACAAAAAACCTTGATTTCTCAAGGTTTCTACAATTCGTAAAATATGGTGTGCCCGGAGGGAGTCGAACCCACGACCTTCTGATTCGTAGTCGTATCGAACACGTGTTCGCATATTTCCGTTACCTATATATGGTAAAGCTACTTTTAAACAAATATAATTATATATAAAAATAACACTATGAGTGGGTCATAGTGTTATTTGTGTTACTTTATTATTTAAATTCTTTGCATTTATCTACTATTTCAGAATAGAAGAAATCATAATCTTTATCATTAAAATTATTTTCTTTTATGTATCCTATAATATTATCAATATTTGAAACTATCTTAATAATCTCATCTTCTGAGAAAGTATAAATTGTGATATTGGTGTCTATAAAATTTATATTAACTCTGGATTCTTCAAATGAATTCCTGTTATGTAATACCTTTTTTAATGATGTTTTAGCCCAGTTGTATAAATCTGTAGTTATTAGGCTTAGTAAAGTTGTAGCAATACCAGCAAGTGCAACATTAAATACAAGCCCAATGCTTATAAAATCACTACCAACTGCAGCAGGATACCACTCGAAACCAACCTTCGTTGGATAATTTGAGTGAAAAGGCTCTGTCATTAACTCCTTCATATCTTCATAGGTATACGTTCTATCTAATAAAGTGATATCCAACCTTAAGCAGTTATATTTTTCATACTCATTCATTCAGATTCACCTCCTTACCTACCCATTTTCCCTATCTTCTTCATCCTCGATAGCCTTAATAATCTTGATGATCTGCATAATATCCCTGTCTGTCATATCCCTGGTCTGTTTGAATAACAGCTGTAAATTTGGACGGTCCTTTAATTCCTGCCAGAATTCAAACAGTTCACTATCTTCCGCTATGGCTTCAGAAACCCTGTCTGCCGGAGTACGAAAATCCGTCCTACCCATTAAATAATCCATAGAGACACCGAATAAATCAGCCATTATGTTCTTTATTTCATCATTGGGAATACTCTTGTCGCTTTCATATAGAGAAACAGCCGATTTAGTGACCTTACACAAGTCAGCCAATCCCTCCTGAGTCAAGCCCAGTTTAGTACGTTCACTCTTTATCCTCTCAGATAATTTACTCAAAGCCAACACCCCTTATAAGGTTGATTATACCTCAACTTATCTTTAATATTAACATTTGCTTGACCATAAATAAACAATGTTGAGTAAAATTCAACAAAACTCTTTACAATCGAGAATGACTTGACTATAATTATAGTTAAGTTGAGTATCGCTCAACGCAAGAAAGACAGTAGAGCAGCTAAGCAGGGAGCATGAGTAAACGGAGATAGCAGGAAAGAATCCGGTCGGAAAGCGCGCTGCCGACGGGTTCTTTCATACCCGCTTACTGCAACCAAGTACCGATACATAGACACAGTACCGACAACCACTGTAAAGTTACAATCTGAAAAAAGGGGCACGTATCGCACTGTATATCGGTAATCTCAAACTAAGCCCCTTTCTCCGCTTTTGGGGACAACCGCAAATGTTGAGAAGCTGCAAACTTTTTCCCCTATCAACCTTTGCAAGCGACCTTGTGTCGCGGTCAGCATGGGAGCGACCCAGAGGAAAAATACCCGCCCATGCTGATGCTAACTACATATCGGAAGCCAGTAAATTCGGGGAATACAAGATGTTTTCCCCCTCTCCTTACTAACAGAGGGGGGTTATCTTACAGACAAAAAAAGACATAACGTCCAAATAATCTGAGTACGAACGGGTAAGGGCAAAATTGCCTTTACCTCCCTCCTTACTAACAGGGGAGGTTACAAAACCAAAAAACAAAAACCATAAAAATAAAAACCTGACAAAACACTGAAATACCTTAAGCATATAAAATTATGAAGGAGGTCGAGATGTGAAGCTGACAATCCAAGAATCCATAGAAATGTTTCTAGTTGACCAAGAGCTAAAAGGCAATACACCTAAAACAATTAAATTCTATAGGGATAACCTGCGGTATTTTGCCGACTTCATAGGCTCTGGGCTGCAGGTCAATGATATAACTATCGGTGATCTGAACCAGTACCAATTGACACTGAAAAACAAGCCCAAGATGCAGGGGCATCCCTTCAAACCCAAGAGTGATAAACCTGTATCCAGTACAACAGTTCAAACCTATATAAGAGCTGTCAGAGGCTTCTTAGGGTGGCTTTACAGAGAAGGGTACATATCTGATAACCTGGAGGAGAAATTCAAGCTTCCGAAAGCCATCAAGAAGGCTATAGAGATACTTTCGGATGATGAAATTGAGGTAGTGATGAAAACTTATAAAAGCAGCTCTGAAATGAGTGTACGGAATTCCTGCATAGTTGCCCTGATGGTCGACTGCGGGCTTCGCAGGAATGAAGTCCTGAACCTCGATTATGATAATATACATATAACCCAGGGAGTCATAAAGGTACTCGGTAAGGGACAGAAGGAACGAATTGTTCCTCTTGGGCTATACACTAAGAAGCTGCTATTGAAGTATCTCAGTGGTTACCGACCAAACCCTGAGTTTGACACAAAAAGGCTATTTATCAGCAAGGACCTAAAGCCCATGTCGGAAAGCAGTATAAAGATGCTGTTCCAGAGACTCAGGAAGCGCACCAAGATAGACAGGATTCACCCTCATATATTGAGACATACCTTTGCTACAAAGTACCTCATGAACGGCGGTGACGTGTTTAGCTTGCAGCAGATACTAGGACATACCTCTCTTGATATGGTTCGTAAGTATTCACACCTGGCATCTGCTTATATGTTGAATATACATAAGAAGTGCAGCCCCCTGGATAATCTCTACATAAAGAAACAAGGGGTATTATAAAAGCACTCCCGAGCAGGAGTGCTCTTTTTATGTGGAAATATCTTTATTCTTATTACTAAATAATGATAAGAATAAGTCTTTAACTTTACTTATATCTAATTTTATATTATTCCACTCTGTAATAGCTAATTTTAAAAACCTATCAAAAGTAATTACTGTGACTACTGACTGCAATATGACCGGTTTAAATAGTAACCATAAGCTATTATGAACTATTGCCCTTCCAGAAAAAGTCTCCATTGAAGATACTAAAACTAATAGAAATGAAACAAAATAGATAAATAGTTTTAACCTCAATGCTTTAACAATGATTAAATATCTGTTTGCAAGGTTCAAGTCAGATTTTCTTACTTTTTCTATTAAATATAGAATCCAATATCCAATTTTCTCAGGTATATAAATAAATAGCATTAGTGTGAAGGTCAGGCTTAGATAATTAGTTAACTCTGAAATATCAAAAAATTTAACAAGTACAAATTTGAACAGAGTGAATACAATAATAACAGAAGTTAAGAACAAATAAATAAACATATATATGAAAAAGCATAACAATATTAGTGCTGCAAAATAAAGCAGAATATCTATAATAGAGCGTATAAATTTCTTCTTAAAAAGCTTATTAATTAGAAGTAATCCTATTAATAGAAAAATACATGTCATTAAGCCATAGCTTAAATAAACTCCAATATTATACATAATTCACCTCTCAGCAGAAAAGAATTCTTAAGAATATCATAAAATAATAATTTCACGTAATTCATATTGCAACTCCTATTATACTAATAAAATCCAATTAAGGATAGCTTTATCAACTTTTATGCTTGACAATTGAACTTAATAAACTTATACTAATAATTGAACTTACCAATATATGTAAGAGAGGTGAAGTATGGAAGAGCCATTAATGACCACAGCAGAATTGTGTAAATGGCTTAAAGTAGCGAAATCTACAGTGACCAACTGGAGAAATAACGGATTGCCTTATATCGGAAAAGAGAGAGCATATCGCTATAAAAAGTCAGAAGTTTTGAAGTGGTTGCAAGAACAGGAAAACAAGCAAAAGTAAATGGAAGCCCGGTCACCTATCAAGTATACACGGACTTCCACAACACCAACTAAAGTAGTCGGTAAGTTCATTATATCCTACTTTGGTTGAGTTATCAATTATAGGCTAAAGGAGGATTATATTCATGTATGATGAGAGGTTTAATAAGCTTATGAAACAGGTTAAGGACATTGTAAAGGTAGTCATTGAGGATTATGATATAGTATGTATACAAGCTGGTAAGGGAATGTTTTCCCAAGACAATGAAGTTGAGCTTTACTTTATGAAGGACGTCAATGTAAATACTGGACAAGACACATTCAAGTTAATGGGCTGTTCCAGTATAAAATAATAAAGCCCTGTCGGTACTCTTTACAGCTGCCGGCAGGGTTTACTCTTTGATTGCGCAAAGGACTTATTTCGTGCAAGAGACTGTAAATAATTTTGTGTAAACCTTTTGGATTAATGATAAAATACCTTGGTTTACATAGCAAATTTTTTAGAAATATTGTTGTATGTATTTTTACACATGATGAGAACTCTGTCAACAGGTAGTTGGCAGAGTTCATTTTTTTATACTTAATCTATATCTGCCAGGGTAATCCTACCCTCGAAATAAATACATAGCTGCTCTAAAATCTTACCCCAATCCCAAGGTTTGCCGTTCCACTTCTTCGTGATGTCCACCATTGAAAGGTACAGCATTTTGAAAAGGGCGTCGTCAGTTGGGAAAATAGTCTTAGATTTAGTAACCTTCCTGAGCTGCCGATTGAAGTTTTCGATGGAATTGGTCGTGTATATGATTTTCCGGAGTTCCGGCGGATATTTGAAGTAGGTAGCCAGCTGCGACCAGTTATTCCGCCAGGATGCTATGGAGCTCGGATATCTGCCG